>NZ_JBAKHS010000028.1:0-61179 GCF_036906795.1 Micromonospora sp. CPCC 205739 | reverse complement strand
TTTCGCCATGCCCGGGTCAGCCGTCGGCCAGTACGGCGAGGATGCCCTCGCCGTACTTCGCCAGCTTGTTCTCGCCGACGCCGTTGATCTGGGACAGCCCGGCCAGTGAGGTGGGCGCCTCGGTGGCGATCTGCCGCAGCGTGGCGTCGTGGAAGATCACGTAGGCCGGCACGCCCTGCTCCTTGGCGGTGGCCGCCCGCCAGGCGCGCAGCCGCTCGAAGACCGACGCCGCCGCCGGGGTCAGGTCGGCGACGACGGCGGCCGCGCCGCGGGGCTTCGCGGACCGGCCGGACACCGGCCGCTCCGGCTCGCGGCGCATGGTCACCGTGCGGCGGCGGCCCAGCACCTCCGCGCTGGCCTCGGTCAGCGCCAGGGTGCCGTAGTCGCCCTCGACGGCGAGCAGCCCCTCGGCGAGCAGTTGCCGGACCACCCCGCGCCACTCGGCCTCCCGCAGTTCGGTGCCGATGCCGAAGGTGCTGAGCGAGTCGTGGCCGTACTGGGTGATCTTGTCGGTCTGCTTGCCGAGCAGGATGTCGACGCAGTGCCCGGCGCCGAAGCGCTGGTTGCGTTCCCGGTCCAGCCGGAACACGGTGGAGAGCAGTTTCTGCGCCGGCACGGTGCCGTCCCAGGTCTCCGGCGGGGTCAGGCAGGTGTCGCAGTTGCCACAGCCGGCCGCGCCGGTCTGGCCGAAGTATTCGAGCAGCTGCACCCGGCGGCAGCGGACCGTCTCGCAGAGGGCCAGCATCGCGTCGAGGTGGGCGGCGAGGTTGCGCCGGTGGGCCAGGTCGCCCTCCGACGTCTCGATCAACTTGCGCTGCTGCACCACGTCCTGGAGGCCGTACGCCAGCCAGGCGGTCGACGGCAGCCCGTCCCGCCCGGCGCGCCCGGTCTCCTGGTAGTAGCCCTCCACCGACTTCGGCAGGTCGAGGTGGGCGACGAACCGGACATCCGGCTTGTCGATGCCCATCCCGAAGGCGATGGTCGCCACCATCACCAGGCCGTCCTCGCGCAGGAAACGCTGCTGGTTGGCGGCGCGGGTGGCCGCGTCCAGGCCCGCGTGGTACGGCAGCGCGGCCACCCCGTTGGCGACCAGGAACTCGGCGGTCTTCTCCACCGACGCCCGGGACAGGCAGTAGACGATGCCCGCGTCGCCCGGGTGCTCGTCGCGCAGCAGGCTGAGCAGCTGCTTGCGCGGCTCCTTCTTCGGCACGATCCGGTACTGGATGTTGGGCCGGTCGAAGCTGGCCACGAAGTGCCGCGCGTCGGTGAGCTTGAGCCGGCTGGCGATCTCGGCGCGGGTGGCGCTGGTCGCGGTGGCGGTGAGCGCGATCCGGGGCACCGCCGGCCACCGCTCGTGCAGCATCGACAGAGCCAGGTAGTCGGGGCGGAAGTCGTGCCCCCACTGCGAGACGCAGTGCGCCTCGTCGATGGCGAACAGGGCGATCCGGCCCCGGTCGAGCAGGCCGAGGGTGGCCCGGGAACCCAGCGCCTCCGGGGCGAGGTAGAGCAGGTCCAGCTCGCCGACGACGAACGCCTTCTCGACCTGGCGGCGGGCTTCGAGGTCCTGGGTCGAGTTGAGGAAACCGGCCCGGACGCCGACCGCGGTCAGCGCGTCGACCTGGTCCTGCATCAGCGCGATCAGCGGCGAGACGACCACCGCGACGCCCTCGCGGACCAGGGCGGGGATCTGGTAGCACAGCGACTTGCCGCCGCCGGTGGGCATCAGCACCAGCGCGTCGCCGCCGGCCCCCACGTGGTCGATGACCTCCCGCTGGAAGCCGCGGAAGGCGTCGTAGCCGAAGACCCGGCGGAGCACCCGCAGCGCGTCCTCGGTGCGCAGGTCGGTGGGGGAGGTCATCCGCGGAGTCTACGAGCCCGCGCCGACAACCGGCCGCCGCCGACCCGCCCGGGAATACCGGCCCGGCCGCCGCCGCTTCCCCGAAAGGCCGTCCGGCTCGACATCGGGACCGGTCGGACGGGCGGGAACCGATTGACGCCGCCCGGCGGGATAGAGTCGCTGATCGACCATGCGTGTCCGGGACGAACCGGGCGCGGCACGGCTGGGGGGTAGTGGTGAGCGAGGTGCGGACGGCCGACGGGTACGCCCCGGACGGCGGCGCGGCGACGGCGGAGGCGGACACCACACTGGTGGTGGTCACCGGGCTGTCCGGTGGCGGCCGCAGCACGGTCGCCCGGGCGCTGGAGAACGTCGGCTACTACGTGGTGGACAACCTGCCCCAGGCGCTGATGCTGGACATGGCCGAGCTGGCCGTCAAGGCCGGCGGCGCGGCCCGGCGTACCGCGATGGTGCTCGACGTGCGCTCGCGTGCCTTCTCCACCGACCTGGCCGGGGCGATCCGGGAGCTGCGGGACCGGGGCTTCTCACCCCGGGTGGTCTTCGTCGACGCCGACGACGAGGTGCTGATCCGCCGGTTCGAGAGCGTCCGGCGCTCGCACCCGTTGCAGGGCGAGGGTCGGCTGGCCGACGGCATCGCCGTGGAGCGCGGCCTGCTGGAGGAGGCCCGCGACCAGGCGGACGTGATCATCGACACCAGCCACCTGAACGTCAACCAGCTCCGTCGCCGCATCGAGGAGCTCTTCGGCGCCGAGGACGCCCGCCGGCTGCGGGTCACCGTCATCTCCTTCGGCTTCAAGTACGGCCTGCCGCCGGACGCCGACTTCGTGCTCGACGCCCGGTTCCTGCCCAACCCGTACTGGGTGCCGGAGCTGCGCGAGCACACCGGCCGGGAGGAGGCGGTCAGCGCGTACGTGCTGGGCCAGGAGGGCGCGGACGCGTTCGTCTCCGGGTACGCGGACCTGGTCAACGCCACCACCGGCGGCTTCGAGCGGGAGGGCAAGCGCTACCTGACCGTGGCGGTCGGCTGCACCGGCGGCAAGCACCGCAGCGTGGCCATCGCCGAGGAGCTGGCCGGCCGGCTGCGCCAGTCGGGTCTGGCCGCCAACGCGCAGCACCGGGACCTGGGGCGGGAATGACCGCGGCGAAGGTGGTCGCCTTCGGCGGAGGGCACGGGCTCTCCGCCTCGCTGCGCGCGCTGCGGCACTGCACCGGCGACCTCGATCTGGACATCACCGCCGTGGTCACCGTCGGCGACGACGGCGGCTCCAGCGGTCGGCTGCGCGCCGAGCGCGGCGGGCTGCCCCCGGGTGACCTGCGGCAGGCCCTCGTCGCGCTGGCCGGCGACCACCCGGCCACCCGGCGCAGCGCCGGGCTCTTCCAGCACCGGTTCGCCGGCGACTCCGGCGACGGCCTGGCCGGGCACGCGGTGGGCAACCTGGTGCTCTGCGGCCTGATGGAGCAGCTCGGCGACCCGGTGGCCGCGCTGGAGCACGCCGCGGCGATGCTCGGCGCGGTCGGCCGGGTGCTGCCGATGTCCCGCCAGCCGGTGGGCATCGAGGCGCGGGTGCGCGGCGCCGACCCGGAGCACCCCGACGAGGTACGCACGGTGCGTGGCCAGCACCAGGTGGCGGTGACCACCGGCCGGGTGGAGTCGCTGCGACTCACCCCGACCGCCCCGGACGCCTGCGTCGAGGCGGTCGCCGCGGTGGGCGAGGCGGACTGGCTGATCTTCGGGCCGGGCAGCTGGTACACCAGCGTGCTGCCGCACCTGCTGGTACCGGGGCTGGCGGCCGCGATCGTGGCCAGCCCGGCCCGACGGCTGGTCACCCTCAACCTGGCGGCCGAGAAGGAGACCCTCGGTCTCTCCGTCGCCGACCACCTGGCCGCCCTGCACTCGTACCTTCCGCAGCTCACCGTGGACTTCGTGCTGGCCGATTCCAAGGCGGTGGGTGATCCCGAACCGGCCGGACGTGCGGCAGAATCGCTGGGTGCCCGGCTGGTGCTCGCCCCTGTCGCCGTCACCGACGGCTCTCCCCGTCATGATCCGGCCGCCCTGGGCGCCGCGTTGGTGCCTGTCCTGGGTGCCGATCGTTAGACACGTACGTAATCACCGGCGACACGCCGGTACCGGTCCGTGGAGGGGCGCAGAATGGCGATGACGGCCGCGGTCAAGGACGAGCTGAGTCGGGTCGACGTGCCCAAGCCCTGCTGCCGGCGGGCGGAGATGGCCGCGCTGCTGCGCTTCGCCGGCGGGCTGCACATCGTCTCCGGCCGCGTGGTGGTGGAGGCCGAGCTGGACACCGGAGCGGTGGCCCGGCGGCTGCGCCGGGAGATCGCCGAGGTGTACGGCTATCAAAGCGAGATCCATGTGCTCGCCTCCGGCGGGTTGCGCAAGGGCAGCCACTTCATCGTCCGGGTGGTCAAGGACGGCGAGGCCCTGGCCCGGCAGACCGGCCTGCTCGACGTGCGCGGCCGCCCGGTGCGCGGCCTGCCGCCGCACGTGGTGGCGGCGAACGTGTGCTGCGCGGTCTCGGCCTGGCGGGGCGCGTTCATGGCGCACGGCTCGCTGACGGAGCCGGGTCGCTCCAGCGCGTTGGAGATCACCTGCCCGGGTCCGGAGTCCGCGCTGGCCCTGGTCGGCGCGGCCCGCCGGATCGGCATCACCGCCAAGAACCGCGAGGTGCGCGGCGTGGACCGGGTGGTGGTCAAGGACGGCGACGCGATCGCCGCGCTGCTCACCCGGATCGGCGCGCACTCCAGCGTGCTGGCCTGGGAGGAGCGCCGGGTCCGCCGCGAGGTCCGGGCCACCGCCAACCGGCTGGCGAACTTCGACGACGCCAACCTGCGCCGCTCGGCCCGCGCCGCGGTGGCCGCCGCCGCCCGGGTGACCCGGGCGCTGGAGATCCTGGCCGACGACGCCCCCAACCACCTGACCTCGGCCGGACGGCTGCGCCTGGAGCACCGGCAGGCCTCGCTGGAGGAGCTCGGCGCGCTGGCCGAGCCGCCGCTGACCAAGGACGCCATCGCCGGCCGGATCCGCCGGCTGCTGGCGCTGGCCGACAAGCGCGCCCGCGACCTGGGCATCCCGGATACGGAAGCGGCCGTCACGCCCGACATGCTCGTGGTCTGATAGGACGGTGGGGCTGCGCGACGGGAGCGAGCGCAGCCGGCGAAGCATCAGCCAGGGCGCCTCGGCCTCGCGTCGTCGTGGCGCGCGGCGTCCGGGCAACGCGAGAAGGGTCACCACCCGCCGCAGCGGGACGCGGCACGCTCGGATAGGGTCGCTGCGTACGGCAAGGGGGCCGGCACAGGCACTCCTCGCCGTGCTCACCGCCTCCGGCGGTCTAGGTCCACACGGACCGCGGCGGGGTGGCCGAGATGAACCGTCAACGGCCGGCTCCAACGGTCGGCGCACACACCTCCGCCGGTCCGGGTCTTACGCCGGCGGACCAGAACGCGAGGAGATGGGACCTGTGACCATCCGGGTTGGCATCAACGGCTTCGGCCGGATCGGCCGTAACTTCTTCCGGGCAGTGCTGGCGTCCGGCGCTGACATCGAGGTGGTGGCGGTCAACGACCTGACCGACAACGCGACCCTCGCCCACCTGCTCAAGTACGACAGCATCCTGGGTCGCCTCCCGCACGAGGTGAAGGCCACCGCCGACGAGATCACCGTGGGCGGCAAGACCATCAAGGCGTACGCCGAGAAGGACCCGGCGGCGCTGCCGTGGGGCGACGTCGGCGCGGACGTGATCATTGAGTCCACCGGCTTCTTCACCGACGCCACCAAGGCGAAGGCGCACATTGACGGCGGGGCCAAGAAGGTCATCATCTCCGCCCCGGCGAAGAACGAGGACGTCACGGTCGTCATGGGCGTCAACCACGACCAGTACGACCCGGCCAAGCACACGATCATCTCGAACGCGTCCTGCACCACCAACTGCCTCGCCCCGATGGCGAAGGTCCTGCACGACACGTTCGGCATCCAGCACGGTCTGATGACGACCATCCACGCGTACACCCAGGACCAGAACCTCCAGGACGCGCCGCACAAGGACCTGCGTCGGGCCCGGGCCGCCGCGCTGAACATCGTCCCCACCTCGACCGGCGCCGCCAAGGCGATCGGCCTGGTGCTGCCGGAGCTGAAGGGCAAGCTGGACGGCTACGCGCTGCGGGTGCCGATCCCGACCGGCTCGACCACCGACCTGACCGTCAACGTCGGCCGGGAGACCACCGTCGACGAGGTCAACGCCGCGCTGAAGGCCGCCGCCGACGGCCCGCTCAAGGGCATCCTGATCTACAACGAGGACCCGATCGTCTCCTCGGACATCGTCACCGACCCGGCGTCCTGCATCTTCGACGCGCCGCTGACCAAGGTCGTCGGCAACCAGGTCAAGGTCGTCGGCTGGTACGACAACGAGTGGGGCTACTCGAACCGCCTCGTCGACCTGGTCAAGCTGGTGGGTTCCTCGCTGTGAGCATCCGCAACCTCGACGACCTGCTCGCCGAGGGGGTGTCGGGTCGGCGCGTGCTGGTGCGCGCCGACCTGAACGTCCCGCTCGACAAGCAGACCGGTGAGATCACCGACGACGGCCGCATCCGCGCGGTCCTGCCGACCCTGGGCGCGCTGGTCTCCGCCGGCGCCAAGGTGGTCGTCTGCTCGCACCTGGGCCGCCCGAAGGGCGCGCCGGACCCGCAGTTCAGCCTCCGCCCGGTCGCCGGTCGCCTCGGCGAGCTGCTCGACGCGCCGGTGCACTTCGCCGAGGACACCGTCGGTGACTCGGCCCGGTCCACCGTGGAGGCGCTGGCCGACGGCCAGGTCGCCCTGCTGGAGAACCTCCGGTTCAACAAGGGGGAGACCAGCAAGGACGACGCCGAGCGGGGCGCGTTCGCCGACCAGCTCGCCGCCTTCGGCGAGGCGTACGTCGACGACGCGTTCGGCGCCGTGCACCGCAAGCACGCCAGCGTCTTCGACGTACCGGCCCGGCTGCCGCACGTCGCCGGCCGGCTGGTGCTGCGCGAGGTGGAGGTGCTCTCCACGCTGACCGGCCAGCCGGAGCGCCCGTACGTGGTGGTGCTCGGCGGCTCGAAGGTCTCCGACAAGCTGGCGGTCATCGAGGCGCTGCTGCCGACGGTCGACCGGCTGCTCATCGGCGGCGGGATGTGCTTCACCTTCCTCAAGGCCCAGGGCCACGAGGTGGGCAGCTCGCTGCTCGAGCAGGAGATGGTCGAGACCTGCCGCAACCTGATGGAGCGCTCCGGCGGGAAGATCCTGCTTCCGGTGGACGTGGTGGCCGCGGACGCGTTCGCCCCGGACGCCGCGCACGACACCGTGCCGGCCGACGGCATCCCGAGCAAGCGGGTCGGGCTGGACATCGGCCCGGAGACGGTGGCCGGGTTCGCCGCCGCGCTCAAGGGCGCGAAGACGATCTTCTGGAACGGCCCGATGGGTGTGTTCGAGATGGCGGCCTTCGCCAACGGCACCCGCGGGGTCGCCGAGGCGATCGCCAAGTCCGGCGCGTTCACGGTGGTCGGTGGCGGTGACTCCGCCGCCGCGGTGCGGGCCCTCGGGCTGGACGACTCCGCGTTCGGCCACATCTCCACCGGCGGTGGCGCCTCACTGGAGTACCTGGAGGGCAAGACCCTCCCCGGCATCGCGGCCCTGGAGAACTGATGGCGAGCGTCACCCGCCGGCCGCTGATGGCCGGTAACTGGAAGATGAACCTGAACCACCTCGAGGCCAACCTGCTGGTGCAGAAGCTGGCCGCGAGCCTCACCGAGAAGCAGCTCACCGACGTCGAGACGGTGGTCCTGCCGCCCTTCACCGACCTGCGCACCGTGCAGACCGCGGTGGACGGCGACAAGCTGCTGATCGGCTACGGCGCGCAGGACCTGTCGCCGTACCAGTCGGGCGCCTACACCGGGGACGTCGCCGGGTCGATGCTGGCCAAGCTGGGCTGCACGTACGTGGTGGTGGGGCACTCCGAGCGGCGCGCCTACCACTACGAGGACGACGCGATCGTCAACGCGAAGGTGGTGGCGGCGCTGGCCAACGGGCTCACCCCGATCCTCTGCATCGGTGAGGGCCTGGAGATCCGCGAGCAGCTGCGGCACGTGACGCACTGCTGCGACCAGCTCGACGGCGCCCTGCGGGGGCTCACCGCCGAGCAGGTGGCCAAGGTCGTCGTGGCGTACGAGCCGGTCTGGGCGATCGGCACCGGCAAGACCGCGACGCCGGAGGACGCCCAGGAGGTCTGCGGCGAGGTCCGCAAGCGGCTGGTCGAGACCTTCGACCAGGGCACGGCGGACCAGGTCCGGATCCTCTACGGCGGGTCGGTCAAGTCCTCGAACGTGGCCGCGATCATGGCGCAGCCGGACGTGGACGGGGCCCTGGTCGGCGGCGCCAGCCTGGACGCCGAGGAGTTCGCGAAGATCTGCCGGTTCCCGGAGCACACCGCCCGCTGATCGCTCGCTATCCTTGAGTCCGCCCGTCCACCGGTCGGTGCCGCAGTGCCCGATCTGTCCGGGCGAGGATCGTTACGAGAGGACTGACCCCAGCCATGCTGCCGATTTGGTTCGCATACACGTTGATCGTGTTGCTGGTCATCACGAGCGTTCTGCTCACCATGCTCATCCTGCTGCACCGGGGTAAGGGTGGCGGGCTGTCGAGCATGTTCGGCGGTGGCGTCAGCTCCAGCCTGGCCGGCTCGTCGGTGGCCGAGAAGAACCTGGACCGCTACACCGTCCTGGTGAGCATCATCTGGTTCGCCTGCATCGTGGGGCTCGGCCTCTGGCTCAAGCTCCAGCTCAACACCGGGGCCTGAGCCGGTCGGAGTCTCGGCGTACAATCTGCGCGCGGTCCGTTACGGACCGCGCGCAGTTCGTTGTGCACCGCCTCGCCGCCGCCCGCCCCCTCCCGGGCGACGGTCCCTCCGACGACAGGAGCGAGCAGCCGTGCCCAGTGGCAACGTCATCCGTGGCTCACGGATCGGGTCCGCCCCGGAACGCCCCGCCGAGCGCTACGAGCCCGCACCTCGCCAGCCGGTGACCTACTGGTGCCGCAACGGGCACGCCACCGAGATCAGGATGGCGGTGGACGCCGAGGCGCCCCCGCTCTGGGACTGTCCCCGCTGCGGGTTGCCCGCCGGCCGGGACGCGGAGAACCCGCCCGGGCGGGCCCGTCCCGAGCCCTACAAGACCCACCTGGCGTACGTGAAGGAGCGGCGCAGCGAGGAGGAGGGGGAGGCCATCCTGGCCGAGGCCCTCGCCGCCCTGCGCCGCCGCCGCGGCCGGGAGTGACACGACGGAGCCCCGACCCCCACCCGGGGGCCGGGGCTCCTCGTTCGTCGCTCAGCGCAGGCTGCGCAGCCGCGGCGGTACGTTGGCCGCCGCCGACCGGTCCAGCAGCCAGAGGGTACGCGCGACGCCCTGCACGCCCGCCGCCGGCAGCTGCACCGAGCCCGCCCCGGCCAGCGCCATGCCGACCGCGCGGGCCTTGTCGGCGCCGCTGGCCACCAGCCAGACCTCCTCGGCGGTGTTGATCGTCGGCAGGGTGAGCGTGGTGCGCAGCGGCGGCGGCTTCGGGCTGCCCCGCACCGCGCTGACCGGCCGGTTGTCGTAGTGCACCGGGTGCTCGGGGAAGACCGACGCCACGTGCCCGTCCTCGCCGACGCCGAGCATCAGCACGTCGAAGTGGGGGAGCGCGGCGTGCCCGGGCCGGGTGGCCCGGGCCAGCTCCTCGGCGTACGCGGCGGCTGCCGCCTCCGGGTCGGCGCCGAGCGGGCCGTCGGAGGCCGGCATGGGATGCACCCGCGCCGGGTCCAGCGGCACCGCGTCCAGCAGCGCCGCCCGGGCCTGCGTCTCGTTGCGCTCCGGGTCCCCGGCGGGCAGGAATCGCTCGTCGCCCCACCAGACGTCGACGCGGGACCAGTCGACCGCGTCCCGGGCCGGCAGCGCGGCCACCGCCCGGTAGACCGCCGCCGCGATCCGCCCGCCGGTCAGCACCATCGACGCCTGACCCCGGTCCGCCTGCGCGTCGAGCAGCTTCACCACCAGCCGGGCCGCCACCGCCTGCGCCAGCAGGTCGGCGTCGGCGTGTACGGCGACACTCGCCTCACTCATGTTGTGCCTTCGTCTCCCGACCGCTCTCGTGCGGTCCGTGTTCGTCGTGCCCGGGGGCCGGTCGGCCCGTCCGTCGCGCCCTGCCGCGCCGGGGGCGGGCCGGTTCCGGCCCGCCCCGCGGCGACAGCGGTCAGGGGGTAGCGCTGGTGCCGGCGTGCGCGGTGACCCCGGCCTCGGCCCGCTGGGCAGTGGCCGGGTCCTTCCAGACGTGCACCCGGCCGGCGGGCCGCTGGTCCAGGCCGGTGATGCCGGCCGCCGTGCCCAGCGCCTCGGCGTAGACCTGGTCGGCGTCGAGCCGGCGCAGCTCCTCGGCCAGCTCGTCACCGAGCGGGCGGCGTACCAGCGGCAGCGTCCGGTCCTCCTGGCCACTACGCCGGAACACCGCGACACTGTCGTTGCGGGTGAGTGTCAGCTGGTCGCCGTTGGCGCAGCGCAGCTGCACCTCACGCATGCGGGGGAACTCGTCGGTGTGCTCCAACACCGGGTCGATGCCGAGCCGGGCCGCCAGCCAGCCGCGCATCAGCGCCGCGGTCGGGTCGGTGCGCGGCGCGACCACCGTCGCCTCGGTGACCCGGGCCTCGATGGTGTCGAACGCCCCGGCGACCAGGGTGCGCCACGGGGTGATCCGGGTCCACGCCAGGTCGGTGTCGCCGGGCGCGTAGTCGTGGGCCCGCCGGCGCAGCGCCTCGATCGGGTCCACCGCCTGGGCGGCGTCGGTGATCCGCCGGTCGGCGACCACGCCGAGGAAGTCGGTGGCGATCTCCGCCGGCGGATCAGCGTGCCACCAGGTCACCACCGGGACGTCCGGCACCAGCAGCGGCATCACCACGGACTCCGCGTGCAGGGCCAGCCGGCCGTACATCCGGGTCACCACCGCCTCGCACGGGCCGAGCCGCCCGCCCACCACGATCTCCGCGTCCAGCCGGTTGCGCTCCCGTTCCACGTCGGTGCGCACCACCACCAGCAGCCGGCACGGGTGGGCGGCGGCGGCGATGGTCGCCGCCGCCTCCGCCTCGCGGACCCGCTTCTCGTCCACCACCACGATGAGGGTCAGCGCCATGCCGCTGGCCACCCCACCCGCACTGCGCCGCTCGGCGGCGAGTGCCTTGACCACCTCGTTACCGGTGGTGTCCCACAGGCCGATCACTGGAGCCTCCCGGTCCGCTCGCCGTGCCCGCGCACGCCGCTGTCTCCGCTCACGTGCGCGCTCATGCCCGCCGCCAGGCGCGGCCCTCGCGCGCCAGCATCTCGTCGGCCGCCCGGGGCCCCCACTCGCCGGCCCGGTACGGCTCCGGCGTGGTGCCCGCCCAGGCGTGCTCCAGCGGGTCCACCACCTGCCAGCTCTGCTCCACCTCGGCGGCGTCCGGGAAGAGCGTCCGGTCGCCGATCAGCACGTCCAGCACCAGCCGCTCGTACGCCTCGGGGCTGGACTCGGTGAACGCCTCGCCGTACTGGAAGTCCATCGCGATGTCCCGGACCTCCATGGTGGTGCCCGGCACCTTGGAGCCGAACTTCAGCACCACGCCCTCGTCCGGCTGCACCCGGATGACGAGCTGGTTGGGGCCGAGCGACTCCATGTCGGCCGCGTTGAACGGCAGGTGCGGCGCCTTCTTGAACACGACCGCCACCTCGGTGACCCGGCGGGGCAGCCGCTTGCCGGCCCGGATGTAGAACGGCACCCCCGCCCAGCGGCGGTTCTGGATGCCCAGCTCCACGGCGACGTACGTCTCGGTGGTGGAGTCCGCCGGGACGCCCTCCTCCTCCAGGTAGCCGACGGCGCGCTCGCCGCCGACCCAGCCGGGCAGGTACTGCCCGCGCACGGTGCCCCGGGAGATGTCGTCCGGCAGGGTGATCGCCTTGAGCACCTTGAGCTTCTCGGCACGGATCTCGTCGGCGTCGAAGCTGGTCGGTTCCTCCATCGCCACCAGGGCGAGCAGCTGCAGGAGGTGGTTCTGGAGCACGTCCCGGGCGGTGCCGACGGAGTCGTAGAACGCGGCCCGGGTGCCGATGCCGACGTCCTCGGCCATGGTGATCTGCACCGAGTCGACGTACTTGGAGTTCCACAGCGGCTCGAAGAGGTTGTTGGCGAACCGCAGGGCGAGGATGTTCTGGACCGTCTCCTTGCCCAGGTAGTGGTCGATCCGGAAGACGTCCTGACTGGTGAAGACGTCGTCGACCAGGTCGTTGAGCTCCTTGGCCGACGGCAGGTCGTTGCCGAACGGCTTCTCCACCACCACCCGGCGCCAGCCGCCGGACTTGGCGTTGTCGGCCATGCCGGTGCGGGCCAGCTGCTTGAGCACCACGGGGAAGGCCGCCGGGGGGATGGAGAAGTAGAACGCCGCGTTGCCCTGGATGCCGTGGGTCGCGCGCAGCTCGTCCAGGGTGGTGGCGAGCTGGTCGAAGGCGTCGTCGTCGTCGAACGAGCCGCCGACGAACTTGATGTTGCCGGCGAGCCGCGCCCAGACCTCCTCGCGCCAGGGGGTGCGGGCGTGCTTCTTGGCCGCCTCGTGGGCCAGCGACTCGAAGTCGCCGTCGCCCCAGTCCCGCCGGGCGAAGCCCAGCACCACGAACCCGGGTGGCAGCAGCCCCCGGTTGGCCAGGTCGTAGACCGCTGGCAGCAACTTCTTGCGCGCCAGGTCACCGGTCACCCCGAAGATCACCAGAGCGCAGGGCTCCGGGATCCGGGGCAGTCGCCGGTCCTGCGCGTCGCGCAGCGGGTTCACGCCGCCTCCTCGCTCCGTCTGGTCCATGTCGTTCATCGTCACGCCCGCCATCGTCCGATCGCATCCAGCAGCTGGGCCAGGCCCGCGGGCCTGTCGGTCAGGTGCAGCCGTAGCACCGGTCGGCCCCGGTCGGTCAGTGCCTGCCGGTCGCCGGCGGCCTGCGCCGCCTGCAGTTCCGCGAAGGAGTACGGCCGCCCCGGCACCGGGAGATCAACGTCCACCGCCCCGGTGAGCTGAAGATAGCTCCCGACCGGGGGACCGCCCTTGTGATACTGCCCGGTGGAGTGCAGGTGGCGGGGCCCCCACCCGAAGGTGACCGGCCGCCCGGCGACCTCGGCCAGCAGCGGCCGTAGCCGCGCCGCGTCCGCGTCGCCCACCCGGTCCAGGTACGCCGACACGGCGAGGTAGCCCGCGTCGCCCAGCCCGTCGAGCAGGTGGCGCAGCGCGCCGGCCAGGTCGGCGGGGGCGCCCGGCGGGGCGTACACCTCGATGGCGCCCTCGGTGGACGACGGCGCCTGCGCCGGCGGTCCGGACGCCAGGATCCGTCGGGTGTGCTCCTTGCTCGCGGCGACGTCCGGCTGGTCGAACGGGTCGACGCCGAGCACCACCGCCGCGATCGCGGTCGCGTACTGCCAGGTCAGGAACTGGGCGCCGAGCGGGCCGTTCACCGTCAGGTCGGGTTCGCAGCCGCCCCCGGGTACGTCCCCGGCGGTCAGCGCGCCGCCGTAGCTGACGGTCAGCACGTCCGGCCCGGTGGCGCCGGGCGCCTGCGGCGACTCCACCACCACCGGCAGCACACCGAGCCCGGCCTTGCCGGTCGACTCGGCGAGCAGCTGCTCGACCCAGTCGCCCAGGCTGTCCAGGCCGGTGCCGTCGGGAACCAGGGCCACCTTGTCCCGGCCGGTGGTGGCCGCCGCGGCGAGCGCCGCCCCGAGCGCCAAAGCCGGGTTGTCCCGGTCCCGGCCCAGCGCGGCCGACAACGCCTCGGCGTCGTCCAGCAGCTCGGTGACCTCCACCCCGGCCAGCGCGGCGGGAGCCAGACCGAACGCGGTGAGCGCCGAATAGCGTCCACCCACCTCGGGGTCGGCCGGCAGCACCACCACGCCCATCTCGTCCGCGGTGGCCTCCAGCGGCGAGCCCGGGTCGGTCACCACCACGAAGTGCCGGGCCGCCTCGGCCTCGGTCATCCCGGCGTCCAGGAAGGCCTGCCAGTACGCCCGGCGGTGGCTGTCGGTCTCCACCGTCGTGCCGGACTTGCTGGCCACCACGACCACGGTGCGCTCCAGCCGGTCGGTCAGCGCCGCCCGGACCCGCCCGGGGTCGGTGGTGTCGAGCACGGTCAGCGGCCGGCCCAGGGTGCGCGTGATGGTCTCGGCGGCGAGCGAGGATCCGCCCATCCCGGCGAGCACCACGTGGTCCAGGTCGTCCAGCTCCGCCGCCAGCTCGGCGAGCTGGGGGAGCAGCTCCCGGCTGCGGCGGTGGGCGTCCAGCCAGCCGAGGCGGTTCTTCGCCGCCGCTTCGACGGCCGGTCCCCAGAGGGCGGGATCCCCGGCGGCCAGCCGGGCCGGGACGTCCCGGCCGACCAGCGCGTCCCGTACCGACGCGGGCGCGGACCTGTCGACCGCGTCCGCGCCGTGCACGGCCAGCCCGGCGGACGCGTCCGCCGGGCCGGCCAGCAGGTCACCCATGTCGCCACCTCGGCTGGGCGACGGCGTGGAGCGCCGCGGGGCGGGGCCCCGCGACGGATCCGACGCCGTTGGTCACGCGTTGCCCCCGGCCTGCTCGGCGGCCCGCGCGTTGCCCTTGGCGGCCTTGTTCGGCGCGCCGGTGCCCTGCGCGGCGGCGGTGAGCGACTTGCGCACCCCGTCGAGCAGCTCCAGCCAGCTGGCCTCGAACTTCTCCACGCCCTCCCGCTCCAGGGTGGCGATCACGTCGGACATGTCGACGCCCACCGACTCCAGGTCGGCGAAGACCTTCCGGGCCGCGTCGTACGAACCGGTGATGGTGTCGCCGCGGGTCTCGCCGTGGTCGGCGAAGGCGTGGATGACCGGCTCCGGCATGGTGTTCACCGTGCCGGGGGCGATCAGCTCCTCGACGTAGATCACGTCCCGGTAGTCCGGGTTCTTCGTCGAGGTGGACGCCCAGAGCGGCCGCTGCGGGTGGGCGCCCGCGTCGGCCAGGGCCTGCCACCGGTCGGAGGAGAAGACCTCGCCGTAGCGCTCGTACGCCAGCTGGGCGTTGGCGATGGCCGCCTTGCCGCGCAGCGCCTTGGCCTCGTCCGAGCCGATCTTCTCCAGCCGCTTGTCGACCTCGGAGTCGACGCGGGAGACGAAGAACGACGCCACCGAGCCGATCTTGGACAGGTCGTGGCCGTTCGCCTTCGCCTGCTCCAGGCCGGCGAGGAAGGCGTCCATCACCGCGGAGTACCGGTCCAGGCCGAAGATCAGCGTCACGTTCACGCTGATCCCCTCGGCCAGGGTGGCGGTGATCGCCGGCAGGCCCGCCTCGGTGGCCGGGATCTTGATGAACAGGTTCGGCCGGTCCACCAGCCACCACAGCGCCTTGGCCTCGGCGACGGTCCGGTCCGTCTCGTGGGCCAGCCGGGGGTCCACCTCGATGGAGACCCGGCCGTCCACGCCCGCGCTCTTGTCGTACGACGGGCGCATCACGTCGCACGCCCACCGCACGTCGTACGTGGTGAGCATGCGGACGGCCTCTTCGACCTCGATGCCACGGGTGGCGAGGTCCTTCAGCTGCCAGTTGTACTCGTCGGCGTCGCTCAGCGCCTTCGCGAAGATGGTCGGGTTCGTGGTCACCCCGGCCACGTGCTTCTCCCGGCGCAGCTGGTCCAGCCCGCCGGAGCTCAGTCGTACCCGGGAAAGATCGTCGAGCCATACCGCCACGCCAGCGGCGGTGAGCTCACTCAGCCTGTCCGTCATGCCGTCCACGCTCCCCTCAGTTGCCGGTCGTGAAACCGGTGATGTCGCCCACCCGGGCCATCGAGGCGTGTGCCGCCGCCACGATCCGGTCGGGGGTGAACCCGAACTGCTCGAAGAGCACGGTGTGCGGGGCGCTCGCCCCGTAGTGCTCCAGGCTGACGCTCTCGCCGAGGTCGCCGACCACGCCGCGCCACGACATGGCGATGCCCGCCTCCACGCTCACCCGTGCCTTTACCCCGCGCGGCAGCACCGACTCCCGGTAGGCCTCGTCCTGCTCGTAGAACCACTCCTGGCAGGGCATCGAGACCACCCGGGTGGGGGTGCCGTCGGCCTCCAGCCGCTCCCGGGCGGTGAGGCAGAGCTGCACCTCGGAGCCGGTGCCGACGATGATCACCTGCGGCTTGCCGGTGGACGCCTCCGCCAGCACGTAGCCGCCCTTGGCCACGCCCTCGGCGCTGCCCAGCGTCTCCCGGTCCAGCGTCGGCAGCGCCTGGCGGCTCAGCGCCAGCGCGGTCGGCCGGTCGGTGTGCTCCAGCGCCTGCCGCCAGGCCCAGGCGGTCTCGTTGGCGTCCGCCGGGCGGACCACGCTCAGGCCCGGGATGGCGCGCAGCGCGGTCAGGTGCTCCACCGGCTGGTGGGTCGGGCCGTCCTCACCCAGGCCGATCGAGTCGTGCGTCCAGACGTAGACCACCGGCAGCTTCATCAGCGCGGCCAGCCGCACGGAGGGGCGCATGTAGTCGCTGAACACCAGGAAGGTGCCGCCGTACGGGCGGGTGCCGCCGTGCAGGGCGATGCCGTTGAGGATCGCTCCCATGGCGTGCTCACGGATGCCGAAGTGCAGCGTCCGGCCGTACTCGTGGCCCGGGAAGTCCTTGGTGGCGTGGGCGGCCGGGATGAACGACGGCTCGCCCTTCATGGTGGTGTTGTTGCTCTCCGCCAGGTCGGCCGAGCCGCCCCAGAGCTCCGGCAGCACCGGGGCGAGCGCCTCCAGCACCTTGCCGGAGGCGGCCCGGGTGGCCAGGCCCTTGGCGTCGGCGGGGAAGGTCGGCAGCGCCTCGGTCCAGCCCTGCGGCAGCACCCGGCCGGCCATCCGGTCCCAGAGCGCCTTGCGCTCCGGGTTGGCCTGCGCCCAGGCGTCGAACGCGGTCGTCCACTCCTGCTGGGCGGCGTCGCCGCGGCTCATCACCCGGCGGGCGTGCGCGAGGACCTCCTCGTCGACCTGGAAGCTCTGCGCCGGGTCGAAGCCGAGCAGCTGCTTGGTGGCGGCCACCTCCTCGCCGCCGAGCGCCGAACCGTGGATCTTGCCGGTGTTCTTCTTGTTCGGGGCGGGCCAGCCGATGATGGTGCGCAGCGCGATGAAGGAGGGACGGCCGGTCTCCGCCTTGGCGGCCAGCAGCGCCTGGTGCAGCGCCTCCACGTCCTCGTGGTAGTCGCCCTGGTCGGCGTCGCCGGTGCGCCAGTCGACGGTCTGCACGTGCCAGCCGTACGCCTCGTAGCGGGCCGCGACGTCCTCGCTCTTGGCGATACGGGTGTCGTCCTCGATGGAGATCTCGTTGTCGTCGTAGATCACCGTGAGGTTGCCCAGCTGCTGGTGCCCGGCGAGCGCGCTGGCCTCGTGGCTGATGCCCTCCTCGATGTCGCCGTCGGAGGCGATGCACCAGATGTCGTGGTCGAAGACCGAGCCGCCCGGCTCGCTCTCCGGGTCGAACAGGCCACGCTCGCGGCGGGCGGCCATCGCCATGCCCACCGCGTTGCCCAGGCCCTGGCCGAGCGGGCCGGTGGTGGTCTCCACGCCGGGGGTGTGCCCGTGCTCCGGGTGCCCCGGGGTGAGCGAGCCCCACTGCCGCAGCGACTGCAGGTCCTCCAGGGCGAGCGGGTAGCCGGAGAGGAAGAGCTGGATGTAGAGGGTCAGGCTGGAGTGCCCGGCGGAGAGGACGAAGCGGTCCCGGCCGGGCCAGTTCGGATCGGCCGGGTTGTGCCGCATCACCCGGTTGAAGAGCAGGTACGCCGCGGGCGCGAGACTCATCGCGGTGCCCGGGTGGCCGTTGCCGGATTTCTCCACGGCGTCCATGGCCAGCACGCGGACGGTGTCGACGGCCCGGCGATCGAGGTCGGTCCAGTTGAGTGCGGGGTGCTCGGGTCGGTTGGCAGCCACGATGGTTGTGCTCCTCGGCAGATGGGCGGAACCCTCACTGATGACCCTATCGAGCGGTCGTAAACGTCCGCC
The DNA here is from genome assembly GCF_036906795.1 of Micromonospora sp. CPCC 205739. Lineage (NCBI taxonomy): Bacteria > Bacillati > Actinomycetota > Actinomycetes > Micromonosporales > Micromonosporaceae > Micromonospora > Micromonospora sp. CPCC 205739. Next base: position 43,311 of record NZ_JBAKHS010000028.1, on the reverse strand, counting down.
CGGGGATCACTGCACCCTGTGCGGTACGAGTCGTGTCGGACCGGTCGTTGAGCCCGACGGTGTGACGGCTGGCACCGTTGTCGGGTCGCCCGGGCAGCCAATACGACGGCGCGTAGTCTGTGGGTCGGTGTGTGGACCCTCCCCGGGTCCCGCCGACCTGATCTCCCTGCCGATGCCGGAAGGTGGCAATCCGTGAGCATGATCACCGAGCGCCCCGTCAGCAACCCTGCCGGGCAGCCGCCGGTGCGCACGGTGGTCGAGGAGCCGGCCCGCCGCCACCTCCGGTCGGTCGTCGCGGCGTACGTCGCGCTGACCAAGCCTCGCATCGTCGAGCTGCTGCTGGTCACCACCGTGCCGGCGATGATGCTCGCCGACGGCGGCCTGCCGTCGCTGTGGCTGGTGGCCGTGGTGCTGGTCGGCGGCTCGCTCGCCGCCGGCGCGGCCAGCGTGATCAACTGCTACATCGACCGGGACATCGACCAGCTGATGCGGCGCACGAAGCGTCGTCCGCTGCCGGCGCACACGGTCTCGCCGCGCAACGCGCTTGTCTTCGGCCTGGTGCTGGCGGCGGTGTCGGTGGTGCTGATGGCGGCCTTCACCAACCTGCTGGCGGCCGGGCTGACCCTGGCGGCGATCGTCTACTACGACGTCGTCTACACGCTCTGGCTCAAGCGCACCACGCCGACGAACACCTTCTGGGGTGGCGCCTGCGGGGCGGCCCCGGTGCTGATCGGCTGGGCCGCGGTGACGGGCTCGCTGGCACCGCAGGCCTGGGTGCTCTTCGGCGTGGTCTTCTTCTGGCAGATGCCGCACTTCTACCCCCTGGCGATGAAGTACAAGGACGACTACGCCCGAGCCGGTATCCCGATGCTGCCGGTGGTGGCCTCGGCCCGGCGGGTGAACGCCGAGATCCTGACCTTCGCCTGGATCACCGTGCTGCTCTCGCTGGCCCTGTGGCCAATGGGGATGAGCGCGATCTACGGCGTGCCGACGCTGGTCGTGGGCGGGATCTTCGTGGTCGAGGCGCACCGGCTCTGCCGCCGGGTGACCCGCGGCGAGGCCGTCAAGCCGATGCGGCTGTTCCACTGGTCGACGACCTACCTCACCATCCTCTTCGCCGCGGTCGCCCTCGACGCGCTGGTCTGAGCACCGCCGGGCGGCCCTTCGGGCCTGATCGCCGCTGTCAAGACCATGAATTTCCCGAGTCGGTTTTCGGTCTGAGTCCCATCGACTCAACTCGGACTCAGTGGGGCGATCCGGGCCGCCCGATTCGCCCTCACTTATCCGACAAGTACGGGCGAATCACCTGTGGTCTTCCTTAAACCTGTAGGTAATTGGCATCACAAATAGTTCATGGTTCTCGCACCTTCGGGTCGGTGTCTGCTTAGGCTTCGCGTCATGGCAGATGGTTCCGATACGACGCTGACGGCTGAGCAGACCGCCGAGCAGGCCCCCAACGGGCTGGTCTCGGGCATCAAGTCGTTCGCCGCCGGCCACGGTGGCGCGAAGGCGGTCATCGAGTACGTCGGCAAGCGTGGCGCACGGATCGTCCTCGTCGGCGAGGACGGCGCGTGGGCCGACCAGTTCGCGGACGACACCGTCCAGGCGCGGCAGGCGTGCGCCAAGGCGGGAGTCACCGTCGAGAACGCCTGGGAGCGTGAACTGATGGACCAGATGCGTCCGAGCAACGACCTCTGGCGGTCGATGGCCCGGCGCACGATGGCCCGTTGACATAAATTGACCCCTCACCACCAGTCGACCCGGGGGGAACCCCGGGTCGCTCTCGTTACCTGCGACCGGCTCGCCGACCTCGACCCGGACGACCGGCTCGTACTCGCCCCGTTGGCCGCCCGCGGCGTCACCGCCGAGCCGGCCGTCTGGGACGACCCGAGCGTCGACTGGGCCGGGTACGACCTGGTCGTGCTCCGCTCGCCCTGGGACTACGCGCTGCGCCGCGACGAGTTCGTCGCCTGGGCGCAGACCGTGCCCGCCCTGGTCAACCCCGCCGACGTGGTCCGCTGGAACACCGACAAGCGCTACCTGGGCGAGCTGTCGGCGGCCGGGGTGCCCGTCGTGGCGACCTCGTGGGTGGCGCCGGGGGAGTCCTGGCGACCGCCCGCCGACTCCGGCGAGTACGTCATCAAGCCGGCGGTCAGCGCCGGCAGCCAGGACACCGGCCGCTACGACCTGGCCGACCCGGAGCACCGCGAGCTGGCCGCCGCGCACGTGCGGCGGCTGTCGGACGCGGGCCGGCTGACCATGGTGCAGCCGTACCTCGACGCGGTGGACACGGCCGGCGAGACGGCGCTGCTGTTCCTGGCCGGTCCGCAGGGGCTGGCGTTCAGCCACGCGATCCGCAAGGGCGCGATGCTGGAGGGCCCGGACCTGGGCGTGGAGGGGCTGTACAAGCCCGAGCAGATCAGCGCCCGCACCGCCGGCCCGGACCAGCTGGCCGTCGCGGAACGGGTCTTGGCGCAGGTGCCGGGCGGGTCCGAGCGCCTGCTCTACGCCCGGGTGGACCTGATCCCCGGTCCCGACGGCGCGCCCGTCCTGGTGGAGCTGGAGCTGACCGAGCCGTCGCTCTTCCTCGGGTACGCCGACGGGGCCGCCGACCGCCTCGCCGACGCCATCCGCACCCACCTGGCCCGCCTGCGAGCCTGACCACTCCTCGACGCGCCACGGGGTGATTGATCCCCATTTGCGGCGTGTCGGGTCTCCCACGGCCGGGAAGCCCCGACGCGCCGCAAACGGGGGCACCGACATCCGGGGCGCAGCCGGCCGCGCGGCCGGGGTCAGGCGGTGGCGGGGACCGGTTCCTCGACGGGGGCGGCGGCCGGTGCCGGCGCCACCGGGCGGCGTTCGCGGGTCGACCAGAGGACCGAGAGGGTGGCCAGCAGCACCAGGCAGGAGCCGAGCATGTGCGCGCCGACCAGCAGCGCCGGCAGGTCGGTGAAGTACTGCACGAAGCCGATCACGCCCTGACCCAGCTCCACCGCGAGCAGCACCACGGCGGCCCGGGCCGGGCCGGTCGCGCCGACCGCCCGGAACGCGAAGACCAGCGCCACGGAGAGCCCGAGCAGCAGGAACACCGCGTCGGCGTGCACCTGGGAGATCTGTTCCGGGTCGAGACCGTTGCGGGCCGCGCCGCCGTCGCCGGCGTGCGGGCCGCTGCCGGTGACCCAGGTGCCCACCACCAGCACCGCGACGCTGACCACCGTGGTGAGCGCCGCCAGCGTGCGCAGCGGGCCGGGCACCACGGCCACCGCCGGGCCGTCCGGGTCCTTGATCCGCCGCCAGAGCGCGTACGCGGCCGCGATGACCGCCATCGAGGCGAGGAAGTGCAGCCCGACCACCCACGGGTTGAGGTTGGTCAGCACGGTGATCCCGCCGATCACGGCCTGCGCCGGGATGCCGAGGAACACCGCCACCGAGAGCCCCAGCAGCCCCTTGCGCCGCGGCCGGTACGCCAGCACCGCCAGCACCGTGGCCAGCGCGATGATCCCCACTGCGAAGGTCAGCAGCCGGTTGCCGAACTCGATCACCCCGTGCACGCCCATCTCGGCGGTGGTGGTGTACGACTCGTCCGTGCAGCGGGGCCAGGTCGGGCAGCCGAGCCCGGAGGCGGTGAGCCGGACGGCCCCGCCGGTCACGACGATGGCCACGTTTGCCACGATCGAGGCGTACGCGAGGCGGCGCAGCAGAGCGGCGGAGACCGGGAACCGGACGGATCGCTTCACGGAGCGAATCCTACGCACCGTAGTGGATCCCGATCGGGTGACTCCGCCACGCCGGTGTCGGGGATCACCGGGGCCCGGGTTTGCGGGCCTCCGTCGAATTACGTAACGTTGGCGTTGTGAAAAACGCGGCGGCGCTCTCCGAGCAGCAGCCGGCGACCGGGACGGTCGCTGGTTCTACCGCGTCGTCCACTGATCTTTCCACCCGGGACCGGGTCACCCAGCTGCTGCTGGAGCGGGGCGCGACCACCGCGGCCCAGCTCGGCTCGGCGCTCGGGCTCAGCCCGGCCGCGATCCGCCGGCACCTCGACGCGATGCTCGCCGACGGTGACGTGGTCGCCCGCGAGCAGGCCGTGCGCGGCAGCCGCGGGCGGGGCCGTCCGGCGAAGGTCTTCCTGCTGACCGAGGCCGCCCGGGTCCGCTGCGGCACCCACCACTACGACAACATGGCCACTGCCGCGCTGCGCTGGATCGCCCGCAACGGCGGTGCCGACGCGGTCGAGGCGTTCGCCGCCGACCAGGTCGCCGCGTTGGAGGCCCGCTGCCGCGGCGCCATGGAGGACGCGGGGAGCGACCCCCTCGCGCGGGCGGAGGCGCTCGCGAGCGCGCTCACCGCCGAGGGCTACGCTGCCAACGCGTCCACGATCGCCTCCGGCGGCCAGCTGTGTCAGCACCACTGCCCGGTGGCGCACGTGGCCGCCGAGTTCCCCCAGCTGTGCGAGGCCGAGACCGCGGTGATCTCCCGTCTGGTCGGCACCCACGTGCAGCGCCTGGCCACCATCGCGCACGGCGACGGGGTGTGCACCACGCACATCCCGGCCCAGCCGCGTGCCCAGTCCGGTAACACCGTCACCACTGTGAGGACAGATAAATGACCGAGCAGATCGTCCAGCCCCTGACCCAGGAAGAGCAGCTCGCCGCCCTGGGTCGCTACGAGTACGGCTGGTCCGACCCCGACGTCGCCGGGGCGGTCGCCCAGCGCGGTCTCAACGAGGCGGTGGTACGGGACATCTCGGCGAAGAAGAACGAGCCGGCCTGGATGCTCGACCTGCGGCTGAAGGGCCTGCGCCTGTTCGGCCGCAAGCCGATGCCGTCCTGGGGCGCGGACCTCACCGGGATCGACTTCGACAACATCAAGTACTTCGTCCGGTCCACCGAGAAGCAGGCCACCAGCTGGGAGGACCTGCCCGAGGACATCAAGAACACCTACGACCGGCTGGGCATCCCGGAGGCGGAGAAGCAGCGCCTGGTCGCCGGTGTCGCGGCGCAGTACGAGTCCGAGGTGGTCTACCACAAGATCCGTGAGGACCTTGAGGAGCAGGGTGTCATCTTCCTGGACACCGACACCGCGCTGCGCGAGCACGAGGACATCTTCAAGGAGTACTTCGGCACGGTGATCCCGGTCGGCGACAACAAGTTCGCCGCGCTGAACACCTCCGTCTGGTCCGGTGGCTCGTTCATCTACGTGCCGAAGGGCGTGCACGTGGAGATCCCGCTGCAGGCCTACTTCCGGATCAACACGGAGAACATGGGCCAGTTCGAGCGGACGCTGATCATCGTCGACGAGGGTGCGTACGTGCACTACGTCGAGGGCTGCACCGCGCCGCTGTACTCCTCCGACTCGCTGCACAGCGCGGTCGTGGAGATCATCGTCAAGAAGAACGCCCGGTGCCGTTACACGACCATCCAGAACTGGTCGAACAACGTGTACAACCTGGTCACCAAGCGCGCCGTCTGCCACGAGGGCGCGACCATGGAGTGGGTCGACGGCAACATCGGCTCCAAGGTGACCATGAAGTACCCGGCGGTCTACATGACCGGCGAGCACGCCAAGGGCGAGGTGCTCTCGGTGGCCATGGCCGGCGAGGGCCAGCACCAGGACGCGGGCGCCAAGATGGTGCACGCCGCGCCGCACACCTCCTCCACCATCGTGTCCAAGTCGATCGCCCGGGGCGGCGGCCGCACCTCGTACCGGGGCCTGGTCCAGGTGCTGGAGGGCTCGCACCACAGCCGGAGCACGGTCAAGTGCGACGCGCTGCTGGTCGACACCATCTCCCGCTCGGACACCTACCCGTACGTCGACATCCGTGAGGACGACGTGTCGATGGGGCACGAGGCGACCGTCTCCAAGATCAGCGACGACCAGCTCTTCTACCTGATGAGCCGCGGTCTGAGCGAGGACGAGGCGATGGCGATGATCGTGCGCGGCTTCATCGAGCCGATCGCCAAGGAACTCCCGATGGAGTACGCCCTGGAGCTCAACCGCCTGATCGAGCTGCAGATGGAGGGCGCGGTCGGCTGACGCCGCCGCCCCACCCGGCGGGCCGGCCGACACCGGCCCGCCGTCCGCTCACCTGATTCCGTCGTCGCAGAACAGACCAAGGAAGAGATGACTACCCAGGCTTCCGCGCCGCCCAGCACCAAGACGCAGGCGCTCCGCTCGTACGACGTCGCCGACTTCCCGGCCCTCACGGGCCTGGAGGAGGAGTGGCGCTTCACCCCGCTCAAGCGGCTGCGCGGGCTGGTCGGCGGGGCGCAGGCCGCCACCGCCACGGTCCGGCACGAGTACGGCGACCTGCCCGAGGGCGTCACCGTCGGCCGGATCGGCGCGGACGACCCGCGGGTGGGCAGCGTGCTCACCCCGGTCGACCGGGTCAGCGCGCTGGCGTACGGCGGCGCGGGCGACGCGCTGCTGGTCGAGGTCGCCCGGGACGCCGTGGTCGGCGCGCCGGTGAGCCTGCGGGTGGTCGGCGACGGCGCCGATCAGCTGGCCTTCGGGCACACCTTCGTCGACGTCGGCCGGTTCGCCGAGGTCACCCTGGTGCTGGAGCACGTCGGCTCGGCCACCCTGGCCGACAACGTCGAGGTGTCGGTGGCCGAGGGCGCGAAGCTGATCCTGGTCACCGTCGCCGACTGGGCCGCCGACGCGGTGCAGGCCCAGCACCTCAAGGTCAAGCTGGGCCGCGACGCCAAGGTGACGCACATCCAGGTCAGCCTGGGCGGCGACCTGGTCCGGCAGTACACCTCGGTGGAGTACACCGGCCGGGGCGGCGAGGCCGAGCTGTACGGCGTCTACTTCGCCGACGGCGGCCAGCACCTGGAGCACCGCCAGCTGGTCGACCACAACGTGCCGGACTGCCGCAGCTACGTCGGCTACCGGGGTGCTCTGCAGGGCGACGACGCGCACACCGTCTGGGTGGGCGACGTGCTGATCCGCGCCGAGGCGACCGGCACCGACACGTACGAGATCAACCGGAACCTGCTGCTCTCCGACGGCGCGCGGGCGGACTCCGTACCCAACCTGGAGATCGAGACCGGCGAGATCGCCGGCGCCGGCCACGCGAGCGCGACCGGCCGCTTCGACGACGAGCAGCTCTTCTACCTGATGGCCCGGGGCATCCCGGAGGGCGAGGCCCGGCGCCTGGTGGTGCGCGGCTTCTTCGCCGAGCTGATCAACAAGATCCCGGTCGAGGAGCTGCGCGAGCGGCTCGGCGACGCGATCGAGGCCCGGCTGGCCAAGGCGGGCGCCTGATGATCAAGATCTGCTCGACCGAGGACGTGCCGAAGGGGACCGCGATCAGCGCGGACGTCGACGGCACGCAGATCGCGCTCGTGCACGCCGAGGACGACACCTTCCACGCCGTCCGCGACGAGTGCTCGCACGCCGCGGTCGCCCTCTCCGAGGGCGAGGTCGAGGGGTGCACGCTGGAATGCTGGCTGCACGGATCCCGTTTCGACCTGCGGACGGGTGAGCCCACCGGGCTGCCCGCCACCGAACCCGTTCCCGTCTATCCCGTCGAAGTCCGCGACGGCGACATCTACGTCAGCCTGACGCCGAGCAATGGAGTGACCCGATAATGAGCACCCTGGAGATCCGCGACCTGAAGGTGTCGGTCAAGCTGCCCGAGGGTGAGCTCAAGCCGATCCTGGCCGGTGTCGACCTGACCGTCCGCTCGGGCGAGACGCACGCGATCATGGGGCCGAACGGCTCCGGCAAGTCCACCCTGGCGTACTCGATCGCCGGCCACCCCAAGTACGAGATCACCGGCGGTTCGGTGACCCTCGACGGCGAGGACGTGCTGGCCATGTCCGTCGACGAGCGGGCCCGCGCCGGTCTCTTCCTGGCCATGCAGTACCCGGTCGAGGTCCCCGGCGTCTCGGTGGCGAACTTCCTGCGGACCGCCAAGACCGCCATCGACGGCGAGGCGCCGAAGCTGCGCACCTGGGGCGGCGAGCTGCGCGGCGCCATGGAGCGCCTGCAGATGGACCCGGCGTTCGCCCAGCGCAACGTCAACGAGGGCTTCTCCGGCGGTGAGAAGAAGCGGCACGAGATCGTGCAGCTGGAGCTGCTCAAGCCGAAGATCGCCATCCTCGACGAGACCGACTCCGGCCTCGACGTGGACGCGCTGCGCGTGGTCAGCGAGGGCGTCAACCGGGTCCGCGACAACGGCGACACCGGCGTGCTGCTGATCACCCACTACACCCGCATCCTGCGCTACATCAAGCCCGACTTCGTGCACGTCTTCGTCGCCGGCCGGATCGTCGAGCAGGGCGGCCCGGAACTGGCCGACAAGCTCGAGGCCGAGGGCTACGAGCGCTACGCCGCCGGGGCCGGCTCGGCGCGGGCCTGACACGACAGGGGCCGGCTGAGATGACCACCATCGCGATCCCGTCCGGGATGCCGCAGTACGACGACGTGCCACGCTTCGACGTGGCGGGAGTGCGCGCCGACTTCCCGATCCTGGACCGGGAGATCAACGGGCACCGGCTGGTCTATCTCGACAGCGCCAACACCTCGCACAAGCCGCGCCAGGTGCTCGACGTGCTCGCCGAGCACTACGCGATGCACAACGCGAACGTGTCACGCTCGGTGCACACCCTGGGCACCGAGGCGACCGAGGCGTACGAGGGGGCGCGGGCGAAGATCGCCGCGTTCATCAACGCGCCGAGCGTGGACGAGGTGGTGTTCACCAAGAACTCCACCGAGGCGATCAACATCGTGGCGTACGCGTTCTCCAACGCCTCGCTGCGGCCCGACGCCGACCCGCGGTTCCGGCTCGGCCCGGGTGACGAGGTGGTGATCTCCGAGATGGAGCACCACTCGAACATCGTCCCGTGGCAGCTGCTCTGCGAGCGCACCGGCGCGACGCTGCGCTGGTTCCCGGTCACCGACAACGGGCGGCTGGACGAGTCGGGGCTGGAGGAGCTGGTCACCGAGCGGACGAAGATCGTCTCGCTGGTGCACATGTCCAACATCCTCGGCACGGTCAACGCCACCTCCCGGATCACCCAGCGGGTCCGTGAGGTGGGGGCGCTGCTGCTGCTCGACTGCTCGCAGTCGGTGCCGCACATGCCGATGGACGTGGTCGAGTACGACGCCGACTTCATCGTCTTCACCGGCCACAAGATGTGCGGCCCGACCGGCATCGGCGTGCTCTGGGGCCGGGGCGAGCTGCTCGCCGCGATGCCCCCGGTGTTCGGCGGCGGGTCGATGATCGAGACGGTGTCGATGGCGGGCTCGACGTTCGCCGCGCCGCCGGCCCGGTTCGAGGCCGGCACCCCGCCGATCGCCGAGGCGGTCGCGCTCGGCGCGGCGGTGGACTACCTCACCGGCATCGGGATGCGCGCCATCCAGTGGCACGAGAAGGAGCTGACGGCGTACGCGCTGGACGCCCTCGCCACCGTGCCGGGGCTGCGGATCTTCGGACCGACGGTGCCGGTCGGCCGGGGTGGGACGATCTCGTTCGCGCTCGGTGACATCCACCCGCACGACGTGGGGCAGGTCCTCGACTCGCTCGGCGTGCAGGTGCGGGTGGGGCACCACTGCGCGAAGCCGGTGTGCACGCGGTTCCGCGTGCCGGCCATGACGCGGGCCTCGTTCTACCTGTACACCACCACGGAGGAGATCGACGCCCTGGTGGCGGGGCTCGAGCAGGCACGGAAGGTGTTCGACTGATGCAGCTCGACCAGCTCTACCAGGAGATCATCCTGGACCACTACAAGCACCCGCACGGGCGTGGCCTGCGCGACGCCGACCCGGACGCCCGGGTCGCCGAGGCGCACCACGTCAACCCGACCTGCGGTGACGAGATCACCGTCCGGGTGGCCACCGACGGCGACACGCTCGACGACATCTCGTACGACGGGATGGGCTGCTCGATCAGCCAGGCGTCGGCGAGCGTGCTGCACGAGCTGCTGCGCGGTCGGGGTGCGGGTGAGGCGTTCGCCGTGCACGAGGCGTTCGTCGAGTTGATGTCCGGGCGTGGCCAGGTCACCCCGGACGAGGACGTGCTCGGTGACGGGGTGGCTTTCGCGGGCGTCGCCCGCTACCCCGCCCGGGTCAAGTGCGCGCTGCTGCCGTGGATGGCGTTCAAGGACGCCGCGGCACGCGCCGGCGTGGGCGTGAGCCCGACGGAGGTGAAGGCATGAGTAGCGAGGACACCGCCACTGCGGCGACGCCGGAGGCCGGTGACGCCGCCACGACGCCGGCGACCGGTGCCGTGGCGACCGACGGCGCCCCGACGGCGGCGGGCGGCAAGGCCGTCGTCGCCGACATCGAGGAGGCGATGAAGGACGTCGTCGACCCCGAGCTGGGCATCAACGTGGTCGACCTCGGCCTGGTGTACGGCGTGCACGTCGACGACGAGAACGTCGCGACGCTGGACATGACGCTCACCTCGGCGGCCTGCCCGCTCACCGACGTGATCGAGGACCAGGCCCGGCAGGCGCTGACCACCGGCCCCGGCGGGGGACTGGTCAACGACATCCGGATCAACTGGGTCTGGCTGCCGCCGTGGGGCCCCGACAAGATCACCGACGAGGGGCGCGACCAGCTCCGCTCGCTCGGCTTCAACGTCTGATCCGTCCTGCCGGCTGGCGAGACACCGGAAAGGCCCCGACCCAGGTCGGGGCCTTTTCCGTGCGCGGTCGGCGGAACTCCGACGCGACCGACGGATAACCGGTCGCGGGGCGGGACGGCGTCCGGCGACAATTGCCCGGTGATCGAGTCGAAGTCGTCCCGCACCGTCCCTGTCGCCGCGGCCATCGCCGCCGGGCGACAGCGGTCGGCGCCGGGGCGGCCGCGACCCGGTACCGGTCGTCATGGGTGACGCGCTGCTCGCCGGCCTGCTGGCCGGCTACGGGGTGGCGGTGCCCGTCGGGGCGATCGCCATCGTGGTCATCGGGCTCACCGCCCGTACCTCGTTGCGGGTCGGCGCCGCCGCGGCCCTCGGGGTGGCGGTGGCGGACGGCCTCTACGCCGCGCTGGCCGTGCTCGGCGGCGCGGCCCTGGCCGGGCTGGTGCGCCCGGTGGCGACCCCGTTGCGCTGGTCGGCCGTCGTGATCCTGCTCCTCCTCGCCGGGCAGCTCGCCGTGGGCGCGCTGCGCCGGCACCACCGCCCGCCCGGTCCGGCGCGGGCCGAGCGGGCCCTGGCCACGCCGGGCCGGGCGTTCCTCGGGCTGCTGGCGCTCACCCTGCTCAACCCGATGACCATCGTCTACTTCGTGGCCCTGGTGATCGGCCGGCAGGCGTCCGGTGGTTGGATGCCCGCCGGCCAGGTGGCCTTCGTGGCCGGAGCGTTCGCCGCCTCGGCGAGCTGGCAGCTGCTGGTCGCCGGTGGCGGCTCGCTGCTCGGCCGGCTGCTCACCTCCGACCGTGGCCGGCTGGTCACCGCGCTGCTGGCCAGTGCGCTGATCGTGCTGCTCGCGCTGCGGATGATCTGGTGAGCCAGCCGGCTCAGTGCGGGTACACCTCCAGTTCCCAGAGCGAGAAGCCGTAGGAGGTGGCCCGGGTCAGCCCGACCATCCGCACGTAGCGGGCGCTGGTCGCGGCGAACCGGTTGTTGTCGGTGCCGCCGTCACCGGCGGTGGTGGACCAGACCGTTCGCCAGCCGGCGCCGTCGGCGGAGACGTCGATCCGGTACGACCGGGCGTGCGCCGCCTCCCAGCGCAGCACCGTGCGGGCCACCGGCCGGACCGACCCGAGGTCGACGGTGATCGACTGGTTGTCCGACCAGCCGCTCGACCACCGGGTGCCCGGGTCGCCGTCCACCGCCCGGCTCGCCGGGAGGAAGAGCTGGCTGCTGGAGGCGGTGACCGGCCGGCCGGCGGCCAGGTTGGTCAGGTCGTCGCCGCGGCGGGCCGGGAACGACACCACCTGCTGGTAGGTCGGCCGGTTCTGCCAGGCGATGACGGGCTGCTTCAGCCCGCCGAGCGGGGACTGCACGATGGCGTCGGCGCACCACTGGTCGCCCGCCGCGCAGCTGGCGTCGCCGGGGTAGACCTGGGTCGCCGGCTGGGCGGCGGCGCTGCGCAGCGTGTCCAGCAGGATCTGGCGGCAGGCGGCGAGGTCGCCGCCGCCGCAGTACCGGCGGGCCGGCCCGCCGGGCACCGACTCGCCCAGCACCGCGCGCAGGTCGGCGTCCACGTAACCCCACCAGCCGTACTGGAACGACGAGCCCTTGTGGCCCTGCGCCTCGTTGGCGGAGGTGGGCAGGGTGGACTCGTCGCCGCGCTGCTGCCCGGACGGCGACTCGTTGATCTGCATGGCGTTGACCAGCGCCTGGTAGAGCTCGGCGCCGAGCGGCGCCTTGAACTGGCCGTTGACCAGCAGTGGCCACCAGGCGTCGAAGATCCGGATCGCCTCGGCGTGCCGGTAGACCTTGCTGCCGCGGGCCGTTTCGACCCGCAGGGCCCCGTCGGCACGCCAGGTGCGGAGCTTGGTCACCACGGCGGCCAGGTCGGGGTCGGTGACCGGCTGGCTCTCCAGCACCCGGATCAGCTCGTCGAGCACCTCGGCGCCGCGCAGGTCGGTCAGCCCGGCCCGCTCGACCAGCGAGGTCAGTGTGGCCCGATCGAAGGTGCGCCCGGCCGCCAGCGCTGCCCGGATCGGCCGGTCCAGCAGGTCGACCCGGTGCACCGGGCCGAAGGTGAAGTTGCCGTCGGCGGCCCCGAAGTCCTTGGCCTGCTTGTTGTTCCAGCTCACGTAGTAGTCCTGGTCCACCGAGTACGGATGCTCGGCCAGGGGTTGGTACGCGGCGGTGTTGGTGGTCGGGTCGAAGTCGCGCCACTCGTACGCCGGATCGGCCCGCATCGGCAGGTTCGGGTCGGACCCGGCCGCCCGGACCGGGTTGAGCCCCGAGTTCAGGTACGCCGACTCGGTGGAGTTCACGTAGAACCAGTTGAACGCGTACCCGATGGTGCCGGCCGACTCGCGGAACGCCGCGGCGTCGCCCATCGCGGCCGGGTCGTTGAACATCTGGAAGCCGATCGCCGAGTCCGCCTCGTGCCGGTAGGTGGAGCGCAGGTGGGTGAAGGCGTGCGGCTGGCCGCCCACGGTGCCCCGCCAGGCGACCAGGCCGAGCGCGGTGCGCCGGGCGACCAGCCGGTACGACCCGGCCGCCGTGCCGTCGGCGAGGGTGGGCCGCCAGGCGTTGACGTGGGAGATCTCCTCCATCGGCTGGCACCGACCCCGATAGTGGTAGTGGTTGCTGGCCAGGGTGGGTGCGCTGCCGTCCACGGTGCACAGCGGCAGGGCGTAGGTGTCGGTGATGTCGTGGGCCGACGAGGTGGCGCTCCACGCGTAGTCCTGGCCCCGGCCGAGCAGCACGTAGAGGTTGAGCCCGGCGAAGGCCGCGCCACGGGCACTGATCCCAGGCCCCTGCAACTCCTGCACCATCAGCAGCTGCGGCGAGAAGTACCCGGTCTGCGGACCGAACACGGCGATCGGGTGGCCGGTGGCGGAGTGCTCGGCCGAGATCACCGCCGCGTTCGACATGCCCCGGCTGGCCCGGCCGATGGTCAGCCCGGACAGCGCGGCGGCCAGCTCGGACGGTCCGCCGACGGCGGCGCCGGTGGCCGTGCCGGTGGCGTCGCTGACGACGGATTCCACCCGGGCCGACCCGCCGTCCGGCAGCACCACGCTGGACGCGTTCGCGGGGGCGCCACCGTACGGGAAGCTCTGCCCGTCGTGCAGGGTCAGCACGGTCTCCGGGTTCTCCCGGCTGCGGAAGGCGGTCCAGACCCGGTCCCCCTCGACCACCCCGTAGCGGGCCCGCGCGGCCAGCCGGACCAGCGCCGACTGCATCTCGTTGCCGCCCCCGCCGCCGAACAGCCCGCCCACCACGCCGGCGATGGCGATCAGGTCGGTCATCCGGAACGGCTCGGGCCCCCCGGCGTTGGTGACCGCGTCCAGGTGCCCGGTGAGCACGTACTCGCCGGGGCAGTTGCGGTGCGCCATGCAGTGCCCGATGTAGGCGTTGATACCGGCGATGTACTCCTGCACGTCGGCGTAGAGCTGCTCGCCCCGGGGGCCCTTGCGTCGCAGCGCCTCCACCTGGGCCGCCAGGTCCGCCTCGGTGTACGGCGAGTTGCGCCAGACGCTCTGCTCCAGGGCCCGGTTGCCGGGCGCGCCACCGGCGAACGGCGTGAGGGTGCCCCGCCCGACGTGGCGCAGCAGGTCGATGGTGAACAGTCGGTCCTCGGCCCCGGCGTAGCCGGCCCCGAACATGGTGCCGCCGCGGGTGCTGCCGGTGACGTGCGGCACGCCGGTCGCCCGGTCGCGCACGATGGTCGCGTCGGCGCGGGGCGAGTAGCGGCGCTCGACCTGGTCGGCCGGCACCCCGAAGCCGGCGTCGTTGAAGAACGCGCCGAGCTGGTCCTCGCGCAGCCCCGCGTAGCCGTAGACCAGGTCGGCGTACCGGCCGAGCTGGTCTCCGGCGTGCCGGGGCAGGGTGCCGAGGGCCTGGTTGGCGAGCACCTCGACGAGGGTGGCGTTGCCGTTCTGCCCCGGCGGCAGGATGTCCGAGCACTCGCCGAGACAGTGGTCGCCCGCGGCGAAACCGCTGGTGGTGGCGTCGATGGCGTCGGTGACGGCGGGCGCGGCGGTGGCGGGAGCGGTGGGGGAGACGGTGAGCAGGGCCGCCACGGTGACCGTCGCCGCGGCGGCGGCGGTCAGCCGGCGGGCGACGGCGCGGCGGGCGGGGTGCGGTGGGACGGGACCGCGTGGCTGCATGGGTACCTCGCAGACGGAGGATGGATCCGAGAAACATTCGGTTACCGGATGGTAAGCGTTCATCGATGCCCGTGAAAGGCCTGGAGTCGAGCGCCGCCCGCAGTCCGGCAGTTCGGTACCGTTCCGCCATGACCAGTCGACCCGCAGCCGGGGGTGGCCGGTGGGTCGAGGTCGACCCGACCCGCGTCGCCCGCTGGGTCGAGGGCTTCGCCGACCGGCACGGCCCGCCCACCACCACCGTCACCGGGTACGGCCTGCTGCTCACCGCCCCGGACGACGCGACCGCCGAACTGCACACCCCGCCCGGGGCTTCGCCCGCCCCCGACGTACCCGCCTTCGTGGCCGCGGCGGCCGAGCCGCGCCGGATCGGCCTGCTGCTCGCCCGCAAGGGCGCGGTGGCGGTTGGCATCGCGGCGGGGGAGGAGCTGGTGGTCTCCAAGGTGGACACCCGCTACGTGCAGGGGCGCACCGCCGCGGGCGGCTGGTCCCAGCAGCGGTTCGCCCGCCGCCGGGACAACCAGGCGAAGGCGGCGCTCGGCGACGCGACCGAGCTGGCCGTACGGCTGCTGCTGCCGGAGGTGGCGACGCTGCGGGCGCTGGTCTGCGGCGGTGACCGGCGGGCCGTCGACACCGTGCTCGCCGACCGGCGACTGGCCCCGCTCGCCGCGCTGCGGGCCGAGCGGCTGCTCGACGTCCCGGAACCCCGGCACGCCGTGCTGGTCGCCGCGATCGCCGCGGCCCGTGCGGTAACCATCCTGGTGCGCGACGCCGCGCCCGGCCCGGCCTGACCCCGCTGCCGGTCACCGCCGGGCGGGCGGCGTCCAGGCCGGGTCGATCGCACCGAGCAGCTCGTCCTGGTCATCGGCGAGCGGGGCGGTCAGCGGCAGCGGCGTGAACCGGCAGGCGAAGAGCAGTCCGTCGTCCCCGCCGCCGCCCCCGACCCGGTGGGTCCACCGCCGTGCCGGCCCGGGCGGCGCGGTGAGGTGCACGTAGGTGGTGCGGCGCGGCCCCCCGGTCACCGGGTGCGGCCGGTCCCGGACGCCGAGCGCGGCGACCGGCGTCAGTCCCGTCAGCCCGGTCTCCTCGGCCACCTCGCGCACCGCCGCGTCGGCCCACGCCTTCGCCCGGCTTCATGCCGCCCGCCGGGAGCTGCGTTCCGGCCTCCGGGAAGTCGACGTGGTCGAAGACGAGCAGCTCCGGCCCGGCGGCGCCGTCGGGGACGACGTAGGCGGCGACCCGGAGCCGGGGCGGTGCACCGGCCATCCGGCCAGTGTGGCCGAACGCGGCCGAAACCGGCGACCGGGAAACGCCACGGCGGCCGGTGGGTCACCAACCCACCGGCCGCCGCCGGCACCTCTCAGGGGCGGTCAGAGACCGCCGGCGAAGGTGTCGCAGGACTTGGGGTCGCCGGTCTCGAAGCCCTTGGTGAACCACTCCTTGCGCTGCGCCGAGGAGCCGTGGGTGAACTCCTCGGGGTTCGCCGGGCGGTTGGCCCGCTCCGAGATGGCGTCGTCGCCGATCTTCTCGGCCGTGTCGATCGCCTGCGCGATGTCCTGCTCGCTGATGCTCTTGAAGATCTTCTGGCCCTTGGCGTCGGCGGTGCCGGTGGCGTTCTTCGCCCAGGCGCCCGCGTAGCAGTCGGCCTGCAGCTCCAGCTTCACCGACAGCGCGTTGGCGTTGTCCGGGTCACGCTGCTGCTGGCGGCGCATCTGCGCCTCGGTGCCGAGCAGGTCCTGCACGTGGTGGCCGTACTCGTGGGCCAGCACGTACGGCTGGGCGAACTCGCCTTCCGCGCCGAGCTGTTCGGCGAGCACCCGGTAGAAGGTGAGGTCGATGTAGATCAGGTCGTCGGCCGGGCAGTAGAACGGGCCCACGCCGGAGTCGGCCTGGCCGCACGCGGTGTTGACGCCCTGGCTGAAGAAGACCGTCCTGGACGGCCGGTACTGCTCGCCGAACTTCTCCGGCAACGCGGTCTGCCAGTACGCCTGGATCGAGTTGACGTAGGCGGCATTGCGGCAGTCCAGCTGCTGGAGCGCGTCGTCGGCCGCGCACTTCTGCTCCAGGGCCGTGTTGTCGCCCTGCTCCCCGCCGCCGCCGTTGGTCGCCGCGTTCAGCCCGAAGCCGCCGCCGACGAGCGCCACGAGCACGGCGATGATGATGCCGACGATCCCACCGCGCCCGCCGCCGATCGGGATCGGGATCCCCATCCCGCCGCCTCCGCCGGACCCTCGCCGATCGTCCACCTGACTGGTGTCGATCCGCGCGTTCTCGTTCAGCTCCATGTTGACCCCGATCACCGATTCATCACGTTTGGTGGTTCCGGTACCGGACCGGGTCCGGACGGCGTTTCGGTACCCGATGATCTTGCTGGGTAATCCGGGCGGGGCGTGGAAGCCGGCCCGGTACACTTGCCCCCGTGCTGCTCTGCGAAGGCTGAACCGCCCCGCGCCGACGGTCCATCGGGCCCGCCGGCCGTTTCGCGTGCCCTGAGTCAGCCCTTCCAGACCCCGAGAGCGAGTACCGGAAATGATCACTGCCACCGGCCTGGAGCTGCGTGCCGGCGCCCGGATCCTGCTGTCCGACACCACCCTGCGAGTGCAGCCGGGTGACCGGATCGGCCTGGTCGGCCGCAACGGCGCCGGCAAGACCACCACGCTGAAGGTGCTGGCCGGCGAGGGGCAGCCGTACGCCGGGCAGATCGACCGGCGCAGCGCGATCGGCTACCTCCCGCAGGACCCGCGTACCGGCGACCTGGAGGTCACCGGGCGGGACCGGGTGCTCTCCGCCCGCGGGCTGGACGTGCTCATGGCCCAGATGGCGGAGATCGAGGCCAAGCTCGCCGACGGCGCCGACGACAAGCTGGTGCGCCGCTACGGCGCGCTGGAGGACCAGTTCGCCTCCCTGGGCGGGTACGCCGCCGAGGCCGAGGCGGCCCGGATCTGCGCCAACCTCGGCCTGCCCGACCGGGCGCTCTCCCAGACCATCGGCACCCTCTCCGGCGGCCAGCGCCGCCGCATCGAGCTGGCCCGGATCCTGTTCCGCGACGCCGGTGAGAACGGCGGCGGCATCCTGCTGCTCGACGAG
Source organism: Micromonospora sp. CPCC 205739 (assembly GCF_036906795.1). Classification (NCBI taxonomy): domain Bacteria; kingdom Bacillati; phylum Actinomycetota; class Actinomycetes; order Micromonosporales; family Micromonosporaceae; genus Micromonospora; species Micromonospora sp. CPCC 205739. The sequence goes on along the minus strand of NZ_JBAKHS010000028.1, from coordinate 25,482 downwards.
CCCACCAACCACCTCGACGCCGACTCGATCACCTGGCTGCGCACCTTCCTCGCCAACCACAAGGGCGGCCTGATCGTGATCTCCCACGACGGCGCGCTGCTGGAGTCGGTGGTCAACAAGGTCTGGTTCCTCGACGCCACCCGCTCGGTGGTCGACGTCTACAACCTCGGGTGGAAGGCGTACCTGGAGGCGCGGGAGACCGACGAGCGGCGGCGCCGCCGGGAACGGGCCAACGCCGAGAAGAAGGCCGGCGCACTGATGGCCCAGGCCGACAAGATGCGGGCCAAGGCCACCAAGACCGTCGCCGCGCAGAACATGGCCCGGCGCGCCGAGAAGCTGATCTCCGGCCTGGAGGAGGTACGCGTCTCCGACAAGGTGGCGAAGGTGCGCTTCCCCACCCCGGCGCCGTGCGGCAAGACCCCGCTGACCGCCACCGGCCTCTCCAAGTCGTACGGCTCGCTGGAGATCTTCACTGACGTGAACGTCGCGGTGGACCGTGGTTCCCGGGTCGCCATCCTCGGGCTCAACGGCGCCGGCAAGACGACGCTGCTGCGGATGCTCGGCGGCCTGCTCACGCCGGACACCGGCGAGGTGCACGCCGGGCACGGGCTGCGGCTGGGCTACTACGCCCAGGAGCACGAGACGCTGGACGTCGAGCGCACCGTGCTGGAGAACATGCGGGCCGCCGCGATCGAGCAGACCGACACCGACCTGCGCAAGATCCTCGGTGCGTTCCTCTTCTCCGGCGAGGACGTGGACAAGCCGGCCGGGGTGCTCTCCGGCGGCGAGAAGACCCGGCTGGCCCTGGCCACCCTGGTCTGCTCCGGCGCCAACGTGCTGCTGCTCGACGAGCCGACGAACAACCTCGACCCGGTCAGCCGGGAGCAGGTGCTCGACGCGATCGCCCGCTACCCGGGTGCGATCGTGCTGGTCACCCACGACCCCGGCGCGGTGCTCGCGCTCAAGCCGGACCGGGCCATCCTGCTGCCCGACGGCGACGAGGACGCCTGGAGCGACGACCTGCTCGAACTGGTCGAACTGGCCTGACCGCCGGCGCCCGGCGGGCGGGCTCAGGTGGCCAGGTCGACCAGGCGGGTCAGCACGCCGGAGGTGACCAGGATGACCAGGCCGACGCCGATGAAGATCGCCGGAACCAGCCAGTGCCCGGCCCGGCCGACCAGCCGGACCACCCGGGGGTGGCCGCCCAGCAGGGCCGCGACCGCGCACCAGAGCGCCACCAGCGCGGCGAAGACCAGCAGCCAGACCAGCCCGGCTGCCGGCGACAAATAGCGGAACACCGGCACGTAGACGGCGATGTTGTCCGCGCCGTTGGCGATGGTCACGCCGGCCACCCCGAGCGCGCCGCCGACCACCGTCGGCGGCGCCTCGTCGTCGGTGCGGGCGAGCAGCGCCCGGACCCCGAGGCCGATCGGGAGCAGGCCGAGCAGCCCGGTCCACGGGTCGGGCACCACCAGCAGCCCGGCCGCGACCACCACGGCCGTCGCCACCAGCGCGCCGATGCCCAGGTACTGGCCCGCGACGATCCGCCAGGGCCGGGGCCGGCCGGTGGCGCGGGCCGCCACGAAGAGCACGGTGAGCACGACGATGTCGTCCACGTTGGTCGCGGCGAACACCAGGGCCGCGCCGGCGGCGGCGGCGAGCACGTCGGTCACGCCAGGCAGGGTACGGGCCGCGTGGCGGGCGCCGACCGGCCCGGGCGCGCACGTCGCGCGGAGCCGGTCGGAAGGATCACGCTATCGGGAAGCTGACATCGCATAGCGTGTCGGTTGGCGAAGAGTTGATATCTGGCGCATGATCGTTCGAGGCGGTCTAATAGGTGGGACCGTATCCGAACCGCACAGTCTGGGACGTGAGGAATCAGCATGGCAGCCACTGGCACAGCCACCAGCACTGAGAAGGGTCGCCGGATCGTCGGAGCCGAGCGTCAGACGCTCGCCAAGGACCTGGTAAAGCGGTACACCTCGGGTGAGAGCATCCGCGCCCTCGCGGCCTCGACCGGACGTTCCTACGGGTTCATCCACCGGGTGCTCACCGAGTCCGGGGTGCAGCTGCGGCAGCGCGGCGGCGCCCGGCGCCGCAAGAAGGCGTGACCCGCTCACCAGCGTCGTCCATCAGCGTCGTGTTCCGGGCCGTCCGGTGACCGCCGAGACGACCGGGGTACGACTCGACTGCGACGGGCCGGTCGCGACGGTGACGTTGTGCCGGCCCGACGTGCTCAACGCCCAGACCCCGGCGATGTGGCGCGCGATGAGCGACTTCTCGCGGGATCTCCCCGGCGACGTGCGCGTCGTCGTGGTGCGCGGCGAGGGGCGGTCCTTCTCCGCCGGCCTCGACCTCTCGGTGGCCGGTGCGTCCGGGCCGGGCTCCTTCGCCGAGCTGGCGACCCTGCCCGAGCAGGAGTGCGCCGACCGGATCGCCGAGTTCCAGGGCGGCTTCAGCTGGCTGCACCGCCCCGACGTGATCTCCGTGGCGGCCGTGCAGGGGCACGCGATCGGTGCCGGCTTCCAGCTGGCGCTCGCCTGTGACCTGCGGGTGCTCGCCGAGGACGCCAAGCTCTCCATGGCCGAGGTGACCCTGGGCCTGGTGCCGGATCTCGCCGGGACGAAGCGCCTCGTCGAGCTGGTCGGCTACTCGCGGGCGCTGGAGATCTGCGCCACCGGCCGGCGGATGGACGCCGCCGAGGCCGACCGGATCGGGCTGGCCACGCTCGTCGTGCCTGCCGCCGACCTGGACGGCGCGGTGCGGGACCTCACCGCCGGGCTGCTGGCCAACAACCGCGACGCGGTGGTGGAGATCAAGGCGTTGCTCGCCGGCGCGGCCGGCCGCTCGCACGCCGACCAGCAGCGCGCCGAGCGGGAGGCGCAGACCCGTCGGCTGCGCGACCTCGCCGGCCGGGGAGAATAGTAAGGACCGTTCGGGAAGATCCGGGTTACTACTGAGGTTGTCGTAGTCGTCGGGAGAATCGAACCCGACGGTACTGCCCAGACCCCGGAGGTGACCGATGTCCAGCCCGATGTCCGGTGGGGGCATGGCCGGGTGGAGCATGCTCCGGTCGATGCGCAGCAGCGACGAGGTCGCCGCGCACCGGCTGAAGCGCGGCACCGCCCGGCGGATCGTCGCCTTCGCGGGGCCGTACCGGCGGGACATCGTCGTCTTCCTGGTCACCGTCGTGATCGCCGCGATCATCGGGGTGGCCACCCCGGTGCTGGCCGGAAAGGTCATCAACGCCATCACCCGGGGCGGCGCCGAGGCCGGGGCGACCGTGGTCCGCCTGGCGCTGGTGATCGCCGCGCTGGCGGTCGCCGACGCGCTCTTCTCCCTCGCCCAGCGGTGGTACTCGGCCCGCATCGGCGAGGGGATCATCCTCGACCTGCGCACCCGGGTCTACGACCACGTGCAGCGCATGCCGTTGCAGTTCTTCACCCGCACCCAGACCGGCGCGCTGGTCAGCCGGCTCAACAACGACGTGATGGGCGCCCAGCGGGCGTTCACCTCCACGCTCTCCGGCGTGGTCAGCAACGTCATCCAGCTGGTGCTGACCGCCGGGGTGATGTTCACCCTCTCCTGGCAGATCACCACCCTCTCGCTGGTCCTGCTGCCGATCTTCATCATCCCGGCCCGGCGGGTCGGCAAGCGGCTGGCCGAGATCACCCGGGAGTCGTACAACCTCGACGCCAAGATGAACGCGACGATGACCGAGCGGTTCGGCGTGGCCGGGGCGCTGCTGGTCAAGCTCTTCGGGTCGCCCGAGGTCGAGGCCCGCCGCTTCGCCGGCCGGGCCGAGCGGGTCCGCGACATCGGCATCCAGTCGGCCATGTACTCGCGGACGTTCTTCGTGGCGATGCTGCTGGTCGCCTCGCTGGCCCAGGCGCTGACCTACGGGCTCGGCGGCTGGCTCGCGGTCACCGGCGCGGTCAGCGCCGGCACCGTGGTCACCCTCGCGCTGCTGCTCACCCGCCTCTACGGCCCGCTGACCGCGCTCTCCAACGTCCGGGTGGACGTGATGAGCGCGCTGGTCTCCTTCGACCGGGTCTTCGAGGTGCTGGACCTGCGCCCCGGCATCGAGGAGAAGCCGGACGCGGTGCCGGTGCCCCGTGGCAACGGCCGGGTCGAGTTCCGTGACGTCCGGTTCCGCTACCCGGCCGCCGCCGAGGTGTCGCTGGCCTCGCTGGAGGAGGTCGCCACCCTCGACCGCACGGTCAACGAGCCGGTGCTCAAGGGCGTGTCGTTCGCCGTCGAGCCGGGTCAGATGGTGGCCCTGGTCGGGCCCTCCGGCGCGGGCAAGTCGACGCTCTCCATGCTGATCTCCCGGATCTACGACGTCACCGACGGCGAGGTGCGCGTCGGCGGCGTCGACGTCCGTGACGCCACCCTCGCCTCGCTGCGCGACGAGATCGGCGTGGTCACCCAGGACTCGCACCTGTTCCACGAGACGATCGCCGAGAACCTGCGCTACGCCAAGCCGGACGCCACCGACGACGAGATCTGGGCCGCGCTGGCCGGTGCACAGGTCGCCGACCTGGTCCGCGCCCTGCCCGACGGGCTGGAGACGATGGTCGGCGAGCGGGGCTACCGCTTCTCGGGCGGCGAGAAGCAGCGCATCGCGATCGCCCGGCTGCTGCTCAAGGCGCCGTCGATCGTGATCCTCGACGAGGCCACCGCCCACCTCGACTCGGAGAGCGAGGCCGCGGTGCAGCGGGCGCTGGCGGTCGCGCTGACCGGCCGCACCGCGCTGGTGATCGCGCACCGGCTCTCCACGGTCCGCGACGCCGACCAGATCCTGGTCCTCGACGACGGCCGGATCGTGGAGCGGGGCCGGCACGACGAGCTGGTCGCGATCGGCGGGCTCTACGCCGAGCTGTACCGCACCCAGTTCGCCGTCACCGACTCGCCGACGCCATACGCGGTGGCGGAGCCCGAGCCGGTGATCACCACGGTGCCCCTGGGCACGTACGTCGCCCAGGAGGCGCTACCACCGGCCACGGCGAACTAGCCGACGACGGCCGTCCGCAGCTCGCCGAAGGCCGCGCCGAGCGTCTCCGGCGTGAAGTGCGCGTTCAGGCCGCTCGGGTTGGGCAGCACCCAGAGCCGGGCCCCGGCCAGCGTCTCCGGCTGGGGGCCGAAACCGGCCTTGGGGCGGCCGAACCCGATCCGGTAGGCGGTCACGCCGACCACCGCCACCCAGGCCGGCCGGTGCGCGGCGACCTTGCCGGTCAGGATCGCCGCGCCGGCCACCAGCTCCGCCGGGGTCAGCTCGTCGGCCCGGGCGCTGGCCCGGGCCACCATGTTGGTGATGCCCAGCCCGAGGCCAGGCAGCAGGTGCTGCTCGCTCGGGTGCAGCTGGCGCGGGGTGAAGCCGCCCCGGTGCAGCGCGGGCCAGAACCGGTTGCCGGGGCGGGCGAAGTGCCAGCCGGTGGCCGCCGACCAGAGCCCAGGGTTGATCCCGACGAAGAGCACGTCCAGCCCGGGGGCGATCAGGTCCGGGATCGTCCGGTCCGCCGCGGCGGCCAGCTCGTCCTTCGTCGGCCGTGCGGTCCGCGCGCCGGCCGACCCGAGCGCCGACGCGGGCTGCGCGCCCTCGGACGGTCGGGCGGACACCGGGCCCGGCCCCCGGTCGGACCGGTGCGCCCGTGGTCCCGATCCGGCCCGGGCCGCCGACCGGCCCGGCCGCGCGCCGGCCGGGTCGGGGGAGCGGTGGGCGGGGCTCACAGGCCGCGCAGCGCGCCGCCGTCGACCGGCACGGTGCTCCCGGTCAGATAGCTGGCGGCAGGGGAGAGCAGGAACGCGGCCACCCGGCCGAACTCCGCCGGATCACCGATGCGGCGCAGCGCGATGCCGGCCTCCGCCTCGACCCGGGCCGCCTCGGCGTCCCCGGTGGCGGCGAGGAGTTCCCGGTTGCGGTCGGTCATGATCCGGCCGGGCAGCAGGCCGAGCACCCGTACGCCGCGCGGGCCGTACTCGTCGGCCATGTCCTTGGCCACCCCGGCCAGGCCGGGGCGCAGACCGTTGGAGATGCCGAGGCCGGGCACCGGGCCCCGGGCCGAGGTGGAGAGCACCAGCCCGATCGCGCCGCCGTCGGTGAGCGCGTCGGCCACCGTACGCGCGGTGCGGACGCTGCCGAGGAAGACCGTCTCGAAGGACTGCCGCCACTGCTCGTCGGTCACCTGGGCGGCGGTGCCGCGCGGCGGCCCCCCGACCGAGACCAGCGCGCCGTCCAGCCGGCCGAACTGCTCCCGCGCCGCCACCACCAGCCGCTGCGGCGTCTCCGGGTCGGCCAGGTCGGCGGTGAGCCCGATGGCGTGCCGTGGGCCGCCGAGCCGCTCGACGGCCTCGGCGACCCGTTCCGGGGCACGCGCCGAGAGCACCACCCGCGCCCCGTCGGCCACGAGGCACTCGGCGGTGGCGAAGCCCAGGCCCCGGGAGGCGCCGGTCAGCACGTACACCCGGTCGATGAGTCCGAGATCCATGCGTCCGATCCTGCCGCACGGGCGTACCCGACGCACCCGTGGGCGGTCAGCGGCGGGCGGGGCGCAGCAGGCGTACCCGACCGGCGAACTGGATCGCGACGGCGCCGCCGGCGCGGGCGGCGGCCGGCAGCCGGCGGGGTCGCGGCGGGTGCCGGCCGTCGTAGCGGCCGGCCGCCTCGCGCGTGGCCAGTTCCTCCGCGCCGAGCGGGGGCAGGGCGCCCCGCTCCCGCAGGGCGCGGGCCAGGTCCCAGCCGTCGCGCAGCGAGCCGTTGGTGCGGCGGCCGTCCGCCCACTCGCGGAAGGTGTTCCACCAGGCGTCGCCGAGGGCGGCGGCCAGCAGCGGCCAGTGCCGGGCCACCTCGCCGGCCCGCTTGCCCAGCAGCGCGACCCGGGCGGCCTCCACCGGCGCGGGCGCGAAGCCGGCCGGCAGCGGCGCCCCGGCGACCAGCGCCGCGACCAGCGCCGTCTGTCGGGCGGCTAGGTCCCCGTCAGGTGCCCCGCGCCCACCGGCGAGGTCCCCGCCCGGCTCCGCACGTCGACCGGCGAGGTCGGCGGCTGCTTCCTCCCGGTGGCCGGTGTCGGGGCCGCTCACGTGACCACCGGGAAGCCGGAGGCGGCGGCGAGCGCGTCCAGCTCCGCCCGCAGGGCCGGCGCGGGCGGATAGTGCCCGTCGCGTTCCAGCAGCAGCGCCGGTGGCCGGTGCCGGGCGCAGAGCGCGCCGACCAGGTCGAGCACCTCCGGCGGTACCGGATCGGTGTGGGTGTCGTGGTAGAAGCCGCCCCGCTCGGCGCCCCCGGCCACGTGGACGTAGGAGACCCGGTCCAGCGGCAGCCGGTCGAGCAGCGCGACCGGGTCACCGCCGCGGTTGCGGGCGTTGGCGTGCACGTTGGCCACGTCGAGCAGCAGCGTCGCCCCGGTGGCGTCCAGGATCTCGCGGAGGAAGTCCGCCTCGTCCAGTTCGTCCTCGGGCCAGTCGAAGAGCGCGGCGATCGGCTCCAGCGCGAGCGGCACCGGCAGCTGCTCCTGCGTCCGCCGGACGTTCGCCACCACCGCCGCCACCGCCTCCCGCGTGCGGGGCAGCGGCAGCAGATGACCGGCCTCCAGACCGCCGGCCCGGACGAAGGCGATGTGCTCGCTGACCAGCGGCGCGTCGAGGAGTTCGGCGACCCGGGCCAGATGCGCCACCCGGGCCGGGTCGACCGGCTCCGCGCCGCCGAGGGAGAGCCGCACCCCGTGCGGTACGACGGTGACCCCGCGCCCGCGCAGCTCGGCCAGCCCCGGTGGGAGCGGGCCGGTCACCGGGACCGCCTCGGCCACCACCTCGACGAAGCGCAGCCCGGGCAGCTCGGCGACGAACCCGGCGATCTCCGGCCGCCAGCCGATGCCCACCCCGCTCGGTCCGGTCATCCGCCGCACCCACCACCGCCACCGCAGCCGCCACCGCCACCGCCACAGGAGCTGCCGCCGCCCCCGCAGGAACTGCCGGAGCTGCCGATCCCGCTGCCACCGCTGCTGTTCAACGCCTGCCGCTGGATCTCCGCCTGCTCGGCGAAGCCCGGGTCCAGCGTCCAGAGCGAGACGGTGCCGAAGAGGGCGACCCCCATGGCCGCCCCGGCCGGACCGTAGGTGGCGTAGGCGGGCGCGGAGGCGGGGGAGAGGTGGATGTTGCTCCGGCGCAGCTCGCGCAGCGCGGCGTCGGCCGCCCGGGTCCGCCACGGCACCCGGGCGAGCAGCACCAGCGGGACGATCAGCGCGAGGCAGGCGATCAGCAGGAACCCGACCGGCCGGCCGTTGGCCAGCCCGGCGGCGATCCGGGCCGCGCCGAGCGCCATCAGGGCGAGCACCCACCACGCGCCGCGTCGCGCCGCCGCGCGCTGCTCGGGCGGCAGTGTCAGGCCCTGCCGCTCCAGACCCTCGCGCAGCTCGGTGAGGGCCCAGGATACCCGCTGGTCGCGGGCCAGCTCCCGGGTGTGCAGGTGGTTGCGGGCGGCGTGGTAGACCGCCTGGTCGAGCGGGGTGACGCCGCTGGGCAGGGGGCCATCGGTGGTGAGTCGCCGGTCGAAACCCACCCCGACCGCGCCGCTGCCGCGCAGGCCGCCCAGCGCCGTCCAGATCGCGAGCTGGTCGCCGCCGTTGAGGTACGCCACCTGCTGCGGACCGAGCTGGCCGGCCCCGACCGTCGGCTGCCCGGCGAGCATCCGGGACCGGTACACGAGCGAGCCGACGACGACCACCAGGGCCGCCAGCAGGTAGAACCGGAGGAACGTCGGGCCGGGAACGCCCCAGGTGTCGGCCGCGAGAACGGTCATGGCTCTGCTCCTGTCGTGCGAGGGGAACCTGGCCCCAGTGTGGAGCAGGGTCGCCACGCCCCGACGATCGCGAACGCCGAGTTACCAAGCCGAGACGTGCCGCGGTCAACGCCGGCGCACGGCCTCCTCGACCAGGTCCAGCACCGGGCCGAGGTCGCCGGCCGGCCGCCCCATCGCCAGGTGCAGCACCAGACCGTCGTACGCCAGCTCCAGGAACTGGGCCAGTACGTCGATCGGCACGTCCTCGCGGAGCACGCCGGCCTCCCGCTGCCGTACCAGGCGGTCGCGGGTGGCCTCGGCGATGGCGGCCGAGCGCTCGGCCCAGCGGCGGGCGAAGGCCGGGTCGGTACGCAGCCGCCGGGACACCTCCAGCTGGCTGCCCAGCCAGCCGGTGGTGTCGGGGGAGACCGCCCGGGCGAGCAGGTCCCGCATGACCTGCACGAGGCCGTTGCGGGCCACGGTCTCCACCATGGCCGCCGCGTCGTCCTCGGCGACGGCGAGGAAGAGCGAGTCCTTGTCACGGAAGTGGTGGAAGATGGCGCCCCGGGACAGCCCGGTGGCCTCCTCCAGCCGGCGTACGGTGGCTCCCTCGTAGCCGTGCCGGGCGAAACAGGCTCGCGCCGCGCCGAGGATCTCCTGCCGACGCGCGTCGAGCTGGTCCTGACTTACTCTGGGCACGGGTCGATCGTTCCAGCTGACCCTGCGTTACGCAAACCGTACGTACGGCTTGGGATCTTGCGGGGTGGGACGGCGCGGCGCGCCGGTCCGGTTAGGATCGCCGGGTGACGACGCCCCCGGTCGCCTCCGCCCCCCTTCCCCCCGCCCCCTTGACCGTCGCGGCCGTGCAGGCCGACCCGGTCCCCGGCGACGTGCCCGGCAACGCGGTGGCCGCCGCCGGCCTGGCCGCCCGCGCCGCCGCCGACGGCGCCCGGATCGTCGTCCTGCCGGAGCTGTTCCTGCCCGCGTACCACCCGCCGGCGCTGGCCGCCGACCCGGCCGGCACCGACGTCGCCGCGACCGACGACGGCGCGGTCGACGACCCCCGGCTCGACCCGCTACGGGCCGCGGCCCGTAACGACCGGATCACCGTGGTCCTCGGCGCGGCGGTCCGCCACCCGGACGGCCGCCGGACCATCTCCGCCCTGGTCGTCGACCCGACCGGCACGGTCCGGGTCGGATACGACAAGCAGCAGCTCTGGGGCGGCGAACGGGAGCTGTTCGACGCCGGCCGGCGCGGCGCCACGCTGCTGGTCGACGGCTGGCGGCTCGGGCTGGGCATCTGCTACGACGGATGCTTCCCCGAGCACGCCCGGGCCGCCGCGGCCGACGGCGCGCATGGCTACCTCTGCCCGAGCGGCTACCTCGCCGGGTCGGCGCACCGACGCGACCTCTACTACGCCGCCCGTGCCCTGGACAACACCATGTACGTCGTCTTCGCCAACGCCGTCGGAGGCGCGGACCCGTGGCGGTTCAACGGTGGCGCGGCGGTCTACGACCCGCAGGGACGTCCGCTGGTGCGCGGCGCCGACGAGGGCGAGGCCGTGCTGGTCGCCACCCTGGACCCGGCCGCGCTGGCGGCCACCCGCTCGGCCCACTCCATGCTCGCCGACCGACCCGCCGACCAGGGGCTCCCCCGAACGGTGCTGCCGGCCTGACGGACGTCGCCGACCGCTCGGCCCTGTCGACGGCGCCCCCCTCTCCCGTAAGGTGCCCGCGTGCCGCTGCTCCTGCTCGACCTGGACAACACCCTGCTCGACCGGGCAGGTCCGTTCCGCGCCTGGGGTGAGCGGTTCCTGGACGGCATCGGCGCGCCGCACACCGACATCGACTGGCTGCTCTCCATCGACGCCGACGGGCTCACCGATCGGTGGGACGTCGCCGACGCCATCCGTGACCGGTACGCGCTGCGCATCCCCTCCATCGACCTCGTCGAGGAGCTGCACGACGGGGTGGTGGCGAACACCCGCCTCGACCCGCTGGTCGCCTGCGCGCTGCGGATCGCCGACGACGCCGGCTGGGTACCCGTGGTGGTCACCAACGGCTCGGTCCGTCAGCAGGACGCCAAGATCCGGCAGACCGGGCTGGACCGGTACGTCGCCGACTGGGTGATCTCCGAGGAGGCCGGGGTCAGCAAGCCCAATCCGAGGATCTTCGCGCTGGCCGCCCAGCGGGCCCGGATGCCATTGCGCGGGGCGTGGGTGGTGGGGGACAGCCCCGAGGCGGACATCGGCGGGGCCGCCGCCGTCGGGCTGCCCAGCGTCTGGCTGCACCGGGGACGCCCCTGGCCGGACAACCGGTTCGCGCCGACCCGCACGGTCGACTCGCTGATCGCGGCGGTCGCCACCGTGCTCGCCGCCTGACGGTCGCCGTAATTCGGTTGACCCCGGGTCGGGGTGCCGACCAGCATGGTGGCCGCGCGTACGGCGCAGCCGGGTCGAGCCCGGTCGAGGAGAAGGAGGTCGGTCATGGCCGTCTTTGCAGGGTCGTTCCACCTGCCTCCATCAGCCTCGATCAAGGGATCACCACTTCCGTGCGCGAACACGACCTCCCGGCGCCGCAGCGCCGTGGCCGCGGCAAGAGCCGCTTCGACGACGACGAACCACACTTCCTGAGGCACGGCCGGCACACCGAGCCGGCCCTCGTCGAGCCCGACGACGAGCCCGAACCGGAGGACCGCTGGTCCTCCTGGGACGAGGCCGTCCACGGCCCCGAACCCCACCCCGAGTGGCTGGTCACCGAACTGGCCGCCCGGGACACCGAACTCGGTGTGCTCAAGACCGGCAAAGAGGCGGACGTCCACCTCGTCCGCCGCGCGGTGCCGGACACCGACCGCTCCTGCCTGCTGGCGGTCAAGCGGTACCGGGACGCCCAGCACCGGCTCTTCCACCGCGACGCCGGCTACCTGGAGGGGCGCCGGGTCCGTCGGTCCCGGGAGAACCGGGCGATGGCCGGGCGTACCGCCTTCGGCCGGCAGATGATCGCCGGGCAGTGGGCCGCGGCGGAGTTCGCCGCCCTCAGCCGGCTCTGGGAGATCGGGGCCGCCTCCGGGCGGATCGCCGTGCCCTACCCGGTCCAGCTGATCGGCACCGAGCTGATGCTGGAGTTCGTCGGCGACGCCGACGAGGGAGCGGCGGCGCCCCGGCTGGCCCAGCTGCGCCCCGAGGCGGGCGAGCTGCGCGCGCTGTGGGAGCAGATGGTGGACGCCCTGGTCGTGCTCGCCCGCGCCGGGTACGCCCACGGCGACCTGTCCCCGTACAACCTGCTGGTGCACCGGGGCCGCCTCGTCATGATCGACCTGCCGCAGGTGGTCGACGTGGTGGCCAACCCGCAGGGCCCGGAGTTCCTGGCCCGGGACGTGAAGGTGGTCGCGGCCTGGTTCACCGCCCGGGGGCTGCCGGCGGCCGAGACCGACCCGGCCGAGCTGACCGGGCTGCTGCTGCACGAGGCGGGCATCCGCTGATCCGGGTACGCCCCGGACGGTCCGGTGACCGTCCGGGGCGTACCGCGTCGCGGCCGCCGTCGGCGGGCAACCGGCGGTCTACTGGAGGTAGCGCTCGACCGCCGGGATCGGCCGCTCGCCCTGGGCGTCCGGGTCACCGTGCGCGCTGCGGGCCGCCCGACGGCGACGCAGCAGGTCCCAGCACTGGTCCAGGGACTCCTCCAGCGCGCGCAGCCGGTCGCGCGCCTCGTCGTCGGTGCCGGACTCGTTGGCCTGCGCCGCGGAACGGAGCCGGTGCTCCTCGTCGACGAGTTCCGAGATCCGGTTCAGGATGGTGGTGTCGTCCATGCCCCTGAGCCTGGCACAGGGTGCCCCGGCGCGCCCGGATTCGCACCCCCCGGGCTCCGCCGCGCCGGGGTAGGTTGCCCCACCATGACCTCTGTCGTACGCCCGCTGCGACCCGCCGACGTGCCGGCGGTCGTCGAGATGCTGGCCGCCGCCGTGCCGCACCAGATGATCACCGAGGAGTGGCTGGGCTGGCGCCTCACCGGCGGGCCCGCGGCGGAACGGTTCGGGGTGCTGGTCGCCGCGACCGCCGACGGAGTGGTGGGCGCGGCGCTGACCGGGCTGCTGCACGAGAGCGCCGATCCGGGGCTGGGCTTCGCCAACCTCACCGTGCACCCGCGGCGGCGCGGCGGCGGCGCGGGCACCGCCCTGCTGGTCGCCGCCGAGCGGCGGCTCGCCGCGTTGGGGGCCGTGGCCGCGTACGCGAAGGTGGCCGACGACCCGGCCAGCACCGGCTTCGCCGAGCGGCGCGGCTACCGGCGCGGGCGGCGGGCGGAGTTCCTGCTGCTGGACCTGGCCCAGGCGGACCTGTCCGCGGCGGCGGCGCTGCCGGCCGGGGTGCGGCTGCTGGCCGCGGCCGACCTGTCCGATCCGTACCCGCTCTACCTGGCGGACCTCGACGCCTCCCGCGATGAGCCGGGCGAGGTGACGATGGACGAGATCAGCTACGCCGACTGGCGAAGCGCCTACTGGGAGCGCCCCGACCTGGACCGGGACCTGACTACGGTGGCGGTGCGGGACGGGGAGGTGCTCGCGTTCGGCTTCGCCCTCACCGACCGGCGGGACCGCTACCGGTCGGGGATGACCGGCACCCGGCGCGAACACCGGGGCCGGGGGCTGGCCCGGGCGGTCAAGCAGCGCTCGCTGAGCCGGGCCCGCGCGGCGGGGCTGCGGTACGCGTACACCAGTAACGACGCCGGCAACGTGGCCATGCTCACGCTCAACCGCCGGCTGGGCTACCGACCGGTCGCCGCCGAGTGGCGCTACCTGCGCGATCTGTCGGGCTGAGGTCCCCACGCGACGGTGCACCATGGACGGAATTCGTTGACTGTGAGAATTCCTCCGGACGCAAAATCTGGAAAAGCCTTCTCGTCGGTGACATGCTCACCGGAACCGTCACGCGCGATGACCACGGAAGTACGCAGCGCAAGGCGGCCGCGTCGCCGGAGGAGGACCCGTGCAGGTGAGCCATGACTGAGCCGACCGCCCCGGTACCCCGCAAACCGCACGTCGCCCCGCTGCGCCGCACACTGCCCGGGCTGCTCCGGGACCCGCTGGCCACCCTGGTCGGTCTCGCCGACGCCGCACCCGGGCAGGTCGTCCGACTGAACCTCGGCACCATCCGGCCGTACCTGGTCACCGAGCCGGCGCACGTGCAGCACGTGCTGCGCGACAACGCCGCCAACTACACCCGCGCCGGCGACAGCATGATGTGGAAGTCCGTGCGCAAGCTGGCCGGCGACGGCATCCTGTCCGAGGGTCCGCAGTGGGAGGCGAGCCGCCGGCGGCTCCAGCCGCACTTCACCGCCAAGCGGATCGACACGGCGGTGGACGACCTGAGCCGGGCGATCAGCGAGGCGGTCGACGAACTGGCCGGCCCGGCGCGGGCCGGCGCGCCGGTCGACGCCGCCACCGAGATCTCCCGGATCATCTGCCAGGCGGTCATCCGGGTCTTCTTCGGCGACAAGATCCCCGTCGCCGACGGCGTGCGAGTGGTCGCCGAGCAGGACACCGTGGCGACCGCGCTGCGGTTCCGGCTGCTCGCCCCGTTCCTGCCCGACGCCGTGCCGATGCCCGGCGACCGGGCGTTCCGTCGCGCCGTGCGGAACATCGACGACATACTGCTGCCGCTGGTCCGCGCCGAGCGCGCCCGTTCCGACGGCGGCGACGACATCCTCGCGGCGCTGGCCCGGGCCCGCGACTCCGACGGTCGCAAGCTGGACGAGCAGCGGGTCCGTGACGACCTGGTGTCCATCTTCGCCACCACCACCGAGACCACCTACGTGGTGCTCACCTGGCTCTTCCCGCTGCTGGAGCAGCTGCCGGAGATCGCCGGCCGGCTCTACGAGGAGATCGACCGGGTGGTCGGCCCCGGTGACGTGGTCAGCCGCGAGCAGCTCGGCGAGCTGCGCTACACCCGGATGGTGCTCGACGAGCTGGTCCGCGCGTACCCGTCCGGCTGGCTGGTGCCGCGCACCGCGATCGCCGACGACGTCATCGGCGGCACCAGAATCTCCGCCGGCGGGACCATCGTCCTCAGCCCGTACGTCACCCAGCGGCTGGCCCGGTACTGGGACCGACCCGAGGTGTTCGACCCGGAACGCTTCGCCCCCGACGCGCCCCGCCGCGCCCACCGGTACGCCTACTACCCGTTCGGCGGCGGCGCCCATCAGTGCATCGGCCAGTACCTCTTCCAGCTGGAGGCGCCGCTGATCGTGGCGACCCTGTTCAGCCGGTTCCGGTACCGGCTCTGCGAGCCGGGGATGCCCAACCCGCAGCTCGCCGCGTCGCTGCGCCCCCGGGAGCGGGTGCCGCTGATGCTCACCCCGCACCGGCAACCGGCCCTGGCCTGACCGTGGTGGCGCCTGTCGTACCGGCCACGGACGAGCTGCGGGCGGCCGCCGAGCACGGACGGATCTCCGCCCTCGCCGCACAGGGCCAGCGGGATCTGCAACGCTGCCTGGCCGCCCATCCGGACCTCTTCGCCGCCGGACCCTTCGACGCGACCCTGACCAGCAGCATCGCCCTGGCCATCGCGTTCAGCGCCCCCTGGTGCGACGCCGCCGAGCTGCGGCTCACCAACCGGGCGGTGCTCTGGGGGTTCGCGCTGGACTGGCAGGTGGACCACCTGGCCAGCTCCGCCGCCGAAGTCGACCGGCTGGTGCAACAGCAGCTCGCGGTCGCCGCCGGGGCGCCGGCGGCGGCGGACGACCCGCTGGGCCGGTTCCTCGCCGGCCTCCGCGCAGACCTGGCGGCCGCGCCGACCTTCGGCACGCTGGGCGGGGGGTGGCGGGAGGCGGTGCGCCGGACGCTGGAGGCGATGCGGCGGGAGTGGCACTGGAGGGCGGCCGGCCGCGACGGAGTGCTGCCGCTGCCGTCGCTCGCCGACTACCTGGCCAACGCCGACAACCTGGCCTGCACCGTGGTGAACGTGGCGCACTGGATCTCGGTCGGCGGCACGGAAGTGCCCGACCGGTTCGAGCGGCTGGTCGCCGCCAGCGACGCGGTGCAACGCGCCCTGCGGCTGGTCAACGACCTGGCCACCTACGAGCGGGACCTGCGCTGGGGCGATCTCAACGCGATCATGCTGGTCGACGACCGGGTCGTCGTCGAGCGGGAGCTGACCGGCCTGGTCGCGCGGGCGACCGAACTCCTCGACGAGCTGCGTACCGATCGACCGCGGGAGGCGGCCTACCTCACCCGGCAGCTCGGCTACACCAGCGGCTTCTACCGGTCCACCGACTTCTGGGGGGTGGCGTGAGCACGGAGGCGCTGGCCCGGGACGCCGCACCGCCGGAGGATCCCGGGTCCGCGGTCGCGGCGGGCGAGCTGGTCGCCGGGCTGACCGTCCGGCCGGCCGGCCGTACGTCCGCGTCGCCGTACGAGACGGGCCGGCTGGTCTCCCTGGCGCCATGGCTGCCGCAGCATGCCGAACGGATCCGCTTCCTGCTGGCGGGGCAGCGCCCGGACGGCGGTTGGGGCGGGCCGGAGGGCTACGCGCTGGTGCCCACCCTGAGCGCCGTCGAGGGGCTGCTCGCCGCGCTGGCGCGGGACGTCCCCGTCGGCTGGTCCTGCGACGGCGTGCGCAACGCCGTCGACCGCGCGCTGCGCCTGCTGTACGACCGGGTGGCCGGCCCGGCGACGTACCCCGTGCCAGACCTGCCGGCCGCGGACCTGATCGTCCCCGCGCTGGTCGAGTGGATCGGCGACCGGCTGGCCGATCCGCCGGCGGCGCTCGCCGAGTGGCGCGCCGCCGGCCCGCCGCCCCTGCCGGCCGGCATGGACTCGCAGCGCCTCGACCGGGTACGCCGGCTCGCCCGGTCCGGCCGTCCGATGCCGCCGAAGCTGCTGCACGCCCTGGAGGTCCTCGGCCCGGCGGCGCGGCGGCTGCCCAGCGTGACCCCCACCGCGTCGGGCGCGGTCGGCGCCTCCCCGGCCGCCACCGCCGCCTGGCTCGGTCACCCCGACGACAGCACACCGGCCACCGCGGACTACCTGCGCCGGGCGACCGCCGAGCACGAAGGCCCGGTGCCCTGCGCCACCCCGATCACCGTCTTCGAACGCTCCTGGGTGCTCGCCACCCTGGCCCGGGTCGGCGTGCCACTGGCGGTGCCGGCCGGGATCCTCGCCGAGCTGCGGGCCGCGCTCGGCCCGGCCGGCGCGGCCACCGGGCCGGGCCTGCCCACCGACGCGGACACCACCGCGGTCACCCTGTACGCGCTGGCGCGGCTGGGCCGGCCGGCCGACCCGGCGTGCCTGGCCGGGTACGACACCGGGGAGCACTTCTGCACCTGGCAGGGGGAGAACGGCGCGTCGGTGACCACCAACGCCCACGTGCTGGAGGCGCTGGGCCACCAGCTCGCCGACGGCGGTCCCCGGGCGGCGGCGGTGGTGCGCCGGCTCACCGGCTGGCTGCTCGACCGGCAGCACGCCGACGGCCGGTGGTCCGACCGGTGGCACGCCTCGCCCTACTACGCCACCTGCTGCGCGGTGCTCGCCCTGCGCGACCACGGCGGTCCGTCGGCCCGTCCGGCCGTGGAGCGGGCGGTCGCCTGGGTGCTGGACAGCCAGCGACCCGACCGCTCCTGGGGGCGGTGGGCCGGTACGGCGGAGGAGACCGCGTACGGCCTGCTCGTGCTCCTGGCGGGGCGGCCCTCGCCCTCGGTCGATGCGGCCGTGGCCGCGGCGGCCGGGCGATTGTCCCAGCTGGACGGTGAGCGCGACCACCATCCACTGTGGCACGACAAAGATCTGTACCATCCTGGACAGATCGTCCGGGCCGCCGTGGCCGCCGCGTGCCAGGTGGCCGGCGATCGGCTGCGCGCTGGGGTCCATACCCCAACGGCCATCAGGTCTGCACTGCTTGAGTGAACTTCCGGACACTGCTAGCGTGCGCCGGGGTCGGCGTCGCGCTTTTCGGCCAATCCGAAACGTGAATCAGGACCGGCGAGGGACGGGTGTGATGGGTTCCCGCAGTGCAAGTCTGCGCACCAAGGTTGTGGCCCTGCTGGTCTCGCTGGCCGCACTCTGGGCCTTCGCGGCCTGGGTGACCCTGCGCGACGGTCTCAACGTACTCGGCGTGCAGACGCTCGACGCGCAGGTCGCCGAGCCGAGCGAGTCGCTGCGCACCGAGCTGCAGCAGGAACGCCGGATGTCGGTGGCCTACCTCGGCCGGCCCAGCCAGGAGCAGGCGCAGCAGCTGCGTGAGCAGCGTCGGCGCAGCGAGGAAAGCGCCGCGGAGTTCGCCGAGGCGGCCCGCAGCTCGCGGGCCCGGCTCGCCTCCAGCGATGAGCTGGTGGCGCGGATCGACGAGGTGGTCACCCGGCTGGACGCCCTGGGCCCGGTGCGGGACGCGGTGGCCGCCCGGTCCGTCGACCGGGCCGGCGCCGCCGACGCGTACACCGGGGTCCTCGACTCGCTGTTCCGGGTGTACGCCTCACTGGGCAAACTGGACGACGAGCAGATCGCCAAGGACACCGCCACGCTCACCCAGCTGGTCCGGGTGCGTGAGCTGATGTCCCAGGAGGACGCGCTCTTCGCCGGGGTGGCCGCCGCCGGCCGGATCAACGACCGGGAGTACGCCCAGTTCGCCCACCTGGTCGGCGCGCAGCGGTTCCTGGCCGCCGACGCGCTGGCCGAGCTGCCCGACGCTGACCGCGAACGCTACGTGCGGATGACCGAGGGGCAGTCCTTCACCCGGCTGCGCACCCTGGAGGACCGGCTGGTCCGCGACGGCCGCCCCAACGCGCCGCTGCCCGTCGAGGCGGACGACTGGCAGGCCGCCATCGCCCCGGCGTTGCAGGAGCAGGAAGCCGCGGTGCTGGCCAGCGGCGACGCGTTGGTCGACCGGGCCACCCCGGTGGCGATCTGGGTGATCATCCGGATGGTGCTCGCCGCCGGCCTGGGCCTGATCGCCGTCATCGCTTCAGTGATCGTCTCGATCACCACCGCCCGTGCCCTGGTCCGTCAGCTGGAACGGCTGCGCGAGGCCGCCTTCCGGCTGGCCAACGAGCGACTGCCCGGGGTGGTGGAGCGGCTCGGTCACGGCGAGCAGGTCGACGTGGCCAAGGAGGCGCCACCGCTGGAGTTCGGCGACGACGAGATCGGCCAGGTGGGCAAGGCCTTCAACGTGGTGCAGGAGACCGCCGTGCGGACCGCGGTGGAGCAGGCCGAGCTGCGCCGCAACGTCCGCGAGGTGTTCCTCAGCCTGGCCCGGCGCACCCAGGCGCTGGTCCACCGTCAGCTCACCCTCCTCGACGCGATGGAGCGTCGGGAGCACGACGCCGCGGAGCTGGAGGACCTGTTCCGGGTGGACCACCTGGCCACCCGGATGCGGCGCAACGCCGAGAACCTGATCGTGCTCTCCGGCTCGACCCCGGGTCGTGCCTGGCGGCGAAACGTGCCCATGGTGGACGTGGTGCGCGGCGCGGTCGCCGAGGTCGAGGACTACACCCGGGTCAACGTGCTGCCGCTGGGCTCCGTGTCGCTCGCCGGCCGGGCGGTCGGCGACGTCATCCACCTGCTGGCCGAGCTGATCGAGAACGGGCTCACCTTCTCGCCGCCGCACACCTCCGTGGAGGTGCGGGGGCAGCTGGTGGCCAACGGTTTCGCCATCGAAATCGAGGACCGGGGCCTCGGCATGACCGAGGAGGACCTGGCCGCCGCCAACCACCGCATCGTGGACCGCTCCGAGCTGAACCTGGCCAACGCCTCCCGGCTCGGTCTGTACGTGGTCAGCCGGCTGACCGAGCGGCACGGGGTGAAGGTGCAGCTCAAGGAGTCCGCGTACGGCGGCACCACGGCCGTCGTGCTGATCCCCCTCGACCTGGTGCAGACCGGCCAGGACGCGAACACCTCCGGCGGCTTCCCGGTCGGCACCGGGTCGGTCCCGCCGGTCGCCGCCGGCGAGGGCGCGCCAACGGCAGGGGCACCGGCGGCCGACAGGGACACCGCCGCGGACGGCGAGCCGGTGGACACTCCGCCGCCGGTCCGGGCCGGGACCGCGCCGTCGCCGACCGCGTCGGGGCTACCCACCCGGTCCCGGACCAGGCCGGGGCAGGGTGCCCTGACCGGCCCCACCGTGCCGACCGGCCTGCCGACCACGGTGGCCCGGCCGGCCGCGCCGGAGCGGCCCGCGGCCGTCCCGGCGCCGGTCGACGCGGCCGTGCCGGACGCGGCCACCGACGAGCAGACGCCGGCCGGCACGGCCGCCCGGGTCACCGACTCCGGCCTACCGGTGCGGGTACGGCAAACCAACATCGTGCCGGAGCTGCGCGGCGAGCAGGCGGCGGACGACGACTCCGAGGGGCACGCCACGCGCCCGCCGGAGCAGGTGCGCAGGATGATGAGCTCCTACCAGACGGGCACCCGGCGCGGCCGGACCGATGCCGCCCGCCTGCTGGGAGGCGCCGCCACCGGGGCGCGGGCCGGCAACGGGCCGGAGAACGGGGACGGTCAGGCGACCTGACGGCGGCGCGAGGAGAAGCGACCGCGCGACGAGGCACGGCAACACCGACGTACGGCGACACCAGCCGGGGGAGAAGAGGACGACGAGTGGGGCAGAAGACGGCTTCGAGTGCCGACCTGACGTGGCTGCTGGACGATCTGGTCGGTCGGGTGAAGCAGGCCGAACACGCCGTGGCGCTCTCCTCCGACGGCCTGCTGATGGCCTCGTCGCGGGGGCTGAGCCGGGACGACGGTGAGCACCTGGCGGCCATGGCGGCCGGGATCCAGAGCCTGGCCCGGGGTGCGGGCAAGCGGTTCGGCGGCGGGCAGGTCCAGCAGACCATCATCGAGATGCAGTCGTCGTTCCTGTTCGTCACGGCGGCCGGGCGCAACGCCTGCCTGGCGGTGCTCGCCGCCGAGGACGCCGACGTCGGACTGATCGCGTACGAGATGGCGATGCTGGTGACCCGGGTCGGCAAGTTCGTCGCGTCGCCCACCCGAGGGCTCGACCAGCCGGCCGGCGGGAAGTAGCGGCGATGACGGTCGGGGGCGGTTCCGAGGACAGGTGGGTGGACGACCACGCCGGACCGGTGGTCCGGCCGTACGCGGTCACCCGCGGCCGGGCCCGCCCGGTCACCGGCACGTTCGACCTGATCTCCCTGGTGACGGCGACCCGCGCGGACGCCGGCTCGGACTCCGGGTTGGGCCCGGAACACCTGGCGATCGTCGCGCTCTGCCAGCGGATGCAGTCCGTGGCGGAGGTCGCCGCCCATCTGGACCTGCCGGTGGGGACCGTCCGGGTCCTCCTGGGCGATCTGATGGCCCGTGAACTGGTGGTGGTGCGGCCGCCGCGCGGCAGCGCCGGCCTACCTGACGAAAGCGTCTTCGAGGCGGTGATCAATGGACTACGGGCACTCTGAGCGGCCGGCCGGCGCGCCGCTGCTGCCCACCGCGATCAAGATCCTGATCGCGGGAGGGTTCGGCGCGGGCAAGACGACCATGGTCGGCGCGGTGAGCGAGACCAAGCCGTTGCGCACCGAGGAGGTGCTGACCGAGACGGGCATCGGGGTCGACGATCTGGCGGGCGTGGAGGACAAGACCACCACCACGGTGGCGATGGACTTCGGCCGGATCACGATCAGCGACGATCTGGTGCTCTACCTCTTCGGCACCCCCGGTCAGGACCGGTTCTGGTTCGTCTGGGACGAGCTCGCCCTGGGCGCGATCGGGGCGGTGGTGCTGGCCGACACCCGCCGGCTGGCCGACTGCTTCCCCTCGATCGACTACTTCGAGGAGCGGGGCACGCCGTTCGTGGTGGCGGTGAACTGCTTCGAGGACTCCCGGCGCTACCAGCTGGACGAGGTGCAGGCGGCGCTGAACCTGGACCCGGGTGTGCCGGTGCTGCTCTGCGACGCCCGGCAGCGGGAGTCCAGCCGGGACGTGCTGGTCACCCTCCTGGAGCACGCGATGAAGACCCGCGACGCCCGGCGCCGGGCGGACTGACCGCACCGGCAACCGCAGCGACACGACAGGGCCCCTCCCCGCGAGCGCGGGAAGGGGCCCTGTCGTCGGTGCTACGTCAGTTGGCGATCATCCGGCGCAGCACGTACTGCAGGATGCCGCCGTGCCGGTAGTAGTCCGCCTCGCCCGGGGTGTCGATCCGGACCACGGCGTCGAACTCCACGCCGGTGTCGGTGGTGACCTTCACCGTGCGCGGGGTGTCGCCGTCGTTCAGCGCGGTCACGCCGGTGATGGAGAAGGTCTCCGTGCCGGTGAGGCCGAGCGACTCCGCCGTCACGTCGACCGGGAACTGCAGCGGCAGCACGCCCATGCCGATCAGGTTCGAGCGGTGGATCCGCTCGTACGACTCGGCGATGACCGCCCGGACGCCGAGCAGCATGGTGCCCTTGGCCGCCCAGTCGCGCGACGAGCCGGAGCCGTACTCCTTGCCGGCCAGGATGACCAGCGGGACGCCGGCCTCCTGGTAGGCCATGGAAGCGTCGTAGATCGAGGTCTGCTCGCCGGTCAGGTGGTTGACCGTGAAGCCGCCCTCGACGCCCGGGACGAGCTGGTTGCGCAGCCGGATGTTGGCGAAGGTGCCCCGGATCATCACCTCGTGGTTGCCCCGGCGCGAGCCGTACGAGTTGAACTCGTGGCGCGGCACGCCGTTCTCGGCGAGGTACTTGCCGGCGGGGGAGTCGGCCTTGATCGAGCCGGCCGGGGAGATGTGGTCGGTGGTCACCGAGTCACCCAGCTTGGCCAGCACCCGCGCGCCGGCGATGTCGACGACGGCCTTCGGCTCCCGCTGCATTCCCTCGAAGTACGGGGGCTTGCGGACGTAGGTGGAGTCGTCCGCCCAGGCGAAGGTGTCACCGGTCGGCGTGGGCAGCGACTGCCAGCGCTCGTCGCCGGCGAAGACGTCGGCGTACGCGGCGCTGAAGCCGGTGGCGCCGATCGCCTGCGCGATGACGTCCTGGATCTCGGCGCTGTTCGGCCAGATGTCGCGCAGGAAGACCGGGTTGCCCTCGCTGTCCTCGCCGAGCGGCTCGTTGGCGAGGTCGATGTCCATCGTGCCGGCGAGCGCGTACGCGACCACCAGCGGCGGGGACGCCAGGTAGTTCATCTTGACGTCCGGGTTGATCCGGCCCTCGAAGTTCCGGTTGCCGGAGAGCACCGAGACGACGGCGAGGTCGCCCTCGTTGACCGCGGCGGAGACCTCCTCCGGCAGCGGGCCGGAGTTGCCGATGCAGGTGGTGCAGCCGTAGCCGACCAGGTTGAAGCCGAGCTTGTCCAGGTACGGCGTGAGGCCGGCGCGGTCGTAGTAGTCCATGACGACCTTGGAGCCCGGGGCCAGGGTGGTCTTGACCCACGGCTTGCGGGCCAGGCCCTTGTCGACCGCGTTGCGGGCGAGCAGCGCGGCACCGATCATCACCTGCGGGTTGGAGGTGTTGGTGCAGGAGGTGATGGCGGCGATCACCACGGCGCCGTGGTCCAGCTCGTACTCGACGCCGTCCTCGGCGGTGACCCGGATCGGGTTGCTGGCCCGGCCGCCGGAGCCCACCGCGGCGGTCTCCAGGTCGCGCGGCTCGTCGTTCGGGTCGCTGTAGTCGTTGGCGGGCGGGTCGCTGGCCGGGAACGACTCGGCGCTGGCCTCGTCGGCCGGGCCGGCCACGCCCCGCGGCAGCCGCTCGCGCGGCACGCCCGGCTTGACGTCCTTCTCCTTCTCGCCACCGAGGTCGCCCTCGGCGACGTAGTCGGTGAGGGCGGAGCGGAACAGCGTCTTGGCGCTGCCCAGCGGCACCCGGTCCTGCGGGCGCTTCGGGCCGGCCAGGGACGGCTCGATGGTGCTCAGGTCGAGCTCCAGCCGCTCGGAGTACTCCGGCTCGCGCTCCGGGTCGTGCCAGAGGCCCTGCTCCTTGGCGTACGCCTCGACGAGCGCGACCTGCTGCGGGTCGCGGCCGGTCAGCTCCAGGTAGCGGACGGTCTCGGCGTCGATCGGGAAGATCGCGACGGTGGAGCCGTACTCCGGGGACATGTTGCCGATGGTGGCCCGGTTGGCCAGCGGCACGGCGCTCACGCCGGGGCCGTAGAACTCGACGAACTTGCCGACCACGCCGTGCTTGCGCAGCATCTCGGTGATGGTGAGCACGAGGTCGGTGGCGGTGGTGCCGGCCGGCATCTCGCCGTGCAGCTTGAAGCCGACGACGCGCGGGATCAGCATGCTGACCGGCTGGCCCAGCATCGCGGCCTCGGCCTCGATGCCGCCGACGCCCCAGCCCAGCACGCCCAGGCCGTTGACCATCGTGGTGTGCGAGTCGGTACCGACCACGGTGTCCGGGTACGCCTGGCCGTTGCGCTCCATGATCGTGCGGGCCAGGTACTCGATGTTGACCTGGTGCACGATGCCGGTGCCCGGCGGGACGACCTTGAACTCGTTGAACGCGGTCTGGCCCCAGCGCAGGAACTGGTAGCGCTCCTTGTTGCGCTCGTACTCCAGCTCGACGTTGCGGGCGAAGGCGTCCTCGCGGCCGAACAGGTCGGCGATGACGGAGTGGTCGATGACCAGCTCGGCCGGGGCGAGCGGGTTGACCTTGCTGGCGTCGCCCCCGAGGTCGCGGACGGCCTCCCGCATGGTGGCCAGGTCCACGACGCAGGGCACGCCGGTGAAGTCCTGCATCAGCACCCGCGCCGGGGTGAACTGGATCTCCACGCTGGGGTCGGCGGTGGGGTCCCAGCCGCCGAGCTGGCGGATGTGGTCGGCGGTGATGTTCGCGCCGTCCTCGGTCCGCAGCAGGTTCTCCAGCAGGACCTTCAAGCTGTAGGGCAGCCGGTCGTGGCCCTCCACCTTGTCAATCCTGAAAATCTCGTAGCTCGCGTCTCCGACGCGTAGCTGGGTCTTCGCACCGAAGGTGTCGAGGCTCGCCACGTCGTACTCCTTCACACCAGCGACCGTGAGTAGTCCTGAGCAGTCTGTCGCACCGGTCGGAGCGCCGCCCAGGTTAGGTGACACTTACCGCCGATTCTCGTCGTCAACAAAACCGTACGTCCGTCTTGCTATTAGTGCAACCTCGTGCCAGGGTTCGGGACGAGGAGGTGCCACCATGATCCATCACGTCCTGCTCGCCTGCCCACGCGGCTCGGAGGAGGCCTCCCGAGCCTTCTACGCCGGCCTGCTCGGCCTGGCCGAGAAGCCGAAACCGCCGCACCTCGCCGCCCGCGGTGGTTGCTGGTTCACCGGGTACGGCGCAGAGCTGCACCTCGGCGTCGAGGACGACTTCCGCCCCGCCCGCAAGGCGCACCCGGCGCTGCTCCGTCCCGACCTGGACGACCTCGCCGCCCGGCTGGTCGCCGCCGGACACCCCGTCACCTGGGGCGACGACGAACTGCCGGGGATGCGGCGGTTCCACACCGCGGACCCGCACGGCAACCGCCTGGAGTTCGTCGCGCCCGTCACCGGCTGATCCGTCGGGTACGCCGTCGGCCGGCGCGGCGGGCGTCCGCTGCTGGCCCGGCTGGGCCGGCGTTTTCCCCGACACCTCGGGCCCGCGCAGCTCGCCCGGGCCGAGCCAAGGACATCTCCTGGCCCTGGTCCTCGCGGTGCTCGCTGGCTGGGCAGCACCTGGTGGTTGCGCCGCCGGGCCCGGCACCTGGACCAGCAGCCCGCGTCGGAGCCGGCCGAGCCGGTCGGGGACGGGCCGCGACGGCTGACCCGCCGCTTCCGGCAGAGACGACGAAG
>NZ_JBAKHS010000027.1:0-61318 GCF_036906795.1 Micromonospora sp. CPCC 205739 | reverse complement strand
CACCGACACGCCGAGATCCCTGGCCGGGCTGACTGGTCAACCCCAGCTATGAAACACGGCCTAGGGCCTCGAACTGGACCTGGCCCGCGTCCATGCGTGCGATTCGGCCGACGTCCTGTGTGATGGCGACGATGCTCCCGCCGCGCAGCCGGAGCGTCAGACAACCGTGCGGGCTGGAAATTGCCTGTTCGGCCTCGACGTTCGGCTCCTGGGCCAGCCGTTGGAGATCCGCGTCGATCTCGTGAAGGGTGCGCCAGGTGCGCTGCAGCCAGAGGTGCTCCTCGTCGACGCGATCATCTTGACCGGCGTCCGATGCCGGGGCCGTCGGCGGCGGCGTGTCCTGGTCTGTCTGCAACTCTTGTAGCGCTGTTGCCTCAAGTGCGGTGTGCAGCGCCGCGGTGTATGCCTGGAAGAGTGCGTCGGCGAGTCCGGCCACGCCGAGCTGGCTGCGCCAGTCGTGGGCGATGGACACGTCTTCGACGTCGCGGTGCGCGTCGACGAGCACCGTGACGGATCCAGTCTGGTCCTGGCCTGTGTGGGGGCCTGGCACCTGGCGGGTGTCCGTCTTCAGGTAGGCCCTCTGAGCCTGTGTCCGCAACTCCGTGTCGCTGCCGAGGAAGTCGAGGCTTGCCAGGGACAGGCGCACGCTCCGTCTGTCTCGCCGCATTCGGCCCCCGGGTGTCCTCGCAAACGAGCGTTTCTGTGATTCGCCCGTCACGGCGAAGCAGGACCCACCGTACGTGAAGGACGCCGGCCCATGGGGTCCTGTAGATGCCACACCCCTCTGCTCTGGGACAGGAGACGAGGATGCGGTTGTCAGAGGGAGGGCCTCCGGGTGTCGGGCTGCGTCGAGCCGGCGCTAGGCGGAGGGTGGACGGGCAGGAGTGGCTCCAGGGCTGGTCATCGGCTGGAGTCTGATGCCGCCGGGGAGAACGACCTCGGTCTGCGGGATGTAGCCGTTGCGGCTGAAGAGGCGGCGGGACGCGGGCGGGACTTCTGCCATGGCCGGCAGGCCGATGCGGTCGAGCCTTTGGCGGTGGTAGGCGAGCAGGGCGTCGCCGAGGCCTTGGCGCTGGTGCGCCGGCGAGACGGCGAGGGTGGCGAGGTGACAGTGGGGTGTACATGGGCGGTCGCTGTGGAGATACGCCTCGAGCAGGTCGAAGGGTGTCGTGTTGGGTTCTGCGGCGGCGTGCAGGCGTTGCGGGTAGGCGGCTGGTGGGGGGATGGGTCGGTAGCGGTGGAAGGTGACAGTGGCGGCGGTGAGATTGTCGGTGACGTGGACTTCGCCGAAGAACAGGGCGTGTTCGACCCAGATTTCTAGGACGTCGGTGAGGATGCGCCTGCGGTGGTGCTCGTCGGGGACGAGCCACGCGCCGAGTGGCTGGGTGTGAAGCGCCTCGGCGGTGAGGGCGGCGACGGAGTGTTTGTCGGCCCACCGGGCCGGGCGGATGCGGGGCAGGGCGTGCGGCACGAGGCGTAGATCCTTTGTGCGTGGTGTCAGCGGTATGCGGCGGTGGCGAGGTCGCCGATGGTGGCGTCGACGGCGGTGGTGATGTCGCGTACGGCCTGGTAGTGCTGGTCGGCGATCGCTTTCAGGTGTGTGGTGACCGTGGTGGTGTCTTGGTCGAGGTAGAGGTGTTCGGTGAGGCCGAGGACTGCGGTGAGGCCGGCGAGGGCGGAGGTGTGGTTGTCGGGTTGTTCCCGGCCGGCGATCAGGTAGCGCAGCCGGGATCGGGCGACGACCGCCCATTTGCTGTCGGTGGCCTGGTAGCTGTCGGCGCGCAGGAGGCCGCCGAGACGTCGCCGGCTGTGCTGGCGCAGGATGCCCGCGGCGACGAGCCCGGCTCGGGTGCGGTCGTACATGTCGGTGGAGGAGGTCCGGAGCCACATCTTCAGCGGCGGGGCAGCGTGGCGGATGGAGGAGAGAGCGGAGTCAGCGACCAGGTCGCCGACGGGTGTGTCGGTGTGTAGGCGGATGCGCTGGTCGGTGCCGGGACGGGCGCCGTCGCGGGGGCCGAGGTGGATTCGTCCGGCGAGGAACAGGTCGATCAGCACGGCGCCGGCGAGGCCGAGAGCGAGGGCCCGCTGGTGCAGGTGGATTTCGCCGGTGTCGTCGTCGTGGGCGAGGAGGTAGAGCTCGTCGCGAAGTGGCAGGCGGGGGAGTGGGAGGCTCATCGACTGCCCCTACTGCTGTCTGGCGGTGAGCTGCCGCAACCGGTCGTGTGTCCCGTTGTACGGGGTGGCGGCTGGGGGCAGTAGCGCTTTGTCGGCTGCGGCGAGCACGGTGTAGTTGGGGTCGCAGACGTTGCCGATGGGCGCCCGGCCGATCTGGGAGACAAGCTGGTAGGCGTCGAGGACGTGCAGGCCGGTGAGCCTGCTGGTCCAGCCGACGAGGTCGTGGTGGGCGATGCGGTAGGCGTCCTCGAGGGGTCGGGCGCATCCCACGGACATGATCGACGTGTCGGTCTCCAGTCGTGGCCAGGGTGTGGGTTCGGCTTTGATGACGTCGACGATGAGGGTGGTGGTGGCGGCGATTTCGATGCCGGTGCCGCAGGCTTCGCCTTCGCCTTGTCTGGCGTGGGCGTCGCCGAGGGCGAGCATCGCCCCGTGCACGTTGACCCCGAGGTAAATGGTGGTGCCGGCGCGTACCTGCGGGGTGTCGAGGTTGCCGCCGTGCGTGTCACCGACGATGGTGGATCGGGCTTCGAATCCGCCGGGGGCGACGCCGATCGTGCCGATCATCGGATCGAGGGGCAGGTCGATGCTGTGGTCGCTGTCCGTCGCTGCGAACCGCACGGTGCCCGCGCGTCGGTCAATCCGATACACCCATACCCGTTCTTGGAGGGGCGGTTGGAGGGTGGCGGTGGGCGTGGTGGAGGTCAGCGCCCCGAAGTGCGGGAATGTCGTCGAGACTCCCCAGTCCCTGGCCGGGACGATGGCGCAGACGTGCACGGCCAGGGTGTCGCCGGGCTCGGCGTCTTCGACGAAGAACGGGCCGGACACGGGGTTCAGGTAAGGCATCCGGCATTTCTGCGAGGGCAGATCGGCCGGCCCGCGGACCAGGCCGCCGAAGCAGTCCTCGGTGAAGACCTGCAGCATGTCACCGGAGCGCAGGTGCGCCACCGGCATCCGGCCGCCGAAGGTGTAGGCCAGCTCGTCGCGGGCCGGCCGGTACACGATCTTGTCCATGGCGCTCACACCCGCTCCGCGTCGTGCCGCAGCGGCTGGACCGGCGCCAGTCCGGACAGCACCGGCCGGCGGCCGGCCACGTAGAGGCCGGCTAGGACGAGCACGCCGAGGGCGAGCCAGGTCAGCCCGAGACGCTGCGCGGCGATGTTGGCGTTGACCACCACGTAGGCGAGGATCACGAATCCCACCGCCGGCATGACGAGATGCGCCCACCAGTTGTGGCTTCGGCGGCGGATGAGGTGATGCACGACGACGCAGACGTGCAGGACCAGGAAGGCGACCATCGCCCCGAAGTTGATCAGCGACGACAACAGGGTGATGCCGTCGGGGCGGGTGGCCATGTACAGGCCGAGGGTGAGGGACACCGCGCCGGTGAGCAGTGTGGCGTTGATCGGGACGCTGCGTCGCAGAGACACCTTCGCCAGGAAGCCGGGTAGCTGCCGGTCGCGGGCCATCGCGTACAGCAGCCGGCTGGTGGCGACCTGGGCGACCATTGAGTTCGGCAGCCCCCAAGCGATCGCGGTCGCGACCGCGCACAACGTAGCCAGCCAATGCCCGCCGGCGGATCTGGCGGCGTCGTAGAAGGCGGTGCCGTTGGGGTCGCCGGAATGCAGGAGACCGGCAGAGTCGGGGACCAACATGGCGGCCAGCCACGTCTGGGCGATGAACAGCACCCCGGCGAGGACGAGAACGGCCGCCATCGCCCGGCCGATCTGCCGGGAACCGTCGCGGGTCTCCTCGGCGAGCATGGAGATCCCGTCGAAGCCCAGGAACGACAACACCGCCACCGACACCGCCCCGGCGATGAGTGACAAGGAGAAGGTCTGCGGGTTGTAGAAGGCCTCCCAGCTGAAGCGGCCCTTCCCGGCCCCCAGCGCCGCCGCGGCCACGACGAGGAAGATCCCCAGGACGATCAGCTCGCCGAGGAGCATCACCCGGGTGACCGCCGCCGTCAGCCGGATCCCGACCGAGTTGACCACCGTGTTGACGGCGACGAAGCCGAGCAGCCACACCCAGACTGGCACCGACGGCACGCTCGCGTGCATCGCCACTGACGCGACCAGGTACAGCAGCCCGGGCACCAACACGTAGTCGAGGAGGATCACCCAGCCGGCGACGAAGCCGAC
This sequence comes from Micromonospora sp. CPCC 205739, assembly GCF_036906795.1. Classification (NCBI taxonomy): domain Bacteria; kingdom Bacillati; phylum Actinomycetota; class Actinomycetes; order Micromonosporales; family Micromonosporaceae; genus Micromonospora; species Micromonospora sp. CPCC 205739. The sequence continues at coordinate 57,002 of NZ_JBAKHS010000027.1, read as the reverse complement.
CGCCGGGTGCACGCCACGGCCGGCGTAGTTGTAGACGCTGCCCGACATGGGGAACGCCTTGACCATCTGGGCGTAGGAGAACGCCGTGAACACCAGCGCGGCCACGCCGATCGCGTAGGCCAGCGCCACCATCCCGCCGGAGGCGGCGTACACGCTGCCGAAAATCGCCATCGGCGCGATCGGCACCATGTAGACCAGGCCGTACGCCATCAGGTCGCGGAACCGCAGTTGCCGGCTCAGCTCCTGCTGGTAGCCGTATCGCAGCAGCTCGTCAGGGTCGTACATGAAGGACCTTCCGGACGGATTGCAAGGGGAGGTGACCGGTTCCCACGCCAAGCCGCGCCTGTAGGAGTGACGAACAGGCCCCGGCTGGCGTGTGGGCCACGACTACAGCCAATGGCGCGGACCCTGATGTCGGAAAGGGGCGAGCCGTAGTTCGCGACAATCTGCCGACAGCACGTTGCCGGCAGATACTCCCTGTGGTCTCGACAAGTGGTCAGTGATCAACGAGGCTGCGCTCAGCCGCCGTGGTGGTCACCAACGCTTCGCGCGAAGACGATGCCGCCGTGGCAAGCCACGCACGGATCAGCCGATCTGGCGTGATCGAGGTCCGTGGGCAACGGATAGGAGCGGCAGTCGCAGCGACGCATCGACGCACGGATGCGTAGTGTCGCGGGCATGAGTGAGGTTCTGCAGGTCTACACCGCAGCAGGTAGCCGGGAAGCCGCCCAGCGGCTGGCAGAGGGCGCTGTGAAAGCGCGGCTGGCGGCTGGTGGACAGATCGTCGGGCCGGTGGACTGCGTGTTCTGGCACGAAGGGAAGTTCGGTACAGGCCAGGAGTGGCAGGTGGTGCTCAGGTCCAGCAGCCGGCGGTATCCCGCACTGGAGAGCTACCTCAAAGAGCACCACGAGTGGGCCAACCCGGAGGTGACCGCAGTGCAGGTGGTCGCTGGTTCGGAGCCTTACCTGGCATGGGTCCGCAGTATCACCGAGGCCACCGATTTGCAGGACAGGTGACGGCGCCTGGTGGTCTACGCCAGGATGTCCCCGCTTGCGGACAGCGCCTCGTGAGGTGCGATGCGACGGCGCACGGTGGCGATCCGAATGGCGGGACGCGGAGACGCGACACCACGGCAGAGGCGCCTGGACCGGTCCAGCAGGATCGACGCCCGCTCCACCTCACCAGCATCGAGGTAGGCCTCCGCCAGCCAGGTGGAGTAAAGGGCCTTGTCCCGTGCATACGTGTCGTCGAATCGCTCAAGGGCGCCTTCCAGCTCGGAAATTGCCCTCAGTGGGCGCCGTAGCTCCGCCCAGACACGGCCGGTCATGATCTGAATCTCGTCGTGATCGACCCATGCCGCCCAGTCCGGAGCATCGTCGGTTCCAGGCTGGGCGACGGAATCATGCGCGGCGTCGAGCGCGGCGATGGCCTGCCTTTCCTGACCGGCGACCGCGTAGGTGAACGCGAGTCGCTCTAGCAGCAGGGCTTGAACTGCGGGGCTGGCACCGGCGTTCATGGGAACACGGGATGCTTCCGCGGTGGCGATGTCGGGCCGGCCGAGGCTCGCCCGCAGGTAAGCCGACAACGCCATGGCGTTGGCCGCCAACTGCACGTCGTTCGCCTGCATCGCGATGGACCGGCTCATGGCGAACATCGTGTTCGCGTGGGCGTTCTCGCCTGCATCAAAGGCCGCCCAGCCGGCCATTTGGGCCTGTTCGGCGAGGAGTGACAGCAGGGCCTTGGCCGTCGACTGGCTGAACGACGTCGTGTTGAACATGGCCATCGTCGCTCGGAGTTCTGCCTCATAAAGCCGTAGCGTGTCGACGCCGCCAAGGTAGTTGTCGAGACGCCGCAGCCGCGCCGTGCGCCTCACACGCTCCTCCACGTCCGCTAAGCCGATGCGACGACCTGCCGCGGGGCATACTAAGGCCGCGCCGCCCGCCGCGAGCATCGCGGCGGCTTCGATGAACTCCCGGCGGTGCATCTCCTGGTTCTCCTCCACGAGCTCGGGCTGGATCTGGCTGGCTGGCGGTCCGCCAAGAAAGCCCTGTGATGCCGAGCCTGTTCCTCCAGCGGCATGCCGGAGCACTTGCAGCTGATCGAACGCTGCGGTCAGCTGCCCACCGGTGTCGAGGACCTCGTCGCAACGCTCCCAGAACCGCCTCGGAGGCCGTTGACGGCCAACCTCCACGTTAGCGACGGTGCTACGTCCGTAGTGAAGCAGCGGCGCTAGAGAGTGCTGCGTGTAGCCGGCCAGAGCGCGGAGACGTGCGAGCTGGCGCCCGAGCTGCTGCCAGCGTTCGTCAAGGCCAATCGCGCCGTGCATGGCTTCCTCAGTCATCTCATCTGCACCCGACGAACTCGCTATCGATCGATCACGGCCTCCGTCTCCTTGCCGATCTTATGTGTCGGGAGCTCTTAGCTCGGGGCCGACAATGTCAACAAAATGTCATCGCTTGCCCCAACGGACTTGTCGACACCTTCCCCAGTTACCCAAGGGCTCCGAGTCGCTCGCGTGATGGAGCGCGAGCATCCTCGATGTCTACACCGCGGGGTGGCCGCGGCTTGCATCTCCCTGTCGCGATGTCGGCCGATTGTCGAAGGCGGCTGACAACCCTTACCGACATCAGCGGTGACGGTGTCCCCTTGAAGACGTCACTACCCCGCATCCTGCCGAGGCAGCGGGAATCTCACATCCAAACCAGCGGCGCGTCAGCGTCGGTGCCGTCATCAGAAGGGAAGGCCATGACCTCGGAGAGCATGCCTGAGTGCACTGCGGTCGGCCAAAGGGCCGCCGAGATCCTCGACCGGATGAAGGAGCACCCGGCGTACGACCGGCTGCACAGCTCCTCGATGAAGTACTCCAGCTGCTGGGCCACGTTCACCGGCTACCCGGCCATCAGCCGCTGGTCCCTTCAGCGCGACGCCGGACCGCTGCTGACGGAGGCCCTGCGGGTCTTGGCGCTCAAGGCCGCGGTGTTCGAGCTCTCCGGCGGCGACGAGCAGGCCGCCGAACTGCTGGTGCCGGCGCCGGTCGACGAGATGATCCACGCGGTGCTGGCCCAGTTCACCCTCATGTCCCGCATGCAGGCCGACCTGCAGGTCGTCTTCCCGCACGCCACCGAGCTCGAGGATTTCACCTACACCCGCGGGTGCATCACCGACGCCTACTACGCCGCCGCCGGCTGGGGCGAGCAGCCGCTGCGGTACTGGCTCGACTCCGCCGAAGTGTCCCGCCGCCTCGCGGTGCTTAGCGGGCACTACCAGCAGGCCGGGCTGGGGCGCGACGGCCGCAGCCACGACTTCGACTTTGACCCGCCGACCTCACCGGCCGCTGCCGTGCCGGTCAGCGGTTAGCGAGCTCCACCGACAGGACCCGGCGCATCGCGGCACGTTGGTTCACCGATCGGCTGGATGACCTCAAGAATGGCTTGGACCGCCTCGACGCGAAGACCGTCGACAATCCCGACTGGGAGTTGCAGCCTCTCTACCAGGCATCGAAAAAGTTCGAGGAGAAGGTCGAGCCGATCGTTGGTGCGACCGACATCTACAACTGCGGGGAGCAGCTCGACAAGGAGAGCTGCGCCTGGGCTGCGGCCGCTGCCCTACCCTTCGGAGCGGGTAGGGCGGGTAGGACCCTCGCAATGGGTTCGTCCGCGACGAAGGGATCCCGCCCGCTCATCATCGGCGAGAACATGAAGCGGGTGAAGGAGTACGCCAAGCAGGTGGACGGTCACGCCTACCGGCCGTGGAAGAACGATCCCTTCGACTTCGCCTTGGGCATGAGGCGTAATGAGCGAATGATCAAGGACGCGATGCGTTCTGGCCGTGAGATAATTGATATCGGCCCGGACTTCGCCCGCCGGGCGGCTGGCCGCGCCCCGAGCCCGTTCTACAATATGGAACGACGAGTGACGAGCACATACGCAAACTACACCAAGGTTTTCGAGCGGTTCGGCAAGCTTGACGGGGGTGTTCCAGGCCTTGATTTCTGACAATGGTACCGACGTCGCTGAGATTGAAAGAAGGGCCGAGGAGGCCCTCGGCCTCATCGCTGACGAGAACGGGGCCGTCGCGACGTTGCAACGCGAAGCCGGCCGGACCGTGGTCGCCACCGTTCTGCCGTCCGTGTTCGTCGAGCTGGAGCTGGACTGGCAGGAACAGGCCGTGTTCGTCCTGGTCGGTGAGCCCTTCGATGGTCAACGACCGGCCGGCTACTACGTCGATCCGCAGGGGAGGAAGGCACGCTGGCATCTGTCCGCCGCTCTCGACCGGAGTTCCGACCCGGCCATACGTGGAATGGCGGAACGACTTCGCGAGGTTACCCAGCGGTCGGGCATTGACGCCATGGTGACACAAGTGGACACGTCAGCGGAGGTCATCCGGGAGGTACTGCCTCACCTTCCGGCTCTGGTCCGGCAACACCGGGCCTGATGGGGCGGCCGCGGCACGATCGACCCCGATACCTCACCGATCGGGGGCATCGGTCCCTTGTATGGCCGCCAGCCCGGCAAAGGCAAGATCGAGCACCGCCCCGGTGCCGGGATCTACCAGATGAACGGCCAGCCCACCGCGCAGAACACCCGCGAGACCGGCGCCGACGGCGACCTGCCCGGCCTGCGCAACTGGGACAACGTCGGCACATCGAAGAACTGGCCCCATTAGTTGGCCTGGAACCGGGCGAGCGCACATTCCGGCAGGCCACAACGAAGTTCAAGAGCATGCAGATCCTCGGCACTGAGTACCACTATCGAGCCGGCGGGGGTGCGGTGCTGGTGCGGGTGTCGGGGAAGGTCAAGCCGTCGGTTGCGAAAAAGGTGGAGGCAGTCGTCGCCACGCTGTGACCAGCCGCCATGCTGCGCGGCCTCGTCAACAGGGCGGGGTCGCGCTACATCCGTGCGATCAGCGGGCATCGCGGCGAACGCATTGCTGAGCCCGTCCGAGGGTGGAGCGAGGGGTCCATTGATCGAGGCACCATAGTGACCCTTATGTTCATCCGTGCGAGGGTGCGACCGCCCTGCGCTCCGTCCGCTCTGTTACGGGAGCATGGTCCAGTGAAGGTGCGAATGCGCCGGTGGGGTGTCCTCCTGCCAGTGGTGGTCTCCACGACCGTGCTGACTGCTGGATGCCAGGACACCCTTCGTCCTGATGCTCAAGCTCAATCCTGTGCCGACGAGGTCACTGTGCAGGGCTTGGAAGCCATCGATCGCTATGAGGACCGCCAGTGGATCGGAGTGGGGTTCGTAGGCGCAGGGCCGGTTGACCCGATGGAACGGGTCACTGTGGCTTCCGGTCGTGTGCTGGAACTCGCGCCGGCGGACGACATCCCGAACGGGCCGTACGAGGTGGTGGCGCAGGGAAGGGTCACCGGAGGTGACCGCAACTGCCGCATGAATGTGAAAAAACTGAAGAGCGGCCTTGAGCCTCCTGCCTATCTGAGAATTCCCGAATCGAGAGTTCCTGCGATAGTCAGCGGTCAGGACGAGGTGATCGTCCTGGTGGTCGGTCCAGGCCCGGAGTGAGGAGACCTTTGGTCAGCGGTTGATCTGCGCCTAGCGCAGGCGGCCCGGTGACCGGCGGGAGATCGCGTCAAGGTGGCGGTGTCGTGGACACCGCCGCCTTGATGCTTCAGGACTCGCAACCGGCCGGTCCCGTTGCAGGAAGTGAGCGCGGCCGGTCCCCCCGCCCGGCTGGTTGGCGCGGGGATCGGTGGTCGGTGGCCTGCGGCCGGGGCTGCTCCACCTGCACGTGGCCGTGGCAGCAGCCGGGCGGCGGCCTCGCCGTCCACCTCAGCTTCCCCGTCGACACGCTGGCGCGTGGCGGCTGCTCCTGGGGCTGTGGATAACTCTCGTGTCTGATGCTCCTGTAACGCAAGCCGGCCTGTTCAGACCCCCGCGAGGGTTGTGGATGACGGTGGCCGGATGCGGAGGGATTCCAAGATCAAGGGATAGATCTGGCGAGCGATGTAACGCTTGAGGCAGCGAGAGATGTCTCTGCTGCTGAGTCCTTGCTCGCGCCGGCGGGCGACGTACTCCAACGTCTCCCCGTGGCTTCTCATCCGGTTGATGGCCACAATGTAGAGCGCCCTGTTCGCCATCCTGTCGCCACCTCGGTTCAGCCGGTGCCGATCGGTCCGGCCCGAGCTGGCGGGGATCGGTGAGACGCCGCAGAGGGCGGCGAACGCCCGTTCGTCGCGGATCCGCTCAGGGTTGTCTCCGGCGGTGATGAGCAGCTGCGCGGCGACGTCCGGACCGACGCCGGGTAACTCCATGAGGCGGGGCGCAGCCTGCGTGAGCAGCACTTGCAGGTCAACGTCGGCATCCCGGATCTCCCGGTCCAGGTCGATGATTCGCCGCGCCAGCCGACGGAGGGCGGTCTTGGTCGCGGCGATGGGGTCAGACCGGTCCAGGCCCGGGCGCAGTGCGGCGGCGGTCATGATCAGTGTGGTCTTGCGCAGGTCCAGCAGCTGGGTGCGCAGCGGTTCCGGGGCCGTGCGGACCATGCCGATCAGGGCGTTCATCGCGGCGGTGCGCGACTTCACCGCCGTCGCGCGGGCAGCGCGGATCACCCGGATGGCTTCGACCTGGCCGTCGCGGGTCTTCGGGGTGGTCGTCGCGGTGCCGGCCAGCACGGCGCGGGCCGCGGCCTCGGCGTCGATCGGGTCGGACTTGCCGCGCTGGCGGCGCATCTTGCGGTTCGGGCGGTCGACCTCCACGACGTGGACACCTTGGGCGCGCAGGTAGCGGGCCAGGCCAACGCCGTAGCTGCCGGTGCCCTCGATCCCGATGGCGCGCACCCCGCCGTGTTCGCTCACCCAGGCCAGCAGCGACCGATAACCGGCGACCGTGGTCGGGAACTGACGGTGACCGAGCATCCGGCCTACCTCGTCGATGACGACGGCGGTGTGGGTGTCGGCGTGGGTGTCCACGCCGCCGATGACTTCGAACTGGTGGTCTGTCATGGTGGGTGGTGCTGTCCTTCCAGGCGTCCAACCAGGGCAGCACGCACCGTCGGGCGGACGGACAGCACGGTGATGGGACCTCTTGCACAGGCTCCTGTTAAGTCACACCCGTCCGTTCGGCGCGTGCACCCGGCGCGGCCGACAAATCAGAGCAAAGGGCAGCCGTGGCGCCAGGTGGATAACGAGTCAGACCAGCGCCGGGAGCACGACGATCATGGCCGACCGGGCGGGACGAAGCATCTCACCGTGGATAACGCCCTGATCATGTTCTTTGTGCTAGCGCCGGACTCGGCGCTAAGGCTTCACGGAGTCGCGAAGCGGCCGTCTCTGGCTGGGTGGCGGCGTTTGCGGGCTTCAAAATTGGCTGTCGAGCGGTGGTACGTCGGCGAGATCGAGGTCGAGGCGTGGCCGTCGGTAGCGCACGTCGTGGCGCCATCGGTGGTGCTCGTAGGCGGGTGTCGACCTCGATCTCGGCGGCGACGGCGGGGAGGACCGGGGTGTAGGGGAGGGGTTGTGGCCGGTCGACTTGCCCGGTCCAGGGGGCGGGCAGCGGTTGCGGCCACGATGGGCGTCTGGTGCTGCCCTGTGAGGGGTGAGCAGGTCGATCAGCTCCGCCCCTGGGCGGGCCGCAGCGAGTGGGTGCGGCCGCTGTAGCGGAGCCGTCCCTGCTCGTCGAGGCGGCCGAGCAGGAGGGTTTCCGGACTGCTGAGGCTGGGGGCGACGCCGCCGATGATGGCCTCGGAGGTGTGGCCCTCGGCGAACCGGTCAAGGCTGGCGACCTGCGTATCGGGCCGCACGCAGCCGCCTCGCCGGCAATCCAGAAGTTCAGGACGGCCTGTAGGTGTATGGCACAGGGCGGCCATCCTCGCCTCGTCCGTGCCAACTGCACGTCTGCCTGGGTCCGTTATGGCCGCTACCCACATAGGCTCGTTAAGGGCGGGTGGCTGGCCACCGCCGGTGGGGGTGGTGGCGGATCGGAGTGCAACCGCGTAACCTTGGCGGTTGCTTGGTGCGTGAAGTGCATGCGTGGATTAGTGAAAACGCAGTCTTGATGCTGCCGCCCTTGTAGGAAAGGCGCAGGCCGCAGGTGGCCATGTATGATGTACGGCCCACGCAACTGGGCTCTAGTTGCGGGCGGGTTAATGGCGGCCGGGCACCACGCTGCGTGACGAGCGGCGAGGAGCGTTTCCGCCGCCGGAACTGTTACGTCGACACGCCGTTCCATTGCATGGTTGTAATCACGTTTACGTGACCTGGTAGGTGCCTTGTTCTGCCGTGAAAGCTCCGTTTAGCCTGAGTGCGCTCAAACAAGCGGGGGAGCGGCAGATGCGACTGAAAATTGGGCTTCTGGGGGCTGTGGAGCTTAGCGTAGATGGCCATTCCGTGACCCCCGGTGCGGGGAATCGACGGGCCATGCTCGCCGGGCTCGCGTTGGCGGCGAATCGGGCCGTGTCGTTGGACCGATTGGCCGAGATTGTTTGGCCTGAGACCCCGCCCGCGTCAGCTGTGGCTAATCTCCGTTCGCACGCAGCCGGGCTTCGGCGCGTGCTCGGTGATCGGCTGGTCGCCCGCCCTAATGCCTACGAGTTGCAACTGGCGCCGCAGGAGCTGGACGTCATCGAGTTTCAACGGTTGGCAGAGGAAGGTCATAGTCGACTTGCCACCGAGGATTCGATAGGCGCCATTTCCACGCTGACCGCAGCCCTGGCGCAGTGGCGCGGCGCGGCCGGTGATGGTCTGCCTCGCGGCACCGCCCTGGACAACCGCTGGGCGAGCTTGAACGAGCAGCGGCTCCAAGTCTTCGAGGAGTTGACCGAAGCGCGATTGGCGGGTGGGAGGCACGGCGACCTGCTGCCTGAGCTGCGCGAACACCTCGCTGCCCATCCGCTGAGGGAACGTGCGTGGGGGCATCTGATGCTGGCCCTGTACCGATGTGGCGATGTCCCAGCCGCACTTGCCGCATACCGGGACGCGCGTACCTCGATCGGTGAGCAGCTCGGCATTGAGCCCGGTGAGGAGTTGGCTGTCCTGCACCGGGCGATACTTGGCCGGGCACCTGAGCTTTCGTACAGCCCGCCCCCGGTGGCCGCCGCGGCATCGGCGCCGGCCGTCCAGGGGAGGCCCAACTTTGTCGCTGGCTGGGATGTGCCCCGCGAACTGCCAGCGGATGTGTCGGATCTCGTGGGCCGCAGCGCGGAAACCGCGGACGTCGTAGCGACGGTTACCACCGTTACTCCGGCCGTCGTTGTTATCACTGGCGCGCCCGGCAGCGGTAAGACGGCATTGGCCGTGCGTGCCGCGCACGCGGTGGCCGCCGAGTTCGTTGACGGGCAGGTCTTTGTTGATCTCGGATGCCGGACCTCGGTCACACCGGACGAGGTGCTGGCTCGCGTGCTGCGAGCGATGGGAGTTGCGTCAGCTGATGTGCCCGATGGTGTCGACGAGCGGGTCGGCTGGTTCCGCTCGCTTGCCGCCGGACGCCGGCTTCTACTGGTCGTGGACGGGGTGACCCGGGCGGCCCAGGTGCGGCCACTGCTACCCGCCAGCCCTGGTCCGGCCCTGGTCGTGGTCAGCCAGCGGCACCTTGGCAGTCTCGCCGGAGTAGGGCGGGTCACCCTCCCGCCGCTGGATACCTCCAGGGCTTGTGACCTGTTGGCCTCGCATGCCGGAGCGGACCGCCTGGCAGCGGACCCGGCGGCGACCGCCGAGCTGGTCCGGCTTTGCGCCGGGTCGGTGCTGGCGTTGCGAATCGCCGGTTCGAGACTGGCCAGATGGTCGGGCATGCCGGTGGCCAGTCTGGTGAAACAGTTCGGTGACGGCCGGGGCCGGCTGGACCTGCTCATCTACGACGACCTGTCGATGCGGGCCAGCCTGGCGACTGGTGTCGCGGTCATTTCTGAGGACGAGGTTGCCGGCCGGCTACTCGAACTGCTCGGCGCGTCCCCCGAGCTCGAAGCGGTGGTGGACCAAGCCTCCGCGCAGATGGGCGTATCGACCCAGCGGGTGCGCCAAGCCCTTGAAGACCTTGTCGACGCCCATTTGATCCACCGGGATGGGCCGAACAGCTACCAGCTGCCGGCGCTGGTCCGCGAGTACGTCACCGAACTGGCCATGTCGTCGTCTGTGTCGGCGTATCCGCCGATCAAAAGGCAACGGTCTTTCACTCTGCTGCCCGGATCGGCGTGAAAGCCAGCTTCAAGTCATACCGGGTTGGGCGACGAACCAGTCCCTAGCCGGGACAATTCAGCAGGTGACGGGTGGAGGCCCGTCCCCTCCTGGGACGCCGTTGAAACTTCGGCGCAAACTTCGATCGGGTGTGCTGAGCCGAACGCTGTCAGGATTCGTGGGAGTCGGGCGACGTTGGCCACTGCACTGGCGTCGACATGATGCCGCAGCCACCCCGGGCCACGGCGTTGAGCTATCTGCCCCGCCGACGTACTTGTCGGTCTCGCACGCCGAGAGTCAGATCCCACCAGCGGCGTCCTGACCAGCGGGCTTTGTATGGCGAGATTCTCGGGGTATCCGAGGGGTTCCCCATGGCGCTGGACACGCGCGCTTCAGCCGCCGCCTTGTCTGTTGGCGTGAGGGAGTAGGGAGCGGTGCCCGGGCTCTCGTGAGCCGGACACCGCTCCAGGTACTTCTGATCGCCAATGCGCCTTAGCGGCTGTTGCCGCGTGGCTTGGTCGGCGTGCCGGTGCCGGTGCCGGTGGTTTGGTTGATCCAGTCGGCGATGTCGTCAACGCGGGAGGTGGTCTCGTTCTGCGAGTGCGGGCAGGCGGGACCGCCGGATTCGACGGACACGAGGGTCTGCGTGCCGTCGAGGTTTTCGGTGAAGTAGGGGGCGCCGGAGTCGTACACGCATGCGCTGGTGTTGGCTGCCGGCGCGTAGCCAGTGACCATGAGGGAGGTGCCGGAGACCCTGGTGATTTTGAACTGGCCGGTCTGCAGGTGGGTGGCGGGGGTGGCGTTGACGGAGCTGGTGGCGCCCCAGCCAGTCATGCGCAGGATGGTGCCGGTGCGTGGTGTGCTGGTGCTGATGGGCAGGGGCGTGATGTCGGTGACGGGTGTGGCGAGTTTGGCCAGGGCGATGTCGCGGCGGGATGCCTGCCGCACCTCGACGATGTCGATGACGTGGCCGGTGGTGGCGGTGATGTCGGCGCGTCCGATGGTCGCGGTGGTCGCGTAGGGCACGGGTCCGCTGACCCGGTTGCCGGCTACGTCGTGGAAGCAGTGTCCGGCGGTGGCGATCCACTGTGGGGCGATGAGGGCGCCGGTGCATGCGCTGTTGTAGGTGCTTCCGTCGCCGCGCGGGATGTTGGTCATGGTGAGCTTTGTGGAGAACTGGTAGTCGCCTTCGGTGACGGGAGTTCCGTTGGCGATGGCTTGGGCGGCGCCCGGTGCGGTCAGCACGGCGGACATTCCCAGCACAGCGACGGCCGCGCTCGTCCTGACAAGTCGCGCTAAGCCTGGGATGCGAATCATCGGGCGAAGCTAACACGGCGGCACGTCGCGGTCTGTCCCTGCATATATACGTCAGGTACATGTGCGTAGGCGGGGTCGGTATAGCCGTCCGCGTATGTCGCGTTCCTAGTCTGCCACCCAACGTGTCTGTCGTGGGGCGGAGGGTGACAGGTGAGACGGAGATTGCGAGCGCCGCTGATCGCGGCGATGGTGGTGACACTGGTCGCGACACTCGGCGGGATGGAATCGCTGCGCGATCCGCAGCGAGACGGCTCGTCGGCGGATCAGGCGGCCGATGATGACGGGCTCCTGTCCTGGTTGGGCGACACCGCTCGTGGGCTGGTCGGCGGCGGCGGCCCTAGGCAGGCGCGGCCGGAGTCGGTCCGGGCGGGGCTCTACGTAGAGCAGAAGCTCCCGCCTGGTGTGCGGAAGCAGCCTGCCAAGCGGGTGAAGGAGCTGACTGGTCGTCGGTCGGCGACCACGCGGGTGTTCAAGATGTCCGACGGGCGGCTGCAGGCGGAGGTGTCGGCGACGCCGCAGTTCTTTCAGGACGCCAAGGGCGACTGGAAGCCGATCGACACGACGGTCTCGCCGTCGAAGGCTGGCGGGTTCGCCGCGGCGAACACCACGAACACCTTCACCAGCCGCTTCGGTGATTCGACCACCGCGCTGACCCGGTTTGAGCTGGACGGCCAGCAGGTCACCCTCGGTCTGGCCAACGCGCCGCGTGCGCTCAAGCCGGTGCTGAACGGCCACACCGTCACCTACCCCGGCATCGCCGAGGGTGTGGACCTGGCGTACGACGTGACCGCCACCTCGCTCAAGGAGCGGCTCGTGCTGCGGGCCCCGTCCGCCACGGCGGCGATGACGTTCACCCTCGACGCCGGCAAGCTGAAGGTCGCGCACGGCAAGAACGGTTCGATTGAGTTCCGGTCGCCGTCGGACAACCGGGTGCTGCTGGTGATGCCGGCGCCGTTCATGTACGACTCCAAGGCCGACAAGTCCTCGCCGTACGGCTTCGCCTACAGCACGAAGGTGACGCAGACCCTGCGCGCCGACGGCGGCCGGTGGGCGATCGACGTGGCGGCGGACAAGGGTTGGCTGGCCGATCCCAAGCGGGTCTGGCCGGTGACTATCGACCCGACCATCAAGGTCCAGCCGGACAACCAAGCCGGGGCGCAGGACGCGATGGTGGTATCCGATGGCCCGAGTTCCAACTACGGCACCGGCTGGCACCTGTCGGTCGGCACCACCAACTTCGGGGCTGCGCGCGGCCTGGTCAAGTTCGACCTGAACTCGATCCCGGCGAACACGACGATCGATTCCGCCTCGCTGCAGATGTACTACGACACCGCGCACACCACGGACGCCTACGACGTGCCGATCGAGGTCCGTGAGGTCACCACGGCGTGGGACGAGTCCACGGTCAACTGGACCCAGGTCAAGGACGCCATGGGCTCCGGCGCGGCGACGGTGGAGATGGTCGACGACACCGACACCGGAAAGGTCGCGGCGAAGGGCGCCTGGCCGGTCTCGGACAACGCCACCCTGAGCAAGGACGCCGTCAAGCTGACCTACCTGTACAACAGGGACACCATCGCGGGGGACACCTACACCTGGGTGCCGACCGTGCCGGAGGACGGCACCTACACGGTGGAGGCCCACTACCTTCCGGCCAACGACCGGACCGACAAGGCGCAGTACACCGTCACCCACGACGGTGGAATCGGTTCGAAGACGATCAACCAGAAGCTGCCGGCCAACGCCGACTGGGCCAGCCTCGGCCAGTACCCGTTCAAGGCCGGCACCACCGGCCGGGTCATGCTCAGCGACGCCAACACCAACAGCACCACCCCGGTGATCGCCGACGCGGTGCGGTTGACTAAGTCCGGCGGCCTGATGCGGGCCAAGGAGGCCAACGTCTGGCACTCCTTCGCCGCGACCAACCTGGTGCAGAAGTGGGTCAACTCGGGCGGCAACCACGGCTTCATGGTCAAGGCGGTGGACGAGGCCCGGCTCGGCCACGGCGGCCCTCGCTACCAGGCGGCGGAGAACGTCTACGGCGGTGAGACCGAGAACGCCCCGAAGCTGATCGTCAACTACGGCAACCCCGGCGTGGTCGTCGACACCCCGCGCACCCTCTACCCGACGGGCGCCGCGCTGCGCTGGTCGGCGTACGGCGGCACGGACATCGCCGAGTACCAGGTGCACCGGTCGACCACCCCGAACTTCACCCCGACCGCGGCCACCCTGGTCGCCCCGGTCAGCAAGGCGGTCACGTCGTTCACCGACACCACCGCCACCCCCACCGCAGCCGGCTCCACCGACCCCTACGGGCAGACCTACTACTACCAGGTGGCGGTCAAGACCACCGGTGGAGCTGTCGTCCCGTCCACCGCAGTGACGGCCAAGCTGCCGAAATCCGGCCAGGTGGTGCAGACCATCCAGGCCGCCGCCGACGTAACCCTCTCCTCCCACACGAGCAAGCAGACCACCAACCTCAACACGTTGAATGGCAAGACGCAGCTGATGGCGGGCAACAACTCCGTCGACTACAACTCCGCCCGGTCGCTGCTGCGCTTCGACACCTCGTCCATCCCGGCGAACGCGAAGGTGCTGTCCGGCTCGCTGAACCTGTGGGGCTTCAGCACCGTCATCGGCACCTCCCAGCAGTCAACCTACTCCGTGCACACCCTCACCAAGGCGTTCGACCCGACCGCCGCGACCTGGGTGAAGGCCACCAGCACCACCAACTGGACCACCGCCGGCGGTGACTACTCCGCCACACCCGCCAGCTCGCTGGCCAACTTCGGCGTGGACGACCCGCCGCAGTGGCGGCGCTGGGCAGTCAAGGACGCCGCCCAGAACTGGATCACCAACCCGACCACCAACAACGGCTTCCTGATCAAGTACACCGACGAACCAGGCCGGCTCAAGGGCCACAGCCTCTTCACCTCCAGCGAGGGCACCGAGGCGCTGCGCCCACAGCTGCAAGTCGTCTACACCCAGCCCGACGCGGTCCAGACCTACTACGCGCCGTCCACCCCGACGGTGATGACCTCCAACGGCACCTACAGCATCCCGGTCACCCTCTCCAACCCCACGGCCGCCAAATGGCTCAAGAGCGAGTGGGCGCTGACGTACAGCTGGGCCCTGCCCAACGGCGACGCCGTCCCGACGGCCGGCACCTCGCTGCAGACGGCGCTGCCCACCGACGTCGCGCCGCTCGGAGCCCCAGCCACCGAGGGTCCCAGCAGCGTGGACGTCACCGCGCAGGTCAAGGCGCCGGCGACTAGCGCCGACGGTAACCGGCGCAACAACTACACCCTCAACTGGGAGCTCAAGAAGGCCGACGGCACCAAGCTGACCGGGATCGCCCCGCTGCCCCAGGACATCGCGGTGGAGGAGCCCACCTCCGACCAGCTTGGCCTGGAAAAGTACTACTCGTACGCGGGCAAGAACACCGGCGCGGGCGGCACGCTGATGAACAACCTGTTCGCCGGCAACACCGTCTGGTCGTACGACGCTCTCAACAACCCCTCCCGAGGGTTGTCGACGTTCGTCCGGATGTCCTACAACTCGCTGGACACGAGCGATTCGGTCGCCGGTCTCGGCTGGTCTCTGCAGGCCTCGTCGATGATGCGCCTGGGCACCCCGCTGGACTTCCACCCCAACCCGAACCCGACGAAGGTCACACTCACCGACGGTGACGGCACCAGCCACCGGTTCACCCGCGATGACAAGACGGGGGAGTGGATCAGCCCGAAGGGCGTGCACCTCTACCTGCAGAAGGTCACCAGTCTCGACTGCAAGCCCAACACCCAGGAGCGGCGGGCCTGGCTGCTGACCAAGCCGGACCGCACCCGGTTCTACTACGACTGCGAGGGCTTCCTCACCAGCGTGGTGGACAACAACGAAAACGAGATGACCTTCACCTACGAGGAGCGGCGGTCGAACAACAAGCCGACCAAGTTCCTCAAGTACCTCACCGACCCGACCGGCCGGACGACGCTGACCCTGGACTACTACGCCAAGGGCCAGGACTACGACTACATCGACGACACGGACTGGGACCGGAAATCGGCGACCAACCTCACCAACCCGAAGATCATCGACCACGTCTCGAAGATCACCGACATCTCCGGCCGGAAGATCACCTTCTTCTACACCGACAAGGGCCTGCTCGGCGAGATGGTTGACGGCGACGGCTCCAGCGGCACCATGGGCGCGCCAAAGAAGTTCCAGTTCGACTACGACGCCACGCAGGGCAACAAGAACGTCAAGCTGGTCAAGGTCACCGACCCGCGGGCCAGCGCCACCGGCCAGAACTACGCCACCACCCTGGCCTACAACTACCCACAGAACGGCGCCGACCCGAAGTGGCACTGGACCACTAAGTCGTACGAGGACCGGAAGGGGCACGTGACCGGGTTCGCGTACCGGGACCCGGACGCCACCGACACCATCGAGGCCACGGTCACCGACGCGGAGAACCACAACACGAGGTACCTGATGGACGGCCTCGGCCGGCCCGTCGAGACCACCAACGCCAAGAATCAGAAAACCTGGCTGGAGTGGGACGATGACCACAACGTCACCGCGCTCATCGAGCACAACCAAGCCAGGGCCACCTGGGCGTACGACGCGAAGACCGGCTATCCGACGCTGATCAAGGACGCGGAGGCGGTCGCCAATGGCACTGATGGAACCGAGCTCAAGTACTCCACCCAGCTCAATGGATACGTCGCCGACCTGGTCGAGAAGCTCAGTCCACAGCGGCGGAAGTGGACCTTTGGCTACGAGCCCGACGGTGACCTGTCCTGGGTCGTCGACCCCAAGGGCAATACGACGCCGGACACGGAGGATTACAAGACTCGCTACACGTACGACGCGTGGGGTCAGCAGCTGACGGTTGAGGACGCCAGGCACAACGTCACTGCCAACAACGGCTTCGACGACAACGGCTACCCCCGCACCATCACCGACGCGAAGCGGCAGTCGACGAGTTTCACCTACGACGAGCGTGGTCAGGTGAAGACGGTCAGCGACGCGTTGGGCAAGGTGACAAGCCAGAACTACGACACCTTCGGCCGGCCGCTCGACAAGAGCGTGCCGGTGAAGCAGGACCAAAACCTGATCATCGTCACGCCAGCGCCGCTGTATGACGAGAACGACAACGTCCTGAAGTCCTACGCACCGAACGGCGCCGTGTCGGAAGCCAAGTACGACGTTGTGGACCAGCTCGAGTACACGCTCGCGCCGGTCGACAACCCGGGTGACCCGGAGCGTAAGGCCTCATTCACCTACGACAAGGTCGGCAACCTCACCACAACCACCGAGCCGAAGGGCAACCTCACTCCTGAGGTGGAGGGTGACTACGTCACGACCAACAAGTACAACGAGATCTACCAGTTGGAGAGCGTGACCAACGCGCTCAAGCAGAAGATCTCCTACGAGTACGACGACGTCGGCAACGTCAGCAAGGTCGTCGACCCGCGGAAGAACGTCTCGCCCGAGGATGACTGGACCAGCGCTTACAAGTACGACAAGGCACACCGCCTGATCACGGCCATCGACGCGCTCGGTAAGTCCGCGATCCGCAGCTATGACCGTGACGGCTTGGTCACCGGGACGACCGACGAACTCGGCAACACTACGGAGTTCATCCTCGAACCCCGCGGCATGGTCACCAACGTCAAGGTGCCGCACAAAAACGACGCAGGCACGATCACGCACCGGTCCACCAAGTTCGAGTATGACGAGGTTGGTAACCAGACCAAGGTGATCAGCCCGCGCGGTGTCGTAACGAGCGAAGCGAACGACTTCGCCACGGTCAAGGTCTACGACGAGCTCAACCGGGTGAAGGAGGCTTGGACGGCCTACGACGAAAGGGACGTCCGCTACAACGCCCCGGACAAGACCACCTACTTGTATGACGCCGTCGGCCGACTCGAGACCGTGTCGGCTCCACCGTCCTCGGGCGAGACCGTCCGCACCAACACCCGCTACACCTACTTCGACAACGGGTGGACCGAGACGACCACCGACCCGTGGGACATCCTCACCTCATACGAGTACGACGAAGTTGGCAACCAAACGAAGCGGACGGCCACGCCGGGTGGCGAGGACCCGATCACCAGCACGGCAAACCGGACCATGACCTGGTCCTTCTATCTTGACGGCAAGCTGCGGTCCCGTACCGACGAGGGTGTGCCAGTTGGCAAGCACGTGGTGCTGGTCGACAACTCCGACTACAACAACACGGGCGCCGTCGGGCTGTGGACTGCGGCCGACACGGCCGAGAAGAAGTACGGGCACAACTACGCCACCCGTCCAGCGGGCACCGGAGCGAACAGCTTCACCTGGCAACTCAATGTGCCGCAGCCAGGCACGTACGAGGTGTTCGCCCGCTACCCCCAGGTGACCGGCGCGGCGACCGACGCGAAGTACACGGTCAGCCACGGCGGCGGTGACACACCGCGAACGGTCAACCAGAGCGTCACAGCCGGTACTTGGGTCAGCCTCGGCTCCTACAGCATGACCGAGGGCAACAGCCAGAAGGTGACACTGTCCGACCAGGCTAACGGCACGGTTGTCGCAGACGCGGTAAAGCTGGTCCGGAACAACTCCACCGACGTTGACGACGAGAAGCACGGCTTTGCCTACCTTTACGACCCCAACGGCAACCTGACCACCATCACAGACGGCTCTCCGAGTTCGCGCGTCGACACCTACAAGGTGGCCTACACCGACCTCAACCAGGCCGCCACTGTCACCGAGTGGAAGTTGGGCGAGCGTAAAAACAAGAGCGATTTCGCCTACAACGAAAACGGCGCGCCGGTCACCATCGGCCACGAGAAGCAGTACGCCGAGTACACGTACGACCCACGTGGCCTGGTGTCGACTGTTGTCAACGGAAAATCGGCGTCGGACACCGATAAGAAGACGACCACGTACACCTACACCGATCGCGGTGAGAGGCTGCGGCAGGTCAAGGGGAACGGCAACACCGTCGACTACACCTACTACCTCGACGGACTGCTCAAGACCCAGATCGAGAAGAAGCCCAACACGACGGTGGTGTCGGAGCACACCTACACCTACGACCTCAACGGCAACCGGGCCCGGGACGTCGCCAAGAAGATGAACGCCGACAACCACTCGGCGTACCTCAACACCATCAGCGATTACACCTACGACCCCCGTGACCGCCTGATCAGCCTGGTCAAGTCCGGTGATGGCGCCGGCACCGAGACCTACGTGCACGACGCGAACAACAACGTCATCGACCAGACGGTCAACGACACGGCGACAACCTTCAACTATGACCGGAACCGCCTGCTCACGGCGTCCACCGGCGGGTCGATCGCTTCGTACAACTACGACCCGTATGGCCGCCTCGACACCGTGACTTCCGGCGGCACGGTCATGGAGCGCAACGTCTACGACGGCTTCGACCACATTAAGGAGCACCGCAAGAAGACTGAGGTCGGCACGTCGACGACCCGGTACACCTACGACCCGCTGGACCGGACGACCACGAAGACGTCCGACCTCGGCGGAGCCAAGGAGAAGACCACCACCTACAACTACCTGGGTCTCGGCGCCGAGGTGTTGGACGAGGCAGTCGCGGGCAAGATCACCAAGTCGTACCAGTACTCGCCCTGGGGCCAGCGGCTCTCGCAGGTCACCCACAAGGACGACGGCACGGAGGAGGACGCCTACTACGGCTACGACCCGCACACCGACGTCGAGCAGCTGACCGACGATAGCGGCGACACCAAGGCAACCTACGGGTACACCGCGTACGGCAAGAACGACGACGCCCAGTTCACGGGTATCGACAAGCCGGACGTTGCTGACCCCACTAAGGAGCCGTACAACGCCTACCGGTTCAACGCCAAGCGGTGGGACCAGAACTCCCAGTCCTACGACATGGGGTTCCGCGACTACAGCCCCGGCCTAAACCGGTTCCTGTCCCGGGACAGCTACAACGGCGCACTGGCCGACATGAAGCTGGGCCTCAACCCTTGGACCGGCAGCCGGTACGCATTCGGCGGCGGGAATCCCATCAGCGGGATTGAGCTGGATGGTCACGACCTGTGGGACAACCTCGGTGAGTTCGCCTCCGGTGCGGTCGCCGGCTGGGACAACTACGAGGAGGACACCGCCGCAGGCCTCGTCGCTTTCGCTGAAGACCCTAAAGGCGCCATCAAGGGTATGGCTGAGGAGGCGGCTTCCTGGGCCTCGAAGTCGGGCCACCCGTTGGGCACTCCGATGGGGAACCAAATCGGGTGGGGCTGCGCGCTTACTGGGCTGTGCAGCATCTACGAGCACTGGCAGGCTGGGCGATACTACGAGGCCGGCTACGAGGCAGGGGGGCTCGGCAAAGATTTGACGCTGAGCGCCGTCACGTCGGCGGCTGGTGGCATCGGTGGCGGCCTCACCAAGGGCCTGGGTTTGGCCGGCAGGATCGCCAAGAAGTTGCCGGGCTGCAACAGCTTCGATCCGGACACCAAGGTGCTCATGGCAGACGGTTCCAAAAAATCAATCGACGACGTGAGAGTCGGCGATCAGGTGCTGGCGACCGATCCTGAAACCGGCCGCACCGAGGCACGCAAGGTTGAGGCGCTGCTCGTGGGGCAGGGACTCAAGGAGCTGGTCGATATCACCGTCGACACGGATGGTGAGAAAGGCAACCAAGAGGGCACGGTGATCGCCACTGCTGAACACCCGTTCTGGGTGGAGAACAGGGCGGCATGGGTTGACGCGCAAGACCTGCGCGAGGGTGACTGGCTGCTGACGGAGTCGGGGGCACTAGTAAAGGTTGAGCACGTCAATAAGTGGTCGACCCTGACCCGAGTGCACAACTTGACTGTCTCCGGCATCCACACCTACTACGTGCTCGCGGGCGAGGCGCCGGTCCTTGTTCACAATTCCTCCTGCTGGGCAGGAAAGGGTGGCCCTGGGACTTGGGGGACCGTTAATGAATCGATGTCGCCTAGAGCTGCTGAATACCAGACCAGAGTTACGGGAGTGCCGAACGGCTTCGGCTACACCGTCAATGGCGTGAAGTTTGACGGATTCAGAGACGGAACTCTTATCGACGCCAAGGGCCCTGGCTACGCGGCCGGCGTAAAGAATGGTCAGTTCCAGCCCTGGTACCATGGCGCGGACGATCTCGCGGACCAGGCCCAACGTCAGCTTAACGCGGCAGGAGGAACACCCATCACGTGGTATGTCGCTGAGGCTGATTCCGCTACCGCGATGCAGAATTTACTTGCGACCCGCGGGATCTCTGGCATCAATATTGTGCATACGCCCTAAAGGAGAGCTGTGAGGCATGGCGGACATGTTCTACGTAGGTGCCTACTGGGGACCACGTGCCGAGTCGGCTACCGACTGCGCCCGTCGACTGGCTCGTTGTTTGAGTCATCTTGGGGCGGCACACCCGACCTTGGCGGCATGGTTTCGTAAGGGCAAGAGCAGGTCCGCCGCCTCCGGCACCCCCGTGGCAACCAGCGATGACGCTCTTGAGGCCATGCTGTTGGGTGGCCGTAACCGCACAGATGTGGGTGACCACGTCATCACCGAGCTCGGCTTCCGTGTGTCGCTGTGGAACAAGAGTGCTGTGCCGGTCTCATTCAGCACGACATGCGGTGCTTATCCGGCGACGACTTCCATCAATAACTATTTCTTGCTGGAGCTCCCTGAGCCCTCAGAGGCGGCGGCTGAGCTGTACGACCCAGAGATTGCGAGGTTCGTATTTTGCTCGGTGGTTGAGGCGTGGGATCCGGAATGGGCGACGTTTGCGAGCCATTCGATGCGTGCGGCTCAGGGAGGAGGGCCGGGGCGTCCAGTGGGTGGATGGATGACGTATGTCTCGGGCGATCAAGAGGCAGCGAAAGGTAGGGCCCTCGGACTGCCCGCGGAAGAATTCTCGAGCGGAATCTTGTTGACGGCTGGGCCTGACCCTCGGCAGGTATCGGATTCGCAGTTGTCGAATATCGTTGAGTTTCTTTCGCCCTAGGATGGCCAACTTCATAATGTCTTAACTTCGGCCCTCCCGTTGAGACGCAACGGCTCCGCCAGATCCTGGCGGAGCCGTTGCTGGTTTGACGACAACGTAGACGGCCACGTCTGCCGACGAGCGCTGCCGCAGGCAGAGGTCCGGCCGCCATGAAGGGCCTCAAGAGGTTCGGGCAGCACAGCAGGCCCGCCATCGATTTGGTCATGGATCTTGCGGCGCGATATGGGCTGACGGTCTACGACCCGCAGGGTGATGAGGCAGCGCGACCTCACCGTTCACGTCCGAGCACCGCTGGACCGGGCGCGAAGGCTGGCTCCTGGCCAGGGCGTCGCGGCCAGTCCCGGCGGTGACCCGCCGCTGCAACTGGGAGCAGTCGGTCCGTTCTCCCGCCCACACCACGAGTTCCCCGTCCAGCACGGCGCCGGGTGCCACCGCCTGGTGGACGGCCTCAAGGACGTCCGGGAAGTAGGCGCCGAGGTTACGCTCGGCTCTGGACTGCAGATAGACCCCGTCGTGGTGGCGGAACGCCAGGGCCCGCCAGCCGTCCCACTTCGGCTCATAGGACAGGCCGTGGCCCGTCGGCACGATTCGAACGGGTTTTGCCAGCATCGGCGCGACCGGTGGCCGCAACCTGCCACCGGCGTCGGGTGGGCTGGCCCGCCGGCGGCCAGGGACTGACCGCGAGACACACCTTGGGCAGACCCGAACAGGCCTTACCTCCTCTTCTGCAGGGTTGGTCCCTGCGGCGGGCGGCGCAGGAAGATGCCGAACAGTCGATGGACGTACGACCTCCCTTTACAGGCATGCCTTTCGATCGACATGATCCTTAGAGACGGTAGCCATCCACCACGAGGAGGCCCGCCATGTCGACCACTCAAACCTCTTCCCGACTCCCGCGCGCCAAAGGCACGCTGCCGCGCTCGCCGTCGCGGCGCTCGCGGGAACCTTGCTGGCCGGCGTGAACGCGCAGCCCGCGTCGGCCACGCCTCCCGGCATCCCGTCGAAGGCCACGGCGCAGTCCCAGCTGAACGCCCTGACGGTGGCGGCGCAGGGCTGCACCAGCGGCTACTCCCGGGACCTGTTCCCGCACTGGATCACCATCAGCGGCAGCTGCAACACCCGCGAGCAGGTCCTCAAGCGCGACGGCACCTCCGTCGTCGTCGACAGCTCCTGCGCGGCGACGTCCGGCCGCTGGTACAGCCCGTATGACGGCGCCACCTGGTCGGCGGCCTCGGACGTCGACATCGACCACGTCGTGCCTCTGGCAGAGGCGTGGCGCTCCGGCGCCAACTCCTGGACCACCAGCCGGCGGCAGAGCTTCGCCAACGACCTCACCCGCCCCCAGCTGATCGCGGTCACCGATAACGTCAACCAGGCCAAGGGCGACCAGGACCCGTCCACGTGGCAGCCGCCGCTGGCGTCCTACCGATGCACCTACAGCAAGATGTGGATCACCGTGAAATACAGCTGGGGCCTGACCCTGCAGTCGACGGAGAAGTCCGCGCTGCAGAGCATGCTCAACACCTGCAGCTCCTGACCACACAGCTCCGGCCGGCGGCGCCGTCACTCGGGATGCGACCGCCGGCCGGGCCCTTGAGTCATCACTGGGGCGGGGACGAGCGGCGTCACCATCTTGCTCGCGCCAACTGCCGCCGGCGTCCGCGGCGAGCAGACGCTGGATCAGGGCGAGGGCTTCGGACTCGGTGTCGAAATCCCACCGCAGTACCCGACCCGTCTCCGCATCGCCGGCGCGGGCGATGACCTTCCACCGAACCTCGCGGGTCAGCCACACGTCCCGGCGGCCCAGCCGTCCCCAGATGCCGTTCCACCAGCGCCCCGCCACTCCCCGCCCCACCGCATCGTACAAGCGTTCGACTGGCGCTGTTGGGCGAGCCGGCGGGCGAGGGCGGTGTGGCGGCTGGCGCCGGCTTCCGTACCAACCAGCACTTCACGCTTAGGCAGCACCCACTGCGCCGCCACCACCTCGACGACTTCGGGGTCTGCCGACGTGCGGCTGGGAACTCTGCACCGACGCGGCCTTCGGCAGTGCCGCTCAGCGGGACTTCTTCGTCGCCCGCTTGCGGGGTGGCGTCAACAGGTCGGCGATCGCCGCGATCGCGGACGGCACGAGGCGGTAGTACGCCCAGACGCCCCGCTTGTCGCGCTCGAGCAGGCCGGCGTCGGTGAGGATCCGAAGGTGATGACTTACCGTGGGCTGGGAGAGACCAAGCGGCGCGGTGAGGTCACTCACGGACGCCTCGCCCTCCGGAGCGGACTGGATCAGACTGAGCAGTCGCAGCCGGGCCGGGTCGGCGAATGCCTTCAACACTCCCGCGAGCCGCTCGGCATCGGCACGCTTGATCGGCTCGCCAGCCAGCGGCGAGATAGCAGGCGTAGCAGTTTTCGCAGCTCCCACGTCTTCCATCGTCCCACCCACGCCATCGACAGGCCGGTGGAACCAGGACCGGTCACCGTCAGTTCGCGGGTAGGGAGCCGGGTTAACCCGTCCCAGCCGTGTCCGTGACATGGGCGGCGGCGAGCGGAACGACAGCGGGCGCTCTGATCAGGCGCTGTGGTATCGGGCCGCGCATTCGCTGCCGTAGGCGTCCATGGGGATGCCTTGCTGAGGGTACGAGGGTGCCCAGCCGGCGATGACTTCTTGACCGCCATGGGTGATGACCAAGTTCGCGAACCGATACATCGTTGCTGTGAGCCTGCCGTCGTTCTTGGCCAGCCGGAAGCGATGCTCACGCCGAACCCAGCCGGGCTGCAGCACCCCACTGAACACGCTGCCGCAGAAGATGACGTAGGCGCGCGGGACAGCGGTGATGGTGTCCAACAGCCGATCGAAATGCTCGTTGAGGACGGCCGGTGTCATGCCGTGGGTGCTGAACTGGACGGATTGGTACGGGATCAGCTCGAGCTGCAGCTTTCGGTCGACCACCCGTTCCAGGTTGATCCATCTCGCATCGGACACATCGTCGCCGACAAAGTCGATCACATTGAATGGACGCAGATAGCGGATTTGTCGATAGTCGAAGGGCGACTTGTGGGTACGACCCGAGTTGGGTCCGTACTTGTCGCGGCCGAAGTGAATGCACTGATCCAGGTACTCCTCGGCGCACGGAACTGGCCCGCTGTAGGCGGAGGGTGCCACGTGCGCGAGATCCTGTTTCGGGTTGAGGTGGACCAGCACCAGGCGGGCGTCTAGATCGCCGGTGAAGTATTGCGGCACAGCGGTGGCGTGAAACCGCTGCCCGGTGGCGGCCGAAAGCTGGTCGGCTCGACGGACCCGGCCGCGCTCGGCCAGGTCGGCTAGGTCGGTCTTGACGTCTCGGCGCAACACCTCAAACCCCATCGGACCAGGGTAGACCGAGGATGTCCGTTGATCCCTGCTGGAAGGCGGGCATCGGAAGCAGGATTACTCCGCGTGGTCGTGACGCTCCCGTCGGGTGTAGACCCGGTTCGGAGAGCTGTTGTGGTGAGAGCCGGCGGATCTGAGAATTGTGCGCGTGAGGAAGTTGTACGCCCGCCCCAACAAGGCCACAGAGCTTGAGGTCCGGCCCGAGTTGGCAAGCTGGGACGCTGCGGGCCGTCCCAGCCAAGAACGGCTGGCGCGGTTCCTGGACCACGTCGCCTCGATTGCCGAGCCGGTGATGACCGCAGTGGACGGGCCGGTGGCCGTCGAGTTGGTCGTAGGCGTGCCCGACCCGTTGCCGTTGACGGCGGGCGGACGCGACCTGGACAACTATCTCTACCCGGTGGCACAGCGCCTCGGGGCCAAGCGGATCGGCGCCGTGTTCGGCCGCAAGGTTCGGGGAGGATCCTCGTCGCTGGCGGTGGGGCCAGCTGTGCCGCAGGCAGTGACCATGGGGCCACAGTTCGCTACCCGCGTCGCCGGGTCGTACGCGAGCAAGCTCTGGAAGCAAACCCTGCGGGAGCGGTTGCTGGCGGCCCAGGCCGCTCCTGCCAGCTCAGGGCCGGTTCGGATGCAGATCGCTGTGACCACCGGCTCTGGCCGCAACTGGGCCAACCTCTGGAAACCGTTGCTCGACTCCTTCGGCCCGGTCCTGGGCGAGGATCCGCTGCAGTCGTTCCATCCATACGATGATCGAATCGTCGACCTTGGCCTACACCACGTCGTCGACGCCGAACTCGGCCACGACGTGCTCGTCGAGGCATGGTGGGGGGAACCGACCTACGACCCTAATTTGTTGACCGATTACAGCAGCCGCGCCGATCGCAGACCCTCAACGTGACCTCTACGTCCGGGTGCTGGGCGACGCCTGAACACGTGCGGCGGAACGCCAACTCCATCAGCAGGGGCGCCCGGTCGAGGTCGAATAGGTCTGATGCCTGGCTCAAGGGTCGGCGTTATGGCTCGACCGTGGCGGGCGCGTCGGTGAGGTTGCGCTCCAGTTCGCGTGGCAGTAGCTGCCATGAGGTGTAGGTCGGGGTGCGGAAGTCCGGGTCGCCTGGTCGAGCGGTGGTGCGTCCAACACGCTCAAATCCAGCAGCGTCGTAGTCGATCCGCTTGAAGGCGGAGACGCACCAACTGGCGCTGGCCCAGGGCGGCAGTGGACTCCCGTCCAGCCGGAATGGCGTCTCGGGTTTGTCGGCGAGGGTGTCGAGTTCGGGTTGGGGCGGCAAGCGGGTGCCGGTGTAATCAAGGGCGACGAGGACGGGTGCGACGGAGTGCCGGTCGTCGTCGATGCGGGCAACCCGCAACAGCGCCAGATTGCCGTTGGCCGCGCGGTAGCTGAGCACATCGCCCGGTTGCAGGTCGGTGACGTGCCGGCTGGGACGGCGCACCTTCTTGCGCTGAGGCTGTGGGCCGGTCAGTTGTGCCCGTGCCTTGTTCAGGACGTCCCGGCGCTTGGCACTGAGGCGAGGGTTGTCCGACCACCTGGCCAAGTCGGCTCCGCTGTCGATGGCGGCGAGGGCACGCTCGCGAACCCTGGGGTCGAGGCGGCCGAGCTTGGATTGAGTGACGGCCAAGGCCAGCCAGACTGAAGTGGCCTCGTCCGGGTCGTCGAGCGTGTCGGCGTAGGAGCCGAGCATGCGTTGGGTGGCCTCGTCGTCGTCCAGGCCGTCTTCGAGCATCTCTCGGTACTCGTCGCGCACGTCACATGCCGTGTCGTCGGAGAACAGGCCAGGCCCCCAGGCGCCCATGGTCACCCCCATGCGTTCACGTGTCGCGTCTGGCCAACCTGCCACACGTACGGCTCCCCGTCACCTGCGGCCGGCTGGCGGCCAAGGCCGGGTCTCGGGACGTCCGTGACAGATTAGTCTCGGGACGTGGGTGACACGTTCGGCTAGATGATCAGAGGGATCGTCAATACCTGTGGACAGGTGAGCCGGTCAGTCCCCGGTGGTCTTGTGCCCTTTGGTTGCGAGTAGGTGGCGGAGCCTTCGGATCTCAGCGATCAGGCGTGGGACGTTGCTGCGGGCGCTGGCGATGAACTGGGCGTTCTCGTCCCACCGTTCGTCCGCGATATCGACATAGCGAGGGTGCTGGACGAGGGTGGCGGCCACCATCTCGTGATGGTCGAAATCCGGCCAGCGTTCACCGAGCCCGGTGTCGGGGATCGTGCTGATGGCGACCAGGCTCATGGCGAAGTCATCGTCGAGTTGACGCACGTGCCAGGGACCCGGAGTCGCTGCGTCGGCAAGCTCCTCGATCTCGGCGAGCTCCTCGTCGCTGATGGGTTCGGTGGCGTCCATCAGGCGGCGAGCTCCGTCAGAGCGTCGCTGGCTTCGAGCCGAACGGACGCTTCTGGGTGGTTGAGGTACGGCGTGATGATCGGCCGGGCGGCCGGGGCGTGCGTCAGGCCAAGGATGAGCAGCACATACTCGGTGAGCTCCGCCGACAGGTTGGGCAACAGCGGAATCAGCTGCTGGAACAGCGCCAGCGGCAGCACGTAGGTGGTGGCCGCGTCGGCGCACGCATTCAACGCTGACTCCCGCACCCGCTCATCAGTCTCAGCGGCCGTCAGCGTGACCAGCCGTGCCACGGCGGCTTCCGTATCGTCCTGGTCACCGGCGCAGCGTCGAAAGCAATCGCCGACTTCAGCGGCACCGTGCTCACGAACCCGCGGGTCGGGATCGGTGAGCAGGGCCAGTGCCCTTCTCAGCGCGTCACGGCCTGCGTCCCGGTCCTCATACTCGTACGGCACCACCTCATGATCCTCGACGGAGCGGGCCCCGATTATCGGCCTTCCGCACCGATCCCCGCTGGCTCGGCTCGGCGGAGTGTCATGCAGGTCCTGATAACGGTCTGTCACGCAGGGCCCGAGACCGGACTGGCGGCTGCCGCCAATGCCTGGTCTCGCATGATGGTTGAACCCGCCGTGTGCATCGAACAGGTCCCGCTGACGGGGCAATAGTCGATTCCGTCCATGCCTGGTGACGGCATGCCGACTGGCGATCGACACACCGGTCGCGCTGCAGCACTCTGACCGCCGTCTTGGGTCACGGCACCGGATACCTGTTGTCGCCTGAGGACTGCCCGCTGCCAGGTCTACCGTGCTGATCACCCACGCGTCGGCGGCTCTGGCCCGTCGATGTGCTGGGCGATCACTCGCTCGGTCATCACGGCGAGGTCGGCAAAGGGCCACCAGGGGCCGGACGTCAGCGACACCTCCCGGCAGCCTTCCCAGCCGGAGTTCGGGGTCGTGCCGAACGCGGTGCGGTAGGTGTCGATGGCGGCGAGGACGACGAGGTCGGGGTAGAAGTGCCAGGCGGGATCGAAGAACTGGTCGTTGGCGTCGGGCAGGCAGTACTGCACGACGGCGCGTGCCTCGTCTTTTTGTTCGACCATCGTGTGGTGGTCGTGCCAGTACCAGGCCGGATGTAGGGCGTAGCGGCGGACTGCTTGGCCCAGTGCGTCCCAGGTCGGGCGCAGGACCTGCTCATAGGTGCTGCGTACTGCGGTCAGGACCGGTTGCAGCGCGGCGCGTTCTGCTGGCAGGACGGGTGAGCAGAGGTAGGGGTGTTCCATCAGGTCGTAGCGTTCGTCCATGCCGTCGTAGCGTTGTTCGCCGTAGTAGCCCTCCCACTCGAAGAATTGGTGGAAGTCGCCGTGTGCGGTGATCTGTTCGAGGTCGGATGCCTGCTGCCACAGCGGTGCCCGCGCCGTGGACAGGGCCTGTTGGAGAACGTCTCGGCGCACCTGGCGCACCAGCGGCGTGTTGCCATCACCGATGTGGCGCCCGAGCGCGTCGATGGCCTCGTGCAGGGAC
Source organism: Micromonospora sp. CPCC 205739 (assembly GCF_036906795.1). Lineage (NCBI taxonomy): Bacteria > Bacillati > Actinomycetota > Actinomycetes > Micromonosporales > Micromonosporaceae > Micromonospora > Micromonospora sp. CPCC 205739. The sequence goes on along the minus strand of NZ_JBAKHS010000027.1, from coordinate 28,308 downwards.
GTGCACCAGATGAATCGGGACGGCGCCGGGAGGCCGGCAGCGCGGTAGGCCGCCCGGACGGCGGCTTCGGCGGCTTCTCGGTCCACGGGATCCGTCGCTGTAGCGGCTGTCGTCCAGAGGGCGGCGACGTCTTCGGCGGTGACCGGAGTCATTCCTAGTTCCATGCTTTCATCCAATCCATGACGATCAAGGTGCTCAAAGTGTGTGAAGCGATCGGGGACGGCAGGTAGCTACCTCTGAGGTGTCCTCCGGGCCGCTGCCTGGTGGTGGCTGTGCGTGATTCATGGGTGACGTGACGGTGATCCTCATGTTTGACTGGGGTCTATGCGAGCGGGGGAGGCGCGGCTGGCGATCGACTGTGGAAGTGCCACCACGACCGCGGTCGTGGCCTGGCCGGATGGCAGGTGGTTTCCGCTGCAGTTCGACGGTGAGCCGGCACTGTCCAGCGCGGTGTTCCTATCCGATGACGGGAACGTCCTGACCGGGCAGGGGGCCTGGCAGGCGGCGGTCGCGGACCCGCGACGGTTCATTCCGGCGCCTCGGCGCTCCGCCGAGCAGACCCTCACCGTCGCCGGCACTGAGGTCGACGCGTCGGATCTTGTCGTGGCGACCCTGCGCCGGGTGGCCGATGAGGCGCAGCAGGCGGTGGGCGTCCCGGTCGAGGACGTGCGCCTGGTGGTGCCCGCGGGGTGGGGGCCCCGCCGGCGGACGTGGATGCGGCATGTCGTGCACCGGGCTGGTCTGCCGCAGCCTCGCCTGGTGGAAGCGCCGGTTGCCGTGGCCGGTCATCTGCTGTCGATGGGTGTGCAGCTTCCGGTGGGTGCGTTCCTCGTCGTCTGCGACGTCGGTGGGGGAGCGGAGGTAAGCGTTGTCCGTCGCGGTCCGGCCGGGTTCGAGGTCCTGGCGACCCTGGCCGACCCGGACGCTGGTGGCGGCGCCATTGACCATGCGCTGGCGGGCATGTTGATCGGCGCGGCGACCGGTTCGGCGGGAGAGGAGGGGCAGAGGTGGGCGCTGACCGCCAGCGTGCAGGCGGCGAAGCATGCCCTGTCCCACCACGCCGCGGTCACCGTGCCACTGCCAGACGGCCCGGCGGCGGTATTGAACGCGACGCTGATCGAGCAGGCTGCGCAGCCAGTGCTCAGCCGGGTCGCTGAGCTGACGGTGGAAGCGGTCGCTGCGGCGGAAGTGGACCGGGCAAGCGTCGCGGGTCTGTACTGCGTCGGGGGCGTTGCCCACATGCCGTTGCTGGAGAAGACCCTCACGGAAGCTACCGGCATGCCCCCGATCGTGGTAGCTGATCCTGGCCTCGCCGCGGTGCGTGGCGCCGCTGACGCTGGCTCCGCCCAGGCCGACCGCGGCGCTGTTGCTGAGGAGGCGCCTCCGGTGCCGCCGGTGCGCAGGGCGGTCGCGATCGCGGTGCCCGGCTTCGCGTCGCTGGCCCTGGTGGCGCAGTTCTTGCTCACCCCGCAGTGGAGTGGCTTCATCATCCGGCCGGCGGCGCTGCTCAACTGGGGGGAACTCGCCATGGCCGCGGTGTTCGCCCTGATCGCCTGCCTCGGCGCCGGCACGGTCATCGCCTCCGCCATCGCCGCCCGCAACGCAGCCGACCACAACCCACCCGGCGTGCAGACCGGCACCGGGATCCTCGCCGCCGCAAGCATGGGCAGCGCGACCGCCGGCATGTACGCCGTCGTCGGAAGCCTCTACATCCAGACCGCGGTCGGGCCGTTCCTGCGGTGGGCGCTGCTGCCGATCACCCCGATCATCGCGGTCGCAGCGGTGATGGCCCTGGTCGCCGCCCGCCAGTGGCGCACACCCCCCGGCGGATGGTCACAGCTCCTAGCCTTCCCCACCACCTCGGTGGTGATCGCAGCCACGGGCATGTTGTGCATCCAGTACTCGCTGACCGCCGACCGGTGGCCCGACATGATCCTGTTCATCGACATCACCGGCCGCCTCGGCGGACTGCTCCTCGGCGCCGGCACCATCATGGCGATAGTGCGACAGCCACTGCTCAGGCTGATCCTCGGCGCGCCCATGGCGGTCATCACCGCCGCCCTGGTCAGCCCCCGCGCAACCGGGATCCTCGGCGTCATCTACGCCATCGCGGTCGCCGTGTGGTGGATCCGCCAACTGTGGACCCGGATCCTACGACCGCACCCCCACCTGCACACATGAACGTCTCCACCGACTCGAACCTCCGTCACGCCGCAGGCGAAACGACCGGGTGGTGGTGGCGGTGAAATGGTCACAGCGTGTGGCAGGGCTGCTGGCGCTGTCGCTGCTGTTGATCGTCCCGCCGCTGGTCCTGCTCGAGACCACTCGATGGCCCATCCAAGGCATGCCCACCGCCGAGCAGGTACAGGACTGGGTGGCGCAGCCGCTGACCGAACGCACACTCACCGCCGGTCTGACCCTGCTGGCCTGGCTGATCTGGCTGTTCGTCGCCTACACCACCATCGTGGCCGCCGCCCGCAGGGTGCGCTCCGGCGCGCGGTGGCTGCGCCGCCTCCCGCTGCCCACGCCACTTCAGGCCACCGCCACCAGCGTCGCCGGCGCGGCCGCCCTAGGCGCGGGCCACGCCGCTGTCGCCCAGCCTCCCGAACCCGTGGCCCCGGTCACCACCTCCGCCATTGACGGTCCACCGATCAGCCCCGACACCGCTGACCCGGTGGACGTGGGGGAGGGGGTCACCGTCCCGGGAGGATGGCTGCCCCGCCAGACGGCCGAGCAGATAGCAGCCGCATCGGTGCTGGTGTGGCTGCGCCGCCGCCGCGACTACCAACCCTTCACCGGGTCAGGACCGCCGCACCATGACCTGGCACCGCTGCCAACGACGGCCGCAGCTGTCCGGGCGGCCTTGGACGCCACTGCCAACACCCCCGATACGGCGGAACGCCCACGACCGGCCGAGGCTACGCCGGCGGCGTCGCCGATCGTGCTGCCGGCGGCGGTGGCACTGACCGGGCCCGGTGCCCTGCACGCCGGCAGGGGAGTCCTGGTCACCACCCTGCTTACCGCCCTACGGCAACCGGCGGGTCCGGCACCGACCGTGATCACCCGCCAAGCCCTCACGATGCTGCTCGGCCCAGCCGCCACCGTCGCACTGCAACAAGGGATCCCCGGCCTGCAGGTCACGACCAGCCTCGACGAAGCACTGACACTTGCTCACGGCGCCGCACGCAACATGCTGCTCATCAGCGACACCGTGCCCGCGCCGGCTGGCAGCCGGTTAGCCGCTGTGCTCGATACCGGCACTGTCACCGCAGTGGTTCTCGGAACCTCGCCGGTCGGGGCCGCGTGGCACGTCGACGTCCACGGTCACACCAGCGAGGCCGGACGGCCGCAGCAGGGCGGGCCGCGGCTGTGCGTGCTGGACCAGGTCGCCGCCACCGACCTGCTCGCGGTCCTCACCCACACCCAGCCCCCGCTGCAGCGCCAGCCAGCCGACGCCGCGGCCCTTCCTCGCCCACGGCCCCCCGCCGATACCGTCGACGCCCACGCGGCCATCGCTCGACCGGCCCCGCCACAGAGGCAGCTGCGGGTGCTCGGCAAACCCGCCCTGATCGTCGACGGACAACCCGTCACGATTCGCCGCAGCGCCGCCTGGCAAGCTCTCATCCTCCTCGCCGTCTACCCCGACGGTCTGCGCACTCGGCAGCTGACCGACGCGATCTGGCCCGGTGTCCCCGCCCACACCGTCACCGGACGCCTCTACACCACCCTCAGCGAACTACGCCGCAGCATCGGCGCCAATGCCATCGACCACGCCGAGGACCGCTACCGCCTCGACCCGGAGCAGGTAGACGTCGACCTGTGGCACCTACGCTCGGCAGCGCACAACGCCGCCACCGCCCTCACCGACCACACCGGCGCCTGGCAACAGGTCATCGACGCCTACACCGGCGACCTCGCCACCGGCCACAACTGGGCATGGGTCGACCCGCCGCGCGAAGCGACCCGACGACTGGTCATCGACGCCTACGCCGCCGCGGCCGCCGCCCAACCCGACCCACAGCGCGCCCTGCAGTTGCTGCAAGCCGCGCTGCGCGTCGACCCCTACAACGCGCACCTGCACCACCGCGCCGCCGACGCCCTCACCGCCCTCGGCGACCACACCGGCGCCGCGGACCTCCTCCACGCCTACCACCGCTCTCTTGCCGACGCCGGGCTCCCACCCCAACTTGTCCACCAGATCGCTCCCTCCACAAGCTGAGCTGCCCGCCCCCGCAGCCCGGCTTCGCCTGCGCCGGGGGAATCACGGGGGCGTGGCTGACCTCGACGTGTAAGACCGTGTGAGGTCGTGTCAGGTCCTGTCAGATGCCAACCCCTGCCTGCTTCTGCGGCTGACTCCTAGCGTCGATCACGAACCGTGCCGATCGGACGAGGCGTTCGGAGAGGGGACAACAGGTGAGATCCAAGACGGGCATTCTGGCCGCCACGACCGCGACAGTCATCGTGTCCGCCGGCTACGCCGCGCTCCTGCGCGCCGAGGTGTGGCCGATACCCCGGATGCCATCAGCGTCGCAGCTGCGCGCCTGGGTCGCGCAGCCCCTGACCGAGGGATTCATCGTCCTCCTGGCACAGGTCGCCGCCGGCCTCCTCGCCGTCTACCTCCTGACCGCCGTGATCTCTGGCCTGGCAGCGCGGCTCGCACGCGCTGCTGGCTGGCTACCCGCACTGCACCTACCTGGGCCCTTGCAGGGCCTTTCCGCTGCCCTGCTCGGCGCTACGGCGGTCACTGCCGCCGCGAGCGCCACCCCGGCCGCCGCAGCAACCGACGCCGCCGTCGACGGCGACGACCAACCCCGCGGACACGGCATACCCGAGGACGCCCACGAGCCCCAGCAGCAGTCGACACCACCGGCAGATGCCAGCACCGCGGGCAACCCCACCTACACGGTGCGCCGCGGCGACACCCTGTCCTCGATCGCCGCACGACGGCTCGGCGACGACCGCCGCTGGCCCGACATCTACGACCTCAACCGCGGCACCCACTTCCCCCGCGTCGGCGGCACGCTGCGCGACCCGAACGTCATCTACCCCGGCTGGACCCTCGACCTGCCCGCCGACGCCACCCCTCCCACCACCCGCCCGCAGCGACCCGTGCCCTCACCGCCGCCGACCCGACCGTCCGAGACCAGAACCCCGCAACCCGGAGCCGACACCGCACCGCCTGCCAGCCCGGCACCCACCACCCCCACCCCAGAATCGGATGCCACGACCACACCCGCCACCCCCGCCACACCCACGACCGGCCGCACCGCTGCCGGCGATCCCGAGGTGAGCCCAGCCGACGAGCACCGCTCCGACAGTCAGGGGACACCTCGCGGAATCACGTTGCTCAGCGGCAGCTGGATCGACCTCGGTGTGGCCCTGGCCATCGCGGCCGCCGTCGCGCTGGTGTGGGCACACCGCCGACACCGCTACACGCCCCGCCCACTGGACGCGCCCTGGGCGGACGACGCCGGTCTGAGGCCGATGCCCCGCGTCGTGGGCCAGATCCGCCGTGGGCTGCGCCGAGCCCTCCCCGAGCGCCCCGGCCACGACCATGTCGGACCTTCCATGGACACCCCTCAGGCCGACGGTCCGGACTCGATCCGCGGGAATGAGCGCGACGCTGACGGCGGCGCTAGCGCGAGCAGTGGTGGGCCAGTGCCCGTGGCGCCGGCTCTGGCCAGCCCCCTGTCAGCGCTGTGGCCACCGACCGGACTCGGACTGACCGGCGCCGGCGCCGAAGCCGCCGCGCGGGGATTCCTGATCGCCGCACTCGCCTCAGGCGCCCCGCATCAGCCGCACGCCCGCACCATGGTGGTGGCGTCCGCACCGACCGCAGCCAAACTGCTGGGCGTCGCCGCGGTGGATCTGCCCCGCACGCCCCGCCTGCTGACCACGTCCACGCTCGCCGAGGCCCTGGACCTCGTGGAAACGCAAACACTGCACCGCGCCCGCCTGGTCGACCACCATGACGTCAACACCGTCACCGACCTGCGCGACGCCGATCCAGGCCAGCCGCCGCCACCGCCGCTCATGCTCCTGGCCGAGGCCCCGTCCGGCCACGAACGCGCCCGTGTCGCCGCGCTTCTGACCCAAGGTCAGCGCCTGGACGTCTACGGGGTGCTGCTGGGGCCATGGCCCGATGGCACCACCATCGCCGTCGGCGAGGACGGCGCCACCACCCCCACGGACACCGCGGGCAACCCCCACAGCGGCCATCCCGCTGATGTCGGCCGCCTCACCGTCCTGCACCCCGCCGAAACCCTCGACCTGCTCACGACCCTCGCGGAGTCCCACACCGGTCAGCCACCAACACCGGCCCACCTCTCGAGCACGCCCGCCACCGCCGGGAACGCGAAGCAGGACATTACTGGCACAGCCATCAACGCCCCCGACGACCGCCTCCGCAGGACGAGCGGCGCGCCGTCGCAGACCGGCATCGCCACGTCATCGGCTGACGCGAACCGCTGCGCCGCAGCCGCGGACCTACCCGTTCGCGTGGCTGCAGACACCGCGGATGACAGGGAGAAGGCGGCGCGGGTCACCACAGGCGGCGCGAGTGCCTCCGATGGCGAGATCACGGCCGGGCGTGACGGTCGCGTGCAGGTGACCGTGCTCGGCGCACCTGGCATCGTCAACGCCGACCCGCAACGCAACCCTCGCGCCAAATCCCTGGAACTGCTCGTCTACCTGGCCGTCCGCGGCGGCAGCGCCACCGCGGAGGCGATCCTGGACGACCTGCTCCCTGACGCCCCCGCCCGCAAGGCCACGCACCGCCTGCACACCTACGTTTCGGACCTGCGCAGCGTGCTGCGCCACAACGGCGGACCCGGCACCTACCTCACCCACCCGCACCACACCTACCAACTCAACCCTGAGCGCCTCGACATCGATCTGTGGCGCATGCGCGCCGCCATCCGCCACGCCACCGGCACGACCGACCGCACCGACCGGATCAAGGCGCTGCGCCGTGCGCTGGAGGACTACCGCAAGCCGCTGGCCGACGGCTGCGCGTACGAGTGGCTGGAGCCGTACCGGGAAGCCGTGCGCCAAGAAGCCCACGACGCCGCGGTCGCCCTCGCCGAGGAACTCGCCGATCAACCCACCGAGCAACTCGCCGTGCTGCACGCGGCCATCGCCCACCACCCCCACGCGGAAGGGCTCTACCAGGCCGCGATGCGCGCCCATGCCCGGCTGGGACAGCTCGACGCGATCCGCGCTCTGCGCCGCGTTCTCACCCGCGCCCTGTCCGACATCGACACGCAACCCAGCACCGAGACGACAAACCTGGCCGACCACTTGATCAACCGGACGAAAGGCCGAGCCTCTTCTCCCGGCGACCGGGAGGCCCAGCCATGAGCGCCACACCCACGCCCGCTTCCGCCGGCTCCGGTCGGCAGGTCGTCCTGGACCAACTGCGCCGCCTGCGGTGGGCGGTGCGCGCCGTGCTCGTCCTCGGCGTCGCCGCCTCCATCGCGGCCAACGTGCTGCACGCCCGTCCCAACACCATCAGCCAGATGATCTCCGCGTGGCCGCCGCTGGCGCTGCTACTCACGGTCGAACTCATCTCCCGTGTACCCAGCGACCGGCGCGCCCTCGCCGTGCTGCGCCTACTCGCCGCCGCGGTGATCGCCGGCATCGCCGGCTGGGTCAGCTACTGGCACATGGTCGGCGTCGCCGCCCGCTACGGAGAAACCGACGCAGGCGCCGCCTACCTGCTGCCCGTGTCCGTGGACGGGCTCGTCGTGGTCGCCAGCATCAGCCTCGTAGAAATCACCGGCCGGATCCGCGCCACCACCATGCCACCGTCCAACACCATCCCAGACGCTTCACATCCGGCAACCCCGAACACAGGCCGCGAGCAGCCCACCGCATCACCGGCCCCGCCCACCATTACCCGCTCACCCACACACCAGCCAGCGGCGGCACGCGCCAGCGATGGCGAGCAGCCCGTCCGCGCCGCCACTACCGAACCGGTCCCTACCACCGGCAGCGGGACGACCCCACCCCGCACCGACCAGCAAGGGCGGACACCCGGACCGCAGATGGGCAGCCCAACCATCGATAGACTCGCCCACACCTCGGCACAGGGACGGCCCAGCCCCACCGATGCTCGAGGCGGTACCTCGGCTCAGACAGCCGACGATGAGCCCGTGCCCAGCGACACGGCGGCGGCAGTGGCGTACTGGTACCGGCGCGACCCGGCCATGCACCCCGCCGACATCGCCGCCCGCATCGGCCGCTCCGAACGCACCGTCCGCCGGTACTGGCCGCCCCCGGGTGCCAGCGGACGCCTCAACAGCCAACACTCCGGGACACTCGGCGACAGCATCCGCCCATAGCAGCCGTCCCAATCACAGCGCTCCATACCCCCCTGACCAATGGCCCCCGACGAGAAAAGGGCCCTATGTCTTGCTCTACGCGCGTACGTGCTTCACGAGAGCGGGATGGCGGGGGTCACCGCCCTCAGCGAGGAGCTCGCCATCCTCGGCCGCAGGTGGCACCCATCGTTAGGCAGGTGGCGCTTGCACCAGAACTGTTGGGCGGGGCCTTTTCCGACTGCGCCCCACCGCCGCGACAGCCCGGGCGGCCCGTCACGGCGGGTGAGCGCTAGAGCGGGTCGGTGGACCTGTAGCAGCTGGAGGACCTCTGCCTCACCGCGGACGCACCGCCCGCGCCGCTTTATCTCTCGTCGGCTACATCTGGGCGCACTACGCTTGGAGGCCGGCCTGCCCAACGTGCGGCGCCGGTACCGCACGTCACTGAATCCAGGGGTGGCAGCACCGTTCGAGTCGGGCCAGGCTCCGGGGAGCCCGCTCATGATCAGCGGGCTCCCGAAAACGGCCCAATCGGGCCCCGACCGTTCACCTGGACCGCGCCGATCGCGGCAGGACAGTGCGTCGTAGGTCCTCGGCCGAGAAGGCTGGCTCGTCGCGGGCTGCTCAGCGAATCCGGTGGCTCGGCGCTCCGCAGTCACGGCTGAACCCGACGACGTCAGCGCAGAGCTCGGTGAACGAGTCGTCGCAGCAGTCGTTGTGTATGCGTCGGCTTGCTGAGCGGAAACCCGATTTCCCCCCGACGAGCCAGGAGCACGCTCATCCAAGGGCCCGGCCTTGCCGTGTACGGTCTGCGGTCATGTCGCTGAAGCTGCTCCCGGTCGACGAAGTGTGGGTGGACCGCATGATCACGCTGGCCGACGTGCCCTGGGAAAGGGCGACGGTCGAGGCGATGTTCGTGGAGTGGGGTCTCGCCCGGCCCGGCGAGGACGTCGGTTGGGAGGGCGGCCCGGGAGCACCCCAGTTCGCCGTCGACCACGAGGGCGAACCGTCGGGCTGGCTGGTCGAGCTCGGCGCGGCCCCGCCCGATCCGGACGTGTGGGTGCACCTGCCGTGCGCGCTGTACTGGCCGGCGTTCGGGGCGGAGGAGCCGGACGACCCCGACGACGAGGACGAGCACGACGAGGACCTGCCCCCGCTGTGGGCTCGGCAGCCGGACGCAAGGCGGGCCAAGTTCCATGCCGAACGGGATCGCCTCGCCGCGCTAATCACCACCCGTCTCGGTACGCCGGAGAGCGTGGTGACCGGAGCGTACGACAGCTACCGGGCGGTGTGGCGACGTGGTGACCGGGCGCTGCTGCTGGAGACGACCGACGACATCCACACGTACTCGCATTACGACGTGCTCGGCATCCGGCTGCGGCGGTACGACCGGTCGCTCACCGACCTGGACACCTGACCGAGCCCGGCGCCGTGCAAGGACTACGGCGCGGATACCGGCGCGTCTCGCGGCATGTCAGGGCGGCAGCAGGACTTGGACGGCCCTACTGAGGTGGTGGCCGGGAACGCCCTCGTGATAGGCGGTGCTGTAGGCGTACCAGGTGGGGAAGCCCGCTGCGTCCTCGGGAAGGGACCACCAGACCCGGCCCGGCCGCGTCAGGTCCCGCGAAGGCCCGGTGTAGGCAATGCCGGACGACGTGGTCAACCGCGACTCGATGCGCCGCAGCGGGGCGGGGATGTCGAAGTACACACCGTCCAGCCGCTCGGTGGCGGCCTCCAACAGCTCCTGCAGCCACGCGGCGAACGCCTCCCTGCTGTGCAGCGTGCCGGGTGCGTCGGGGCTGGCGAGCCAGGCGAGCACCTCTGGCACGCTCCCGCCCAGGGCCTTCGCCTCCGCGATCAGCTCTGCCTCTATCGCTCGGAACTCGTCCCAGCCCCAGTCGTACAGCTCGCGCGAAACAGGCTGGGCCGCGAGGAAGGTGCGCACCCAGAGTGCGTACCGCTGCTGGCCGAACGCTTCGTCCTCAACGGCCCGCGGTGCTAGGTCCGCGGTCAGCATCTCGGCCAGTTTCTGGTACGCCTCTCGCGCACCCGTCGCCGCGGCCAGCAACGACGCCCGCTGACGCCCCTCGCCGTAGCGATCCACCAGGGCGACATCGTCGTCGATCCAGTTGCGGCAGCGCTGCGTCACGAGTTCCACCTGGCGCCGCGCCGGCACATTGCCGCCCTCGGCGGCGAGTAGAAGGCTGCGGGCATACCCGTCCAGGGCCGCGGGGATCGCGGCCAGGCGTTCGCCGACACGAGCCCAGCCCTCATCGAAGGCCGCGCCGCTCGCGCAGGGCGCGGGCCGCGAGGTCGGCGCGGGCCTGGTGGCCCTCCGGGCTGTAGTCGGTCAGCCCGTCGACATCCTGCTCGCCGGCCTCGACGACCGCTGTGCAGGGATCGAGGCCGGCCATGTCGCACAGGAGCCGATCCGCGAAGTCCTCGATCATGGGGGCAATGCTAGGTCCTTGCCCTGGCTGCCGTGGTGCGAGCCTGCATCGATCGCGGCAAGCGGTTCAGAACATCTGACAACTTCCGTTCATCGGCACGTCCAGATGTATGCACCCGGGCGTTCACCTTCATCGCCGGTATCGGGCCGGCCCTGACCTCCGTTCACGCCCGGTCATGAGCGACCGCGCGCGGACCGCCGCGTGATGCAGTCCAGGGCAAGGCCACCTTGCCTCTCGCTCCGGCTCAGGCCCACGGCGACGGCTCATAGCAGGACGAGCGAGAAGTCCCTGTGAGGTCTGCGGTTCAGCGCAATGCCGATCTTGACGCGGCGAGCGATCTCCCCGCGGCTGATGCCCAGCCCCCTGCATGATGAGCCGGTCGGGGCGAAGGGGCACGGGGTCGTCGAAGATGACCGAAACCTGGACGGGCCAAGGGCTTTCGGGAGGGGACGGGGCCAGCAGTTCCCAGGATGAGTCGAACCGGTTGCGCCGGGCGATCAACGGGTCGAGAAGGACGCGGGCGACCAGGGAAGAGGAGTTGCCGGAGTAGCCCGCCAGCAGGATCGGCTCCAGGTACCGGGCCGGGACGCGATCGTGAACGGTGATTTTGCTGGTGCGGTCGCAGGAAACGCAGGGGATGAGGAGCCAAATGTCGAGGAGTTTGCCGTTGGCAATGGCGCGGAACTTCCGGTCGCCGGTGCGGGCGAGGCCGTAATGGCAGTGGACGCAGCGGAACGTGAGCAGGGGAAGGAGCGTGCGCCGAACGGTCTGGGACAGCACGATATGAGGACGCGTAGACATGATCTCTCTTAAGACCTGATGGAAGGCATGGGAAAAGAGCCGACGGCGACGTCGGCGACCGATGCACGGGGAAGGTGTCAGGTCTAAAGAGCAGGCGGCGTCACGCGGGGTGAAGTCCTCTTGTGAGTGGGTCGGAGAAGAAAATCCAGTTAGAAGGTAGGGCGGGACGGGCTGGCAAGGCCACCCATTTTGTCCTGGTGCCGAACACTGAGGGGCGGGGTCGGCACGTCATCGGCATGCCGGGAGGTATCGGACCACCCTGGTGCTGCCCTTGCAATCGGCGGGACAGTCCTCGTGGAAGTTCGCGGACTCCTGGGCACCGGAGAGAAGATATGACAGCCCTACCAGGTTGCCGTCCTCAAGCAGCCGTGCCTCGGCCTCGATTTCCTCGAAGCGCCGCTGCTCGGTCAGCAGCCAGCCCAGCCGGCGGTAGGAAGCATTCTGGCCCGGCTCGGCGAGCATGTCCCGGACGAGCTGAGTCGCCTCCTCCAGTCGGCCCTGTGCCGCCAGCAGCCGCACGCGAACGTGCCCCTCGCCGGCGTCAACGGCAGCCCGGTAGGCGGCCACCGCCTCGTCGACGCGGCTAGCCAGGGCGGCATCTATCGTGCGTGCATGTCGATCACCGACCGAGATCTGGTCATCAAAGCGGCGGAAGCCGGCGCTGCGGTCGTGCGCTCGCACTACGGGTCATCGCCGACACGCTTCGAGAAGTCTGCGGGGGACTTCGCCACGACGGCCGACATCGAAGCAGAGAGGGCCATCCTCGACGTCTTGCTCGCTTACCGGCCGGACGACCTCGTGGTGGGAGAGGAAAGCGGGCGCACGGGGACCGGCGGGAACGGACGAATGTGGCTAGTCGACCCGTTGTGCGGGACGCTGAACTACGCCGTACACAACATGCTCGTCTCGGTCAACGTAGCTCTGCGAACCGGAACGCAGGTCGTCGTGGCAGCCTCGGCGGACCCGTTCACCGATGAGGTGTTCTGGACCGACGGTGCTGGGGCGCACGTGCGTGGCGGCGGCGCGGACGAGCGACTTGCCCCGTCCGCCGCGTCGAGGCTGGTGGACGTCAATCTCGATCCACCGTTCCCCAATGAGCGCGTCTTCCGGGCTGCGCGGCTACTTGCCGACGAAGGGTTCATCGAGCAGTTCCGCCCACGCGTCGTCTCCACCACCCTGGCGGTGGCCTGGGTCGCTGCTGGCCGACGAGCCGCCTATGTAACCGATGGCTACCTAAGCGACAGTGTCCACTTCGCGGCCGGCATCGCTCTCTGTCAGGCAGCCGGCTGTGTGGTGACCGGGATCGACGGCCAACCTCTTCACACCGGTGCGGGCGGTCTCGTGGTGGCGGCCGACGAGCAAACACACGCCGCCCTGCTGACCCTGGTAGGAAACCAGCGTGCAAGAAGGGATTGATCGGTTATCCGCTTCTCGGCAAAGGCGCGCGGTCAGCGGCAGATTCGTGCGTGCCTGCGACGAACCCACGCCAGCTAGAGCTAGATGTCGAGGATCAGGGCCCGGTGATCGGAAACCTCTGGTTCGTTCAATATCTCGAATTGCTTGACGGCGGCGACATCGGAGACGAGCAGGTAGCTCGCGTGCCGCACCGGTTTAGGGTAGTGAGACGTTCGCGTGTCGGCCGCGCCGACCAGGTCGGTCAGGCCGATTTCGGCCAGAACGTCGAACGTCTCACTGCCGGGTAACAGGTTGAAGTCACCGCAGACCACCACTAGGTCCTGCGGACTGCGTACCCGGCGTACGAGTTCCGCGAGTCGCTCTGCTTGGCGGAGCCGCGCTGGGGTGTCAGCCTTGCCGACCAGATCGCGTAATCCGTGTACCTGCACCACCCACACCGACCGGCCGGCGGCGCGGTCAACGGTGTGCACCGCGAGTGCGATGCGCGGACGGGCTGTGATCGTCCACGCATCATGGTCGACGAACTGACCGTGCACGAAGGCGGAGTCGACACCAATGACCGGCAGTTGCTCGGCGACGAAGGTCGCGAGACCGAAGTCTTGCCGATGCCGGCCGCCCTGGTCGTCATGCACGGGTCCTGAGTCGCTGGCGAGGAAGATCGCCTGATGGTGCGGCAACGCGATGCGGACATCATCGAACAAGTCAGCCCGCTGGGGCAGGATGCGTTCACCGTCTTCGAAGCGTGTCCATCCGGTCAGACCAGGGGTCCGAGTCACTTCCTGCAGGCAGACGATGTTCGCCCCGCTGTCGGGCAGCCATTTGATGAGCTCGTCGTACAACGCGCCACCCCAGGCGTTCACACTCGCGATCCGCAAAACGACACACCTGCCAGCTCTGATTCGACGCCTACCCCGCCGACCGCCCCTGCCTGCCTGGAGGGACTCGATCTTAAACCGCCGGAGGCGCAGCGATTCGGACGGGTACGCCGCTCGACGCACGCGCTGTCACCGGCAGATCCGGACGCCAGGAGCAGCGGCTGACCGAGGCAGTGAGCCAGGCACGCCGTGGCACCGACCATGACACGGTCGGGCGGGCCTGCATCGCCCTTGGTTTGTTCCTTCAGCATGAGGCACGGCTGTCGGAGGCCCGCACAGTCCTGGAGGAGGGCCTGACCGTCATGGATCCCGTACACCCGGACGCGTTGATCGGCCGCAGCCACCTCGGTGCGGTCCTGGATGGCCGCACCTGCGGGTGCGGGGATATGGCGGGCACGATCGCCGATGCGTTCCGCGAGTTCGTCATTACCAGGCTTCCCGCGGACCTGCTCGACCGCCTCGACGTGGCGATCGTGGACGGCGACTTCAAGATCGAAGTCGGGCTGCGGCGAGAACCGGCCGAGTCCGAGCTCGAGCGGCTCAACGACGTCTTCCAGACCGCTCACGCGGAATTCCGCCACCGGCTCAGTGAACCCCGCTACGCCGGCTGACCGCCCGACTGCCGTTGCAGTACCAGGCCATGGGCGCGCGAGGTCAAGCGTCGACCTCGCCATGATCACGCGCACTGTTCTTGGCGCGGACGTCGAGGCGCCTGACGGCCGGTCACTGTCCGTGACGCATCCATTGCGGCAGATCAGCGCGTTGCCGCTCTGGCAGTTCGTCACGTCCCGGCGATAGCGACGGTGGGAGCGGGTCAGCGGCCGTCGAGGGGGTGGCTCAGCCTTGCGAAGTCCGGCCACACCATACGCAACCTGCGGGGAGTGCCGTTGCGCCGGGCCGGGTCTCCGCCGGGCGGCGGCACCGTCGCCGTCTCCACGCACGTAGCCCCGCAAGCGTTGGAGAACTGCTGGGCGACGGTGTTTTGCTGCAACACCCACAGATACAACGCGTTGCCGGTCGCTCGCACGCCGACGGCTCGGGCGGCGCGGCCCAGAAGCAGCGTACCGATGCCCGTCCCAGCGCTGGTCGTGGACGACGTGCAGATTGTCGACGAGGCTGCCCCACCCCGGGTCGTCGTCGAACACCACGTGGATGAAGCCCACCAGCCGGCCGTCGTGCTCGGCGAGGATGGTCTCGCTGTTGGTCGGTGCGGCGAGCCGTGCCGACCACACCGAGCGGCGGTCGGCCGCGACGTCGCCGTCGAGGAACGAGTCGGCGAAGGCGCCCCGGTAGTGCCTGCGCCAACTGTCGGCGTGCAGCGCCGCGAACTGCTCGGCGTCGTCCGCGGCGGCGAGTCGGAACCGCCCTGACCCGAACCGCGCGTTCTGTCCATCGGGCATTGTGGTTCCGCCGAAGGACGGGATCATCGGCATGCAACTCCTCTTTTCGCGGCTTGCCCGACACTTGCGTGCCGAGCCTGGTCCTCACCCGGAGCACCCCGCCCACGAACGGAGGGTTGCCGGCCAGCGAGCCGGGCTTGGGGCTGGCGCTCATGACCTGTGGCGGCGACCGAAGCACCATCGGCGCCGCCGGCGAACGTTCCCTCTTCGACACGACCGGGCGCTGGCCAGGTGACGCGCCGTGACGCTGAGTAGTGCGCGGTCGGCGGCAGATCCGATCAGGTAGGCCCGGCCGCTGGTAGCGATGGACCCCGTGGCCTACTCAACGAGGCTGGGCGTCGTCTTGCAAGCCGGCCGCTCGGCGCCAGCGGGTGACTTCGATTTCGTGCGATTCCCTAGCGGTCGCGGCCGCGACCGCCGCCGGATCCGCTCTGCCGGTCAGCAAGGCCAGGGGCCAGGCTGGCACGCCCCCCGCGCCGTCGTAAGCGGTCCAAATCCATGGACCATCGAAGTGCCACGCACGACCGTCGGCGTCGGCAACGTCGTCGCCGGCCTCCAGGAAGGCATACGGCCGGAAGACCAGTTCAAGCGTGAACGGAACACCGCCGCCGGGCTCGATGCTCGTGCCCTGGAACTCCGCTGCCGCGTCCGGAGCCTCACCGGCGCGCAGGACGAGCAGGCTCAGGCTCGGGCGGGGCAGCCAGCCCGTATCCTGCGGCGGATCGTACTCGTGAACCTCGATGACGTGGATGATCCGCGCCTGGATACCGACTCGGCAGGTATCGCCGGGGGCGAGGCGCAGGGAGGGCGGGTCGATCATGTACAGCTCACCCGGGTCGGCGCGGCCCAAGGCCACCTCGCCGTTCCAGCGCACGCCCTCCGCGTCCGGGTCGATATCCCACCACGGCCAGCGGACGCTGACGTGCGCCTCGTCGATGCCGATGACGACTGTTGGCGTGAACGGGCAGGAGATACGCAGCACGTCTCCGACGCGGTAGGCCATGCGCGGCAGGTTAGCGCGCGGCGCCATCGACGCCTCCTCCGGCGAACAGGTACGCCACCGGCTCTCCCGCGCCGGCAACCGGCAGATCAACCGTGTGCTGCACACCATGGCCACCGTCCAGCTGCGCAACCCCACCGAAGGACGCGCCTACTTCGACCGGAAGAAATTCTCTGGCAAGACATCGATGGAAGCGATGCGTTCGCTGAAGCGACGCCTGTCCGACATCGTCTACCGACGAATGATCAACGATGCGGCGGGTGTCACGGCGGCGGGCCCGGGAGGACAACGGAGAACGACTACTGACTCCAGCGTGACCAGCTCACATCCCCATGCCGGCTCTTCGGAGAAGTCACTTCCCGGACCCGCCACACCCAGCCTAGAACACCCCTCGCCGCGGCCTTTGACGAAGAGGGGAGCCAGAACCGGGCATCAACTGGGCTGCGTTCGATGGCGCGACCCGCTTCATGTGAGCATGGTGGGTGCAGGCCGGCCGTTCCCGATAGGTGGTGTTCACGTGGTGAAGGCGCGACTCGCCGCGGGTGGCGGGCGGTGGGTGGAGATCTCACCGGAGCGGATTCGTGGTTGGCTCGACGGCTTCTACAGCCGCCACGACGGCGCCACCGAGCAGGGCCTCGTATTGACCGGCGTGAGCAACGGTGATACCGCCACGCTGTATCCGCCGCCGGGGCTTGCCGACGCAAAGGATGTGGACACGCTGCTGGCCCGCATCATCCGACCGCCCCGGATCGCCGTGCTACTGGCCCGTAAAGGCGCGGTTGCCGCCGGTGTCGCGGACGGTACGACCATCACCGTCTCCAAGGTCGAGCGCTTCTACGTGCAGGGTCGCACCGCGGCCGGCGGTTCCTCGCAGCAGCGCTACGCACGTCGCCGCGTCAACCAGGCCCAGGCTGCTACTCAGCGGGCTGCGGACATCGCCGTGCGGACCATGCTGCCCCATGCGCCCGGTGTTATCGCCGACCCTCACGATGCAGTCAGTGCCCTGGTCTGTGGCGGCGACCGGTCGATGATCGACGCGGTGCTGACAGACCGGCGTCTGTCGCCACTGGCGCTACTGCGTCATCCACACCTGCTCGAATCCGCCGAGCCCCGTCTGGCCGTCCTAAAGGATGCGGCGGTTACGGCCAGACGGATCCGCGTCCATCTGATGCCGTGACCACGATCAGGTCCAGCAGCTCGACGACGACCTACCAGGATGATGTGCGACAGCCCAACACTGCCGGACCTGTACGCGATGTCCGTAACCCGCTCGTCCGATGCGCCGCGCCACGCTGCGGAGGTGTGCTGCAACCTTGCTGGGGAATTGCGCGTCTAAGCAACGATGGGAACCCTCGATCAGCCGTCCAGCCGAGTCCGATGGGCGGACGGCGCCGCCGTTGTCGCCGTCGTTGTCACACTGATCTTGACTGCCCGCCAGCTTCGTCCGCTCGCCGAGGCGGCGGCCTTTCTCGCCCGTACGGGCGAAACGGTGGCCGCCGTGCCGGCGGCGACCTGGCCCCGCGCCGCCGCGTGGGTCGCGATCAGCATTGCCATCCTCGCGCGATGGCGGACCGCTGCGGCGCTGGGCGCGTGGTCGGCCGTGTTGTAAGAGATCGTCGTGGTGGCAACGCGTCTCAAGGGCGACCAAGGCTACGCCGCGCCGCTTGACCTGCTGGTGTGGCCGCTGCTGCTGGCGGTCGCGGCAGCAGTGCTGTTGAGCGCCCCCGCTTCGGTCGGCCGCGGCCTGGACCTGCTGGCGCGCCGTGGGCGTTGGCTGCTCGCAGTCGCCGCAGCGGTCACCGCGTTCACGGCGACGGCGATTCCTCTACTCGGCCAGTACAACGGGCTGCCACAAGCAGACTCCATCGATCCGGGGTTCCACGCCGTGTTCGTCGTCTCGTCGCGGCTCGGTGGCGCTGTTGGCGGCCTGACATTCGCGGTCGTACTGACCCTGGCCCTGGCCACCGTGATTGGCGTCGATCGGGCCGTGCGGAGTCGAGTCCTGACGCTGATGGGGGCGGGCGCGGCCGGGTTCGTTGCGATCCACCTGGGGCTGCCAAGGCCATTCGGTGTGTGGGACGTGCCGTTGGTGTCGGGACCCACGGAGGCCGTGCTGCTCGTAATGGGACCGGGGCTCGTCCTCGGCGCTGGACTGTTGTTGATCCGCTCTAACGAGCGGCCGCCACTGGTGGAACAAGCCGCACGTTGACCCAACCATCTGCGGCACCGTCCGGACATACGCGCCAGACGCGCCCGGTTGTCGGGAGCGACGATCAAGGCTTATCTCGCGACCTTCGTCTCGCCTGCCCCACGATCTGAACATCCGCTCATCGGCTACTTAGAGACTTTGCGCAGGATCGATGTCCGGCCAGACTCGGTCCAGGTGCTCGGCGAGACGCTCCCACATTGCGGCTGCCCACCGGTGTCATTGGTGTGGCTCTCTCATGGCCTGCGGTCTCGCCGGGCGCAGATGCTCGCCGCCGGCCGTAAGTACGCCGATCGGGAATGGGCGGTCGAAGGGTGCAACGGCATCGGCAAGCACATCGCCCACCGCCTGTTGCATGACGGTGAGACGGTGCTCGACGTGCCCGCGAAGCTGTCTGCGCAGGTGCGGGTGTTCGCCACCGGCAACGGCCGCAAGACCGACCCGGTGGATGCGCATTCGGTCGCGATGGTGGCACTGCGCAGCCCGAATCTGGTGCAGGTTCAGGTCGACCCTGACCTGCAGGTGATGGGGATGCTGGTCGACCGCCGCGACGAGCTGGGCCGCGCCAGGACGCAGACCATCAACCGGCTGCACCGGTTATTGTTGGAACTTTTCCCAGGCGGGGCAAAGCACTTCCTGTCCGCACGGCAGGCACGTGCGCTGATCGCGACCATCAAACCCCGCGACATCGTGGGCAAGACCCGGCGCCGAATCGTGGTCGAGCTCATCGGTGAACTCGAGGGCATCGACAAGAAGATCAAGACCGCGGAGAAGGACCTTCAACAGCTGGTGGTCGCCCGCGGCTGCACCCTGATGGACCTGCACGGAATCGGCCCCTCAGGTGCGGCTCGGCTGCTGGCCGACGTCGGCGACATCCGTCGGTTCACCGACCGCGACCGGTTCGCCTCCTGGAGCGGCACTGCCCCGCTGGACGCCTCCTCCGGCGACCAGAAGCGTCACCGGCTCTCCCGCGCCGGCAACCGACGGATCAACCGGACGCTGCACATCATGGCCGTGGTTCAGCTGCGCAACCGCACCGAAGGCCGCGCCTACTTCGACGCGAAGAAGGCCGCAGGGAAGACCTCCATGGAAGCCATGCGCGCGCTGAAACGGCGCCTGTCGAACGTCGTCTACGCCCGCATGGACGCCGACCAGAAACGCAGGCAGGCGGCGGATCCGGGAGGGCACTCGGGGACGACTCTGCAATCCAGCGTGACCGACCTGACCCCGGACATCGGCCCTTCGGACAAGCCACTTCCCGGACCCGCCACCAGCCAGCCTAAACCCGCCCTCCGAGCGGCGTCTTGACATAAGGGGTGCCATGACCGCGCGGATCGCGGCTACTTAGAGACTTGGTCCAGGATCGATGTCCGGCCAGACTCGGTCCAGGTGCCCGGCGAGACGCTCCCACATTGCGGCTGCCCACCGGTGTCATTGGTGTGGCTCTCTCATGGCCTGCGGTCTCGCCGGGCGCCGCGCGAGGAGTGGCTGGAAAGGGCTTTGTTCTGCTCGAAGTAGCGGTGCCCTCCTTGCGGACAAATCCGTCCAGTTCAGCCAAGGGAGGTGCCGATGAGCGTGATCATCGGGATGGACCCGCACAAGCGCTCAGCCACCATCGAGGTCGTCGACGAACGCGGCCGGGTACTCGCGGTGGGCCGCTTCGCGACTGACAAGGCCGGCTACGCTGACATGCTCGCCGCCGGCCGCAAGCACGCCGATCGGGTCTGGGCGGTCGAGGGCTGCAACGGCATCGGCAAACACATCGCCCACCGCCTGGTCCACGACGGCGAGACGGTGCTCGACGTGCCCGCGAAACTGTCCGCGCAGGTGCGGGTGTTCGCCACCGGCAACGGTCGCAAGACCGACCCGGTGGATGCGCACTCGGTGGCGATGGTGGCGCTACGCAGCCCGAATCTGGTGCAGGTTCAGGTCGACCCGGACCTACAGGTGATGGGCATGCTCGCCGACCGGCGTGATGAGCTCGGGCGCGCCCGCACCCAGACCATCAACCGGCTGCACCGGTTGATGCTGGAACTGTTACCCGGCGGGGCGAAGAAGTTCCTGTCCGCGCCACAGGCCCGCGCGTTGATCGCGACGGTCAAACCCCGCGACATCGTCGGCAAGACCAGGCGCCGCCTCGCCGTCGAGCTGATCAGTGAACTCGAGGGAATCGACAAGAAGATCAAGGCCGCGGAGAAGGACCTCAAGGAGTTGGTGGCCGCCCGCGGCTGCACCCTGATGGAGCTGCACGGCATCGGCCCCTCAGGCGCAGCCCGCCTACTGGCCGATGTCGGAGACATCAGCCGGTTCGCCGACCGCGACCGGTTCGCCTCTTGGAACGGCACCGCACCCCTGGACGCCTCCTCCGGCGACCAGAAGCGTCACCGGCTCTCCCGCGCCGGCAACCGGCGGATCAACCGCACACTGCACATCATGGCCGTGGTCCAGCTGCGCAACCGGACCGAAGGCCGCGCCTACTTCGATGCGAAGAAGGCCGCTGGGAAGACCTCCATGGAAGCCATGCGCGCGCTGAAACGCCGACTGTCCAACGTCGTCTACGCCCGCATGGTCGCCGACCAGAAACGCCGGCAGGCAGCGGATCCGGGAGGGCAATCGGGGACGACTCTGCAATCCAGCGTGACCGACCTGACCCCGGACATCGGCCCTTCGGACAAGCCACTTCCCGGACCCGCCACCAACCAGCCTAAACCCCTGGTGTCAGCGGCGCCTTGACATAAAGGGGTGCCATGAGAGTACACCGGAAAGCGGTTCGTCGGCATGGGCGGTGACGCACTCCTCAGCACTACGCACAATCAGGCGTCATTGCCTCGTGTCTACCTGCTCAATCTCAGCGTATTAGGAATGATGGCCCAGTGAGCAAGAAGACCTCGACCTTCGTAACCGTCCTGAGCCTGTGTTTCATCAGTGGCTGCGGCGACAACCGCACGCCATCATCGACTCCTTCCCCGGCGTCCTCATCGGCGGCTTCAGAAGCTACGTCACCCTCACCGATGCCTCCCCTCACCGTAGCGCCGACAACGGCTTCCGCGCCGGCTCCCACGGCTGCCGAGCCGCGCCTGGGCACGGAGCAGAGATTGACGGATTGGGACGGCAACTTAAAGGTGGCCGTGCTGAGCTATAAGCAGCCGGTCGCGACGAGCGCGCCCCGGCCAGATGAGCGCGGGTACGAGTACGGCGCCTTGACTGTGAAGGTCTGCAACGACGATGACCACACGCAGACCGTCAATACCTCACCCTTCCGACTGGTCTACTCCGATGACACCGAGATCGAATCCACGAGCACGGGCTATAACCAATTTCCGAAACCCGAGTTCCCATGGGGGGATCACTCTCTCGCAAAGGGGCGGTGCGTGAAGGGAGCCATCGTTTTCGAGGTTCCCAAGAAAACAAAGCCGCAGGAAGCGTCTTACGTCGTTGACGCCTTCGTCGATGACAGCTTCGAGATGAACGACGGTGCGGTCTACTACTGGGAGCTTCGGTGAGATGTCGTTCGACTCAGCAGGTACGTCGGCGCGGACAGCGGCATGAGCGGATGTCGCGTGCACGGGTAGACGCGGCCTTGGTTGATGGACTTCAGATCCATGTTTAAGGACGGAGGGCTCTAACGCATCCGCGCCGGTCTCAGCACCAGGGGCGGCCGGATGTCCCGCAGCGAGTACCGGCTCGCGAGAATTCCGCCGGTCGGCGCTTGATGTCTGTGTCGAAGTGGGGCCGCGCTGCAGGCCTCATGGGATCAGGTCCGGACGCTCGATCAGCCGTGCGGCGAGATCGCGTGCCGTCTGCAGCGCCATCTGCCGTTCGAGGTCGAAGCGCCCCGGGGAAGCCTCTTGCAGCTGATTGAAGAGCGCGATCGCCTCGAGCGTGTCGTTGAGGGCCGGGTATTCGTCTGTCTGCGAACGCAGACAGATCGCCGATCGTTGAACGAGGGCCTTGGCCAGTTCGGGCTTGTGGGCCTCCGGGGTCTCGGCGGCGAACGCGCGCAGCAGCGCGACAGCCTCCGTCGCTGCCCGGAGCGCCTTGGCGTCCCGCCCGTCCTCGTCCAATAGGCCGGCGAGGTTCCCGAGCGCATGAGCGAGGCCCAGTCGCGCTTTGCGGTCGGAGGCCGCACAGGAACGGCGCAGTCTGATCGACTCCTCGGTCGCGGCAACGGCCTCGCCGATCCGGCCCAGCTCGGACAGCCGCCTACCGAGGTTGTTCAGCGCGGCGGCAAGGTCCTCGCCGTACGCCTCCGGTTGCTGCGCCGCGAGCGACCGGCGCAGATTAACGACTCGCAAGGCGGCTTCGTACGCCTCATCGGGGCTGTTCAGATGAGCTAGCACGATTGCCAGCCCGTTGTACGCGGACGCCAGGTCGTTGGTGAAGTACGCCGGATTGCTGGCGGCCAGGGACTCGAAACCCGCGACCGCCTCGCGCGCGGTGGACAGCGCCTCACGGTAGGCTCCCGCGCGTATCCGCGAGAGCGTCAGGTTGCCCAGAGCTGTCATCAGGCCTACGCGGTAGTGATCCGGATCGCCGGCGGCCAATGCCCGCCGTATCGAGACACTCTCCTCTGCGGCGGCGAGGGCTTCGCGGTACCGGCCGACCTTCGTCAGGATCGGGCCGAGGATGCTCAACACATTCGCCAGGACATCACGGTACGGCTCCGGCTCGGAGCTGAGCAGGCGCCGGAAGATGTTTGCCGCCTCTTCTGCCGCGGCCGCCGCCCGGAGTGGCTGGCCGACGGCGTCGAGGGCCGTGGCCAGCACACGGAGGCTCCGCGCGAGATCCGGCTCGTGACCGTCAGGATCCTCGGCCGCCAGGCGACGCCATGCCGCTACGGCCTCTTCGGCACTTGCGCACGCCTCGTTGCGGCGGCCGGCATGCGACAAGCAACGGCTTAGGCTGCCGAGCGCCTTGGCTAATAGCGGTAGGTGAGCGACCGGATCGGCAGCGGCCAGTGGACGCACGATTTCGCAGGCCTCCGCGGCGGCGCGCAGGCCCTCCTCGTCCCGGCCGACCGTGTGGAGGCAGAGGCTGAGATTGCTCAACGACAACGCGAGGTCGGCCCGGGCGCCGCCGGGGTTGGCGTCGGCGATCCTCCGCCGGACCGCTACACCCTGCTCGCCGGCGGTGACGGCCTCGGCCCAGCGCTCCCCCTTGTCGTAGCGAACCGACAGATTGTGAAGCGCTACGCCGAGACCGATGAGATGCGCGTCCGGATGGTCGCGGACGAGAGCAAGGTAGATACTGACGGCCTCCTCTGCGGTGGCGGCCGCCTCGGGGTTGCGGCCGACATCGGAGTATCTCGAGCTCAAATTCATCAGAGCGGCGCCGAGCTCGGGCAGATGCGCCTCCGGGTTCACGCCGGCCAGGAGCCGACGGTGGCGAACCGCCTCCTCCGCCGTCGACACGGCGAGGCGTAGCTTGCCGACGGCGGCGAGTTGGAGACCGGCGTTGTTGAGTGCTCCGGCGAGACCCGGCAGAAAGCGTCCCGGATTCGCGTCCGCGAGTTGACGGTAGATCGCCACCGCGTTCTGGCCGGCCGAGAGCGCCTCGGCGCGCCGGCCGGACTCGGCGAGGTGCGCGCCCAGATTCTGGTACGACTGAGCGAGGTCGTTGAGGAAAAGGTCCGGGTTGATCTCGGCCAAGCGAGAGCGGATCTCAAGGCTTTCCCGCAGGACAGCTTGCCCTTCATTGGCTCGCCCTAGGTCGGCAAGCTGACACCCGAGGTCGTTGAGCGACGCCGCGAGATCGGGTTCGTACCCCCTCGGATCCGCCGCCGCGAGCTGCCTCCAGATCGCAGCCGCCTCCTCGATCGGCCGCAAGGCCTCGGTGTGCTGTCCCATCCGGTCCAGCTGGTTGCCCTCGTTGTTGAGCGCACGAGCAAGGTGGGGCAAGTGTTCGGTGGGCTCGCGGTCGATCAGGTCCCGGCGGATGCGGACGGCTCGTCGTGTGGCCGCGAGCGCCGTTTCCAGCTGCCCCTGGTGTGCCAGGGCGGCGCCGAGGTCGCTCAGCAGCCACGCCAGCAGGGACCTAGCCGCCACGCCGTCGGCTGGCTCGAGTTCGTCGAATGCCGCCAGGGCGGCGCGCAGCGACCTCATCGCGGCTGCCATGTCGCCCACCGCGCCCTCCACGGTGGCCTGGTTGCGTAGCGCGAGGACCATGTTGATGCCGTACCTGCCGGGGTTTTCACCGACGAGGCGTCGGTAGATCGAGATCTCCTCGGCAGCGGCCTGGGCGGCGGCTTCGTACCGGCCCGCCAGCATAAGCCGGCTAGCGTGCGCGTTGTGCAGGTTGGCGCGCCGGGCCGGGTCCTTTTCGGTGCGCAGCCGCAACTCGGTGAGCTTGCCCGACACCTCGGCCGCTGCGACGTCCAGGTTGACGTCACGTCCCGGTGGCAATTGTTCGGTCAGCCGCTCTAGCAGAGTGATGTCCACGCCGGGGATCTCGACGAGGCGGCCCACGGTGGCCGCACCGGCGTGCAGCACCAGCGCTGGCCGGTCCCGGACCGCCGGGAACAACAGATGGTCCGCGACATGCGGCCAGCGGCGTGCCGTCTCCACTAGCACGCTGATCGCTGGCCTGGCCCACGCTGATCCGGAGTCCGTGGACATGAGGGCGCTCACTGCGTTCTCGGCCCACGGGTCCGGCTCCCAGGCCTCGTCGTCGTCCGGCTGGCTGCTGCCCGGGGTGGTGAGGGCGATGAAGTCCTCGCCGAGACGATCTGGGCTCAGCGGCTCTAGGTAATCCCCGGAGGGATAGCAGGATCGGTGGTCGATTAGGACTGTCCGCACGCCCGGCTCATCGACGTGGGCGCAGCGCAGCAACGCGGTCGCGTCGGCCTCGGCGGCTGGGCCTGCCAGCGTGGCCACGTATGTCGCACGCGCCATCATGTGCGGCGCGGTCAGGACGCCGGGCTCGGTGCGGTGGTGTAGGAGATGCCAGTACGCACGTTCTCGTTCCAGCAGGTACGCCGACAACGCGTGCGGGCTGGACGGCACGGCTCGGTCCGTATGAGCGGCGTCTACCGCCACGAGAGCGGCCATGTGCACAGCGAGGATCTGGTCGTAGGTGGCGTCAGCCAGGAATCCCGGAACGCCTGGTGGTGGGTCTTCGTAGTGCAGCGCACGCGCGAAGCGCCGAGCCGCAGCGTCGAAGAGATCCGGACGATCGAGGGGAGCCGCCACCGGCCCGAGCCGGCGGGCGCTGCTCTCCCCCGCCAGCTCGCTGTCGACGGTGGTACGCAACGCCGACCACCAGCTGCCGGCCGACCGGGCGAGCAGCAGCACCCGGACGGTCAGCTCCGCTCGCAACCCGAGCCCGGTCATGTGCGTGATGAGCGTGTTCAGGTGGCTGCCCGGCCACCGGTCGGCGTAGTCGACGACGAGCAGCACTCCGCCCGCTTCGTCGATCTCGACCCGGCTGTTCGGCGGCGGCACGGGGGAATACAGGATCCGCCAAACCGACCAGCCCGATGCCGCGCTCTGGACAGCCGTCTCCTGAGCCAGGCGGGTCTTGCCGTAGCCGCCCGGCGCATGCAGCAGCCGGACAGAGATTCGGTCCGATGACTCGAGCCACTGCCGAAGATCCGTTAGCTCATCGTCGCGCCCGGCGAACGGGACGACCTGATGCCGTGTGAGCAGCAGTCGGCTCGGCTGTTGCCGCGCCCGTTCGGCCGACAACGGCGCAGGGTCCACGGGAAAGGCTTCCACTCGGTACGGTGGACGATGGGCGGCGATGGTGACATTCCCTTGGACGCCCTCGATCTGGATGAGGTCACCGATGACGATGGCGCGTGTGGTGCTCTGACCCGGCCGGGACCAGCGGATTCTCATCGTGGCTCACCGGTCGATCTCGGTGTCGCCGCCGACGGTGTCGATCTGGTGCAGCGATCCGCAGATGGTGGATCCGGTGACTGATTGTGAACCGCGCTGGCCGTCGTCGCGGGCAGTTGCGATGCTTTCCGAGGGCGCGGCGCTTATGGTGCGCGCCGTCGCCGGCCCGATTCGCAGATCGCCGCGGACGTTGCGGATCTGCGCGGCGTCACCGCCGACGGTGGTGCTCTCGATTACCTGGCCGCTCGGCGGACCATCGCGGCGGCCCCGGAGCAGGCCGTAGCCGGAGAGCCCAAGCCCGAGCAGCGCGACGATTCCACCCACGACACTGCTCCATTTGTCGGCACGATCGAGGTCCCGCAGCGCGAAGTAGATCCCTAGAACGACAACCACCAGTCCAACCGCGAGGATCGACGCCCACGGGGCTACCTTAGGTAAGCGCGTCATCACCTCATCATCAGCGGCCGGGCGGCTCAACGCCAGCAACGGCCCACGAGTTGCTCCCGCTCGGCGGCCCTAGGCCGTGTCTTCAAAGGTTCACAACCACTGGAGTAGTGCGGCGATGGTGACGGTGGCCTGGTAGGACGTGGCGGTTTTGATGCCCCTATGGATGTCAAGCGGTCGATGGCACGTTCGTATGCTGCGGTGTCCGAGCGATGAGGTCGTAGAGCTCGCGTGCGACGTAGCGTTTCAGGCAGCGGACCGCTTCGCGTCTGGTCTTGCCTTCGCTGACGCGGCGGTCGATGTAGGCGCGGGTGCGCAGGTCCCAGCGAAGTCGCGCGATGACGATCATGTATAGGGCTGAGTTGGCATGGCGATCGCCGCCGCGGTTGAGCCGGCGTCGTTGGGTCTTGCCGGAGGACATCTCGATGGGGCTGACTCCGCAGAGAGCCGCGAAGGACGCTTCGTTGGTGATCCGCTGCGGGTTGTCGCCGGCGGCCAGGAGCAGAGCTGCTGCAGTGTCGGGGCCGACGCCGTAGCGCTGCAGCAGCTCGGGCGTGTGGGCGTTGATGGCCTCGGTGATCCGCTGGTTGAGGTCCTCGACCTCGCGGGTGAGTTCGATGATCCGGCGAGCCAGCAGGCGCAGGGTGTAGGCGGCGGCTGCCGCCGGTGTGTCCGGCTGGCCCGGGTCCAGATCGGCGCATCGGCGGATGAGCTTAGTGTTACTGAGCCCGGTCATCGAGTCGCGCAGCGCCGGGTCGGCGCCGACGAGGACGGCCTTGAGCTGGTTGATCGCCTGTGCTCGCGACTTGGCGGCCGAGGCTTTGGCCAGCTTGAACAGCCGTATCCGCTCGACATGGCCGTCGCCTGCCTTGGCGAGGGCGGTAGCTGTGCCGGACAGGACTGCTCGAGCTGCTGCTTCGGCGTCGATGGCGTCGGTCTTGCCGCGGCGGCGCCGGTGGGCCTTGTCCGGCTGGTTGACCTCGATGACGGCGATTCCTGCGGTTAGTAGGTGGCGAGTCAGCGCCGCGCCGTAGGAATGCGTGCCCTCCACCCCGGCTCGTCGAACCGGGCCGAGCGCAATGGCCCAGTCCAACATCGCCTGGTAGCCCTCGGCGGTGGTGGGGAAACGACAGCTGTCGAGCAGAACACCGTTGATGCTGACGGCCGCCGCGACGTGGACGTCCTTGTGCGTGTCGACGCCAAGGATCACCTCATGGGCGGTGTCATGCTGGTCGGCCAATGGCGGGTGGGACATGCTGGACACGGTTGTTCGGCTCCTGACGGCTCGGGAACGGATGGCCGTCGCCGGGCCGGCAAGGGGCGGTCAGGACTGTGATGGCGCCTTGTTAGCGGCAAGGCCCCTATCGGGACACGTCCCGCCGGTCCGGCGGCAGCAAGTACCACCCGGGACCCGAGCCGACAGATCAAACTCAAGGCACCGAAGGCCGGTCGTAACGCGGGTCAGACCCGAGCACCGGGCGGCACCCGATCATCCTCACAGTCGTAGCGGGTGGCGACGCTGCGGCACTGCTTGAGGCGGTTGAAGCAGCGTTCGACGACGTT
>NZ_JBAKHS010000026.1:0-65840 GCF_036906795.1 Micromonospora sp. CPCC 205739 | reverse complement strand
GCGGCACCAGGGCTGGCTGCCGGAGGAGATGAACCGCACCATCCACGGCGTCGAGCACTGGCTCAGCAACGCCTCCGCCCGGGTGATCGCCTGCTCGGGCTACATGCGCGACCAGGTCACCCGGCTCTTCGAGGTGCCGGCCGCGCGGGTCGACGTGGTGCCCAACGGCGTCGACGACCGGGCCTGGCACGCCCGCCCCCGGGCGGTCGCCTCGGCGCGGGCCCGGTTCGCCGGGGACGGCCCCCTGGTCGGGTACGCCGGCCGGCTGGTCTACGAGAAGGGCGTCCAGCACCTGGTGCACGCCGTGCCGGACCTGCGCCGGCGGCACCCGGGGCTGCGGGTGGTGATCGCCGGCGACGGGCCGTACCGGGAGGAGCTTCTCGACCAGACGCGACGGCTGGACCTGGGCGACACGGTCCGCTTCGCCGGCTTCATGGACGCCACCCAGCTGCCGGCGGTGCTGGCCGCCACGGACGCGACCGTGGTGCCCAGCCTCTACGAGCCGTTCGGCATGGTGGCGCTGGAGGCCGCGGCGGCCGGCGCGCCGCTGGCGGTGGCCGACACCGGCGGGCTGGCCGAGATCGTGGAGTCCGGCGTCACCGGGGTGACCTTCCCGCACAGCGACCCCGACGCGCTCGCCGGCGCAGTGGACCAGCTCCTCGGCGACGAGGTCTTCGCCCGCCGGGTGGCCCGCCGGGCCCGCACCATGGTCAGCCGGCGGTACGGCTGGGCGACGATCGCGGCCCGCACCGCGGCCAGCTACGCCGCCGCGCGGCGCGAGCACGGCACGTTCCAGGCCCGGCGGACCGCCGCGCTGGTGGCCGGCGGGCGGGCCCGGATCACCATCCCCGAGGGCAACCTGCTGGCGATGGACGGGGCGGCCTGCTGACCCGCCGTATCCCACGACGGATAGGTCTCCCCCGATCCATTGGCTACGGTGTACGTCGGCCAACGGTGAGGAGAACGGTGCAGCAGGTAGTGATCGCCGGCCGGTACCGCCTGGTGGAGCTGGTGGGACGGGGCGGGATGGGCCGGGTCTGGCGGTCCAGGGACGAGATCCTGCACCGCGAGGTGGCGGTCAAGGAGGTCGTCCCGCCGCACTGGCTGGCCGAGGCCGAGCGCGACGATCTGCGGCTGCGGACGCTGCGCGAGGCGCGCACCGCGGCCCGGCTCAACCACCCCAACGTGGTCCGCGTCTACGACGTGGTCCAGGTCGACGACCGCCCGTGGATCGTGATGGAGTACGTCCCCTCGCGGACGTTGCAGGCCGTACTGGAGGACACCGGTCCGGTCGACCCGGTGCTCGCGGCCGGCATCGGGCGGGCACTGCTGGCCGCCCTGCGCGCCGCGCACACCGCCGGCGTGCTGCACCGCGACGTCAAGCCGCAGAACGTGCTGATGGCCGACGACGGGCGGGTGATGCTCACCGACTTCGGGCTGGCCACCTTCGACGGTGGCGACGGACTGACGACCCGGCCCGGGATGGTCCTCGGCTCGCCGCAGTTCGTCGCCCCGGAACGCGCGGCCGAGGGGGTGTCCAGCGTGGAGGCCGACCTGTGGTCGCTCGGCGCCACCCTGCACGCCGCCGTCGAGGGGCGCTCCCCGTACGCCCGCAGCACCGCGATGGCCACCCTCGCGGCGCTGGCCACCGAACCCCCCGATCCGGCGCCGCACGCCGGTCCGCTCGGACCGGCGCTGGAGGGGCTGCTGCGCCGGGACCCGCGACGGCGGATCCGCCACGACGAGGCGGACCGGCTGATCGCGGCGGCCGAACAGCCGTCCGCCCCGGAGCCGCCCACGGTGGTGCTCCCCGTCGCCCGCCCGGCGGGCGCCGTGCCACCGCCGCCGCCCTGGCCCGGCGTCCCGGACCGGTCCGACACCGGCGCCTCGGGACCAAGCGGCGCCGACCGGCCCGGCGCGACGTCCACCGGCGGGCGGCAGCCGGGCGAGGGGGCCGCACCGCCGGGCGGGGCCGGTGCCGACCTGCCCGCCGCCGACCGGCCGGGAACCGGGGAGGAACGGGGCGCCACCCGCGTCACGCCGGCCGCCACGGCGGCGGCGACCGACCGGATCGCCGTGCTCAGGGCTGCCCTGGCCCGGCTGCGGCTCACCCCGCGCCGGGTGGCGCTGGTGGTGACGGCGCTGGGCGTGGCGGCGGCCACCGGGATCGGCACCGCCTTCGCGATCGTCGGCAACGGGTCGAACGGTTCACCGACCGCGGCGCCGGTCAGCGGGTCCACCCCCGACGGACCCCCCGACGCACCGTACGGCCGCCGGCCGGACCGGCCGCCGCCGGACGGCGACCGCCCGGTGGGCCCCCCGCCCTTTCCGTGCCTGCGGCCCAACCCGATCGGCGAACCGATCGTCGCCCGGCCCGGCACGGCCGACGGCGGCTTCCGCCCGCCGGCCGGCTGGACCTGGCACGTGGAGGAGGGCTGGCGGGTCGCGGTGCCCGTCGGCTGGCTCCGCTTCACCGAGAACGAGGTCGCCTGCTTCCGCGATCCGTCCAGCCTCCGCACGCTCAGCGTCGAACCGGTCGCCGACCACCTCGACCCGGTGGCCTGGTTACGGGCCGAGGAGCACCGGCTGCGCGACGCCGGCGCGCTCCCCGGGTACGCCAAGGTGCGCCTCGGCGCGACCGGCGACCGTGGCGCGCAGTGGGAGTGCCGCTGGACGGCCCCGTTCGGCCAGCGGCAGCAGGCGCTGCGCCTGTTGCCGGGCGACGAGGCCGGCGCCTGGATGCTCGGCTGGAGCGCGGCGGACGACGACTGGGCCGCCTCGACCGGGCAGCTCGCCGTGGTGCGGCAGAGCTTCCGTGGCCGCGTCACCGAGGCGGTCTCGCCCACCTAACGGCACCCACGATCACGGCCGCGCTGCCGATGAGAAACGGCAGGCCGCTGGATATCGTGTACCAGGGGTAGCCGAGGGGGAACGCCGTGCAGCAACTGCTGGTCGCCGGGCGGTACCGGCTGCTCGATCTGGTCGGCAGCGGCGGGATGGGCCGGGTCTGGCTGGCCCGCGACGAGATGCTGCACCGGGACGTCGCCGTCAAGCAGGTGGTCCCGCCCCACTGGCTGGACGAGGCCGAGCGGGACGAGCTGCGATTGCGCACGTTGCGCGAGGCGCGCACCGCGGCCCGGCTCAACCACCCCAACGTGGTCCGGCTCTACGACGTGGTGCACGACCGGGACAGCCCGTGGATCGTGATGGAGTACCTGCCATCGCGCTCCCTGCAGGAACTCATCACCGCCGAGGGGCCGCTGGACCCGGGGCGTACCGCGCGGATCGGGCTGGCGGTGCTGGCCGCGTTGCGCGCCGCGCACGCCGCCGGGGTGCTGCACCGCGACGTCAAGCCGCACAACGTGCTGGTCGCCGACGACGGGCGGGTGATGCTCACCGACTTCGGTCTGGCCACCTTCGACGGTGGGGACGGCCTGATGACCGGCCCGGGGCAGGTGTTCGGCTCCCCGCAGTTCGTCGCCCCGGAGCGGGCCCGGGACGGCGTCTCCGACCCGCGCACCGACCTGTGGTCGCTGGGCGCGACGCTGTACGCGGCCGTGGAGGGCCGGGCCCCGTACGCCCGGTCGAGCGCGATGGCCACGCTGAGCGCGCTGGCCACCGAGCCGCCCGACCCGGTGCGCCGGGCCGGGCCGCTGCGGCCGGTGCTGGAGGGGCTGTTGCAGCGCGACCCGTGGCGACGGCTGACCGCCCTGGAGGTCGAATCGCTGCTGCGGGCGGCGCTCGCCGCCGCCGACACCGGCTTGCCCGTGGCCGGCCGACGTCCCGACGTCGTCGACCGGCCGGCGGCCGACCCCGCCCGCCCGTCGATGGGCGGGCCGGCGGACGTGCGGGCGGGGGGCGGCGACCGGCCGTCGATGGGCGGGAGAGCGCCGACGGACCTCCGGCCGTGGAGCCCCACCGCGCTGGTGGCCGGGGCCGCCGTACCGGTCGCGCCGCCGGGCGCCGCGCGACGCCGCCGGTGGGGGCTGGTCGCGGCGGCCGTCGCGAGCGCCCTGCTGGTCGGCGCCGGGATCGCGGCGGCGCTGCGCGGCGACGACGACCGGGCGGCGCGCGCCCCCGGTGGCGGCGGGGGCGCGACCGCCGCCCGGCCCGCGGCCTTCCCCTGCGCCACGCCCGCCCCGGCGGACGCCACCCCGGTCCCCTCCGTGCCACCGCCGGCCGGCGAGCCCGCACTGGTGCCGGGGTGGACCTGGTACGAGGACCCCACCGGCTTCCGGATCGCCGCGCCGGCGCGCTGGCTGCGCTTCGCCGACGGCGCGGTGACCTGCTTCCGTGAGCCGGGCGGCGGGCGGGTGCTCAGCGTGGCCCCCGGCGTCGCGCCGGCAGACCCGGTCGCCCACTGGCGCGCCGAGGAGCGGCGGTTGACCGGCGACGGGGCGCTGCCCGGCTACCGCCTGGTGGAGATCTCCCGGCTGGACATGTTCCGGGGCGGGGCGCTGTGGGAGTGCTCCTGGCTCAACGCGGCCGGCGTCCAGGTGCACACCGCCCGGCTGATCGTGGCCGTCGCCGCAGGTCGCGCCTACACCGTCTCATGGTTGACAGAAGAGTTCGACTGGCAGGTCAACGCGACATACTTCCTGATGATCCGGCAGAGCTTCCGGCCCGCAGCCTGACACCCTCCCCTGTGGACCGTCCGGGTGATTGCCCCTCCGGCGGCGGCTCTGACACAGTGGCGTAGCTTTGTCGATCAAGAACCTGGGGAGGGCGACGCGACATGATGGGACCGTCCCACGCGCTGTCCGGCGCGGCGGTGTGGCTGACCGGCTCGTGGGCGCTGGACCAGTTCGCCGACTACCACCAGTCGCCACTGGCGCTGGCCGTCGGCACCGCGGTCTGCGCCGGCGGGGCGCTCTTCCCCGACCTCGACCTCTCCGGCAAGGTGACCCGCAACCAGGGCGGCGCGACGGTGGCCCGCACCTTCGGGGTCTTCTCGCTCTTCATCGCCGAGGTGATGGAGAAGATCTCGCTGGGCGTCTACTACGCCACCAAGCTCAGCCGGGACCCGCGCCGCAACAACGGCCACCGGACGCTGACCCACACCCTCCCGTTCACCGTGCTGGTCGGCTGGGGCACCACCGCGCTCTGCGCCGCGTACGGCAAGTGGGCCGTGGTGAGCATCCTGTTCTTCATGATCGGCCTGGCCCTGCGCGGGCTCTTCGACCAGTGGGCCGAGCGGGCCGGCTGGGTGATCGTGACGCTGGCCTCGGCCGCCGCCGCCTGGTTCACCTTCGCCAACCTGCCCGGCGACCGGGGCTATCCGATGATCGGGCTGGCCGTCGGGGTGGGCTGCTTCGTGCACATCCTCGGCGACATGATCACCAAGGCCGGGGTGCCGATCCTCTGGCCCATCCCGATCAAACGGCGGATGTGGCTGATGATCGGCCTGCCCAACAGCATCGCGCTGCGTACCGGCAGCAAGGCCGAGGTGATCGTGCTGCGCACGGCGCTCACCGTGCTCTCCGTGCTCGCCACGGTCGGGCTGGTGGCGCCGTCGGTGCTGCACCGGTTCAACATCGAGGTGTGAACACCCACGGGCCGGCACCGGCCGGCGACGACGAGGTACCGGAGTTCTGCCGCCACCTGGGCATTCCCGGGCTGGCCGACGTGCACGTGCACTTCCTCCCACCCCGCCTGCTGCAACGGGTGTGGGCGTACTTCGACGCGGCCGGGCCGCTGGTCGGCACCGAGTGGCCGATCCGGTACCGGTGGAGCGACGACGACCGGGTCGCGCACCTGCGGCGGATGGGCGTACGGGCGTTCAGCGCGCTGGCGTACCCGCACAAGCCCGGCATGGCGGCGGAGCTGAACCGGTGGACGCTGGACTTCGCCCGGGCCACCCCGGGGTGCCTGCCCTCGGCGACCTTCTTCCCGGAGCCGGACGCGCCCCGGTACGTCGCCGAGGCGCTGGACGACGGGGCCCGGGTGTTCAAGGTGCACGTCCAGGTCGGCGGGTTCGCCCCGACCGATCCGGCGCTGGACAAGGTGTGGGGGCTGCTCGCCGACGCGGGCGTGCCGGTGGTGGTGCACGCCGGGCACGCGCCGGTCGGCACCGCGCACACCGGGCCGGAGGGCTTCGCCGCCCTGCTGGCCCGGCACCCGCAGCTGAGCGCGATCGTGGCGCACCTGGGTGCGCCCGACTACGCCGACTTCCTCGACCTGGCCGAGCGCCACGACCGGGTACGACTCGACACCACCATGGCGTTCACCCCGTTCTTCGACCGCTTCGTGCCCTTCCCCGCCGGGGAGCTGCCCCGGCTGCGCGAGCTGGGGCTGGCCGGCAAGGTGCTGCTGGGCAGCGACTTCCCCAACATCCCCTACCCGTACGCCGAGCAGCTGGCCGGGCTGGCCCGGCTCGACCTGGGCGACGACTGGCTGCGGGCGGTCTGCTGGGACAGCGCCGCCGCCCTGTTCGACCTGGACTGAGGGCTCAACCGGGTACCGGAGCGTTCGGCGGATCCGGGCGGGACGAGCATCCGGGCGGCACCATCGAAAGCATACTCAGTATGCTTCCCTGCCATGCGTCCTGATGATCGGCGGGTAGCGCTCGCCGCGGTGCTGGGTGGGCTCCTGCTCGGCTCGCTCGACTTCGTGTGGATCAAGTTCGTGCCCTTCCCCCTCGCCGAACTGGGCAACTCCACCGCCACCTGGGCGGTTGCCGCGTTCCTCTTCGGCTGGTGGGTGCGCTCGGGCTGGCTGCGGGCGGCGCTGGGCGCCGCCGTCCTGCTCGTCCTCGCGGTGCCCAGCTACTACCTCGCGGCGACGCTGATCCAGGGCGACGACCTGGCGGTGCTCTGGGCGCCCACCTCGCTGTTCTGGATGGTCCTCGGGGTGCTGGCCGGGGTGGTCTTCGGCGTCGGCGGGGTTTGGGCGCGGGGCGAGGGCTGGCGGCCGGTGGTCGGGCTCGCGCTGCCGGCTGCGGCCCTCTTCGAGGAGGCGGCCCGGTTCGCCCGCCTGATCGGCGATCCGAACTACCCGGCCGGGGTGGCGTGGAACGTCGCCATCGACGTCGCGCTCGCCCTGCTGGTCGTCCTGCTGTTCGGCCGGTCGCACCGGCAGCGCGCCCTCACGCTGGCCGTGGCGCTGCCCCTGGCGGCTGCCGTCTTCGTCGGCTTCGCCGTCGCCGGCTCGGCGGCCGCGGGTGGCTAGGTGTTTCCAGTGCCCGGGATCGTCGCGTCCGGCCCGGTGGGCGGGTCGCTCCCGACGCCCGGCGGACTGATCAGTTCGAGCACCGCCGGGCCGGCCGCCACCCGCTCAGACGCCCACCCGTTGCGGCGGCACGGTCAACCCGTAGAGCGCCATCAGCTCCGGCGTGTCGATTCGGCTGCCGTCGGCGACCGAGTCGCAGGCGATGTCGACGATCTGGTCCTTGTGTGCCAGCAGGTACGGCCGGGCACCCACGTCGGCGCTGGCCAGCGTCGCGATGCCGGACCAGTGCCGCCGGCCGAAGAGCATCGGGTAGCCGCGCAGCCCGCCATAGGTGGCGCAGACCAGCACGTCCGGGTACGGCAGGGCGGCCACCCGGCGTACCGCCGCGGGGGTGAGGCCCGGCATGTCCACCGGCACCACCACCACCGCCTCGACCCCGCCGTCGGTGAGCGCGGCCAAGCCGGCCCGGATGGAGGAGCCGACCCCGGTGCCCCAGGCCCGGTTGACCACCACCGTGACGCGGCTCAGGTCGGCGGTCTCCCGCACCTGGTCGGCGGCGGCGCCCAGGACCACCACGATCTGCTCGCAGCCCGCCTCGGTCATCGTGTCGATCATCTGGTTCACCAGGGGCGTGCCGCCCTGGTGCAGGAGCGCCTCAGGTCCGCCGATCCGGCGTCCCCCGCCCGCTGCGATGATCATCCCTGCGATCCGCTTCAGCTGCGCCACCTCCGTCGTGAAGACGGACCGGAGCAGAGCTGCCCGGCCCGTTACGCACACCGGACCCAACGAGCACCCGGGGCACCGGGTAGCGGGGCAAATAGGAAAATCGTGCGCTATGCCGCGTCGGCGTAGCAGTCGACGATGGACAGATCCAGCGGGAACCGGACCGGAGTGTCCCCGAACAGCAGCGCCGACGCCCGCTCGCCGGACCGGTTGACCGCCTCGGCGACCGCCTCGGCCTGCCCGGCCGGACAGTGCACCAGCACCTCGTCGTGCTGAAAGAAGACCAGCTCGGCATCGGTGCCGGCCAGCTCGCCCCGGAGCGTGGCGAGCAGCGTCGAGGCCCACTCGGCGGCGGTGGCCTGGATGACGAAGTTGCGGGTGAACCGCCCCCGGGAGCGGGCCGCCCGGGCGCGCGGGGACTGCGGGTCGGCACCGGGATCGACGCCCGCGTCGTCGCCGTCGACGAACCCCGCCGTGCCCGGCGGGCAGGTCCGCCCCAGCCAGGATCGGACCAGCCCGCCCGCCTCGCCGGTGCGGGCCGCCGCCTCCACGTAGCCGAACGCCGTCGGGTAGCTGCGCCGGAGCACCGCCAGCGCGGGCAGCGCCGCCCCGCCGGTCTGGCCGTACATCGCGCCGAGCAGGGCCACCTTGGCGCGGGCCCGGTCACCGGCGAAGGCGTCCTGGGCCAGCGCCGCGTAGAGGTCACCCGCCCCACCGGCCGCGGCCAGCCGGGCGTCGCCGGAGACCGCGGCGAGCACCCGGGGCTCCAACTGGCCGGCGTCGGCGACCACGAACCGCCAGCCCCGGTCGGCCACCACCGCCCGCCGGATCACCTTCGGGATCTGCAACGCGCCGCCGCCACGGGTCGCCCACCGGCCGGAGACCACCCCGCCCGGGACGTACTCCGGCTGGAAGCGGCCGTCGCGGACCCAGGCGTCGCGCCACGCGCGGCCGTGCGCCGTCCAGATCCGGTAGAGCTCCTTGTATTCCAGGACCAGCGGCACCGCCGGGTGGTCGACACCGCGCAGCACCCAGGCCCGGGTGTTGGGCAGCTCCACCCCGGCCCGGGCGAAGGCCCGCAGCAGCTCCGCCGGGGAGTCGGCGTGCACCTGGCGTACGCCGAAGGCGTCGGCGATCCGGGCGGCCAGCTCGGCGAGCCGGCGGGGCGGCCCGCCGACCGGGGACGCCTCACCGAGCAGCTCGCCGAGGATCGCGTCATGCACGTCGGCGCGCCAGGGCAGGCCGGCGGCGCCCATCTCCACCGCGATCAACGCGCCGGCCGACTCGGCGGCGACCAGCAGCCGGAACCGGCCCGGGTGCTCCGTCGCCGCGATCCGGGCGAGCTGGTCGGCGTACACCTGCACCAGGGCCTCGATGCCCGGACCCGGCGGCCCGGGGACGGCCTCGAAGAGGGCGCCCTGGCCGTCCCCGGGTGGAGCGGGCGGACGCGGTGGCGGGTCGGGTGGCACGGCGGCGCCGGTGAGCCGGGCGTACGCGGCGGCGAGCGAGCGCGGCTCGCCCCAGCGGCCCGCGTGGCCGAGCAGCAGGGCCTCGGTCAGCTCGACGTCGTGGCAGCGCTCGACCCGCACCCCGGCGCGCAGCAGCGCCGGATAGAGCGCCACACCCGACGCCCAGACCCAGCGCGGGTGATCGGCGGCCTCCCGCGCGGCGACGGCGGCGGCGAGGTCGACGACCGCCTCCGCCGCGCCGGCGGGACGCCCCTGGGCGTCGAGGGGCTGGAGCACTCCCCCGCCCCGCTCGTCCGCCACCACCGCCACCAGCACGGATGCGATTCTGCCTCGCCCCTGTGACAGCGGCGCAGCCGAACGCCCGCGCCGCTCCCCCGGCGCGCGTCGAGCCCTCTTCCGGGGCGGTCGTTCCCGGCGGCAGGAAGCCGACATACGGGTCGGTGCGGCGTCGATCTGATCGGTAGCGTGGGCGGGTGCCCCCGCAGATCCCCCATCCCGAACCCGGCATCGCGGACACCAGGGGGCCGTTGCGCTACATCTGGTGGCTGATCCGCTGCCAGCCCTGGCGGGTGCTGCGCGGCAGCCTGCTCGGCACGGCCTGGATGATCGGGCTGTCGGTCCGGCCCTGGCTGATCGCCCGTGCGGTCGACGACGGGCTGCGCGCCCACGACAACCGCGCCCTGTGGCTCTGGATCGCGGCGATCGTCGTGGCGGGCGTCGGGCTGTCGTACCTGGGCATCATGCGCCACCGCACGATGACCTTCATCCGGGAGGACGCGAAGGCCCGCTCGGCCGCCGTGGTGCTGCGGCAGCTCTCCCGGATCGGCGCGGTGCTGCCGCGCCGCGCGGCCGCCGGCGAGGTGGCCACCGTCGGCGGCTCCGACATCGACTGGACGGCGCAGGTGCTGACGTTGACCGGGCCGGGGGTCGGCGCGGTCGTCGCCTACGCGGTCATCGCCGTCGTGCTCTGGTCCATCTCCCCCTTCCTGGCGCTCTGCGTGCTGGTCGGCGTGCCGGCGGTCGGGCTGGTGGTCGGGCCCCTGCTGCGCCGCCTCGAACGGGCCGAGTCCGTCTACCGGCAGCAGCAGGGCGCCCTCACCGCCCGCTCCGGCGACATCGTGGCCGGGCTGCGGGTGCTCGCCGGGGTCGGCGGCCGGGACCTGTTCGCCCGCCGGTACGCCGCCCGGTCCCGGGCCCTGCTCGCCGAGGGCTACCGGGTCGGCGCGGTCAACAGCTGGATCGACGCGGCCACGATCGCCATTCCCGGGCTCTTCCTCGCGGCGGTGGTGTGGCTGGCGGCGCGGATGGTGGTGACCGGCGACATCAGCATCGGGGAGCTGGTCGCCGTCTACGGATACGTGGCGACCCTCGTCGTGCCGGTCTGGTTCCTGCTGGAGGGCAGCCACCAGCTGATCCGCGGCCGGGTGGCCGCCCGCCGGATCGTCGCCCTGCTCGACCTGACCCCGGACGATGTCGGCGGCCCACGGACCGGACCCGGTGGGCGACCTCCGGTGCCCGGCGCCCGCCGGCCGGCGGCGGCACCCGCGCCCGCCGGCCCCGCCGACCTGCACGACCCGGCGACCGGGTTGACCGTCCGCGCCGGTCGGCTCACCGCCGTCGCCGCCGACGACCCGGGCGCGGCGCTGGCGTTGGCCGACCGGCTCGGACGGTACGTCGTCTCCGACGCCACCTGGGGCGGCGTGCCGCTGACCGGGATCGCGCTGGACGAGGTGCGGGCCCGGATCCTGGTCGCCGACCACGACTCGTACCTGTTCGCCGGGAGCCTGCGCGACATCCTGCGCCCCCGGCCGGGCGCCGACGACCACCCCGGGCCGGGCACCGACGACGACCTGGTGGCGGCGCTGCGCGCCGCGTCCGCCGAGGACGTCGCCGAGGCCCTGCCGGACGGGCTCGACACCCCGCTCGACGCCCGGGCCCGCACGCTCTCGGGCGGCCAGCGGCAACGGATCCGCCTGGCCCGGGCGCTGCTCGCCGAGCCGGAGGTGCTGATCCTGGTCGACCCGACGTCCGCCGTGGACGCGCACACCGAGGCGCGGATCGCCGAGCGGCTGCACGCCGCGCGGGCCGGTCGGACCACCCTGCTGCTCGCCACGTCGCCGCTGCTGCTCGGCCGGGCCGACACGGTCGCCCACCTCCAGGCGGGCCGGATCGTCGCCACCGGCAGCCACGCCGACCTGCTCGACCGGGACCCGGGCTACCGACGGCTGGTGGACCGGGACAGCGCCGAGCCCGACCTCGACCGGCCCGCCGACGCCGAGGGGGCCTTCCCGTGAGCGCACTGCCGGTGGCCGACCGGAGCACGGTACGCCGCGCGCTGCGGGACCTGATCGGCCGGCACCGCCGCGCCGTGCTGGCCGTCCTGGCGCTGCACAGCGCCGCCGCGATCGCTGGGCTCGCCCCGCCGTGGCTGCTGGGCCGCATCGTCGACGGGGTGACCGGGGGCGCCGGCGTCGCAGACGTCGACCGGCTGGCCCTGGCGATCGGCGCGGCGGTCCTGGTGCAGGCACTGCTCTCCCGGTACGCCCAGTACGCGGGCCACCGCTTCGGGGAACGGGCCGTGGCGGAGCTGCGCGAGGACTTCGTCCACCGCACGCTCGAACTGCCCGTCTCCGTCGTCGAGCGGGCCGGCTCCGGGGACCTGGCCACCCGCAGCTCGGTCGACGTGTCCACCGTCGGCACCACCGTCCGGGACGTGGTGCCCACCATGGTCATCGCCTCGGTGCAGCTGTCGCTGCTGTTCGGGGCGGTCTTCCTGCTGCACCCGCTGCTCGGCCTGGCGGCGCTGGCCGGGCTGCCGTCGATCGGCGCGGCGACCCGGTGGTACCTGCGGCGGGCCAGCCCCGCGTACCTCACCGAGGGCGCGGCCGCCGCCGCGCTGACCGAGACGCTGACCAGCACCGCCGAGGGTGCCCGCACCGTCGAGGCGTTCCGGCTCGCCGACGAGCGGATCGCCCACGGCACCGCGCGGATCGCCCGGCTGTGGGCCGCACGGCGGGCGACGCTCAGGCTGCGGACGGTCTTCTTCAGCGTCGTGGAGGCCAGCTACCCGCTGCCGGTCGCCGCGGCGCTGCTGGCCGGCGGGTACCTGCTCGCCCAGGGTTCGGTCTCGCTCGGCGCGGTGGTCGCCGCCGCGCTCTACCTGCAACAGGCCATCGAACCGTTGGACCAGCTGTTGCTCTGGACGGAGCAGGCGCAGCGCGGCTTCGCCTCGTTCGCCCGGGTGCTCGGCGTCGGCCTGGTGCCGCCGGAGGCGCCCCGCACCACGCGCGCCCCCCGCGGCGAGCAACTCGTCGTACGCGGGGCCCACTTCTCCTACGCCGCCGGCCACGACGTGCTGCACGGCATCGACCTGGAGGTACGCCCCGGCGAACGGCTCGCCGTCGTGGGCCCGTCAGGGGCCGGGAAGTCCACCCTGGCCCGGCTGCTGGCCGGGATCGACGCGCCCCGGCAGGGCGTCGTCAGCATCGGCGGCTGCCCGGTCACCGACCTCGACCCGGCCGAGCGCCGCCGGCGGATCGCCCTGGTGACCCAGGAGCACCACGTCTTCATCGGCTCGGTACGCGACAACCTCGCCATCGCCGCCCCGGACGCCACCGACGAGCAGATGCGGTCCGCGCTGCGCACCGTGGGCGCCGACTGGTACGCCGAGCTGCCCGACGGCCTGGACACCCCGCTCGGCGACGGCGCCCGGCAACTCGCCGCGGCCGAGGCCCAGCAGCTCGCCCTGGCCCGGCTGGTGCTCGCGGACCCGCACACGCTCATCCTCGACGAGGCGACCGCCGCGCTCGACCCGACCACCGCCCGGCGCACCGAGCGGGCCCTCGCCGCCGTGCTCACCGGGCGTACCGTCATCGCGATCGCGCACCGGCTCAACACGGCGCACGACGCCGACCGGGTGGCCGTCCTGTCCGACGGCCGGATCACCGAGATCGGCAGCCACCACGACCTGGTCCGCGCCGACGGCGCCTACGCCGCGCTCTGGCGCTCCTGGCACCCCTGACCCACCGACCCCGCCCCGCCCGCGTTGTCGCGCCGGGAGATCGACCGGCACGGCCTGGGTCGGCGGGCGGGGCGGGGGTGGGGTTACTTGACGGCGCCGGAGGTGAGGCCGGACTGGATCTGCCGCTGGAAGAGCGCGTAGACGAGGATCATCGGGAGGATGGCGATGGTCAGCGCGGCGAACAGGCCGGACCAGTCCGCCTCGTAGCCGGCGTTGACCGAGATGTCGGCGATGCCCTGGGTGAGCACCCACTTGTCCTTGGCGTTGGAGAGCAGCACCAGCGGCAGCTGGTACTGCGCCCACTGGCCGATGATGTTGAAGATCGCCACGCTGATCAGGCCCGGCTTGGCCATCGGCAGCATCACCTGGAAGAACAGCCGGGTGTGCGAGCAGCCGTCGATCATCCCGGCCTCGGCCACCGAGTTCGGCAGCGTCTTGAAGAACGCGGCCAGGAAGAAGATCGTGAACGGCAGCGAGTAGGCGATGTAGACCAGGATCACGCCGGTGTGGGTGTCCAGCAGGCCCAGGTTCTTCACCACGAAGAAGAGCGGCACCAAGGCCAGGAAGACCGGGAAGGCCAGCCCCGAGACGAACAGGTAGTAGATCGCCCGGTTGCCCCAGAACTTGTAGCGGGCCAGCACGTACGCGGCCATCGAGCCGAGCAGCATGGTGCCGAAGGTGCTGCACGCCACCACGAACACGCTGTTCAGGAAGTACCGGCCGACGTGCGCCTTGGTCCAGGCCCGACCGAAGTTCTCCCAGCGCAGCTCCGCCGGGAGCGTCCAGGGGCTGCTGAAGATCTCGCTGGTGTTCTTGAACGCGGCCAGGAACGTCCAGAGGATCGGCACGATCACGATCACCGCCCAGACGGCGAGCGCGATCTGCCCGAGGCTGCTGAGCAGCCGTACCTCCTGGTGCTGGCGCTTGCGGCGGCGGGCGTCGGGAGCCGCGGCCGGCGGCGTGGCCCCGGACGTCGGCGGCAGCGTCGTCTGCGATGTCATCTCAGTACTCCACGCTTTCCCGCTTGGTCAGCCGCAGCGTCAGCGCCGCGAACGTGAGGGTGAGGAAGAACAGCGCCACGCCCATCGCCGAGGCGTAGCCGTACTTCGAGTAGACGAAGGCGTTGCGGTAGATCTCCACCGCCAGCACCGTCGTCGCGCCGTCCGGGCCACCGTTGTCCACCGAGAGGACCGCGACGATGGCGAACGCGTCGAAGGCGGCGATGCCGAGATAGACCCAGGCCACCTGGAGGGTGTCCCAGAGCAGCGGCAGGGTGACCCGGAAGAACAGGGTCACCTTGCTCGCCCCGTCCATCTCGGCCGCCTCGTAGATCTCGCCCGGGATGGAGGCCATCCCGGCCGAGAAGAGCACCACGTAGAAGCCGACGGCCTGCCAGACCAGCACCGCGATGATCGACCAGAGCGCCAGGTTCGGCTTGACCAGGAAGAGCACCGGGTCGAGGCCGATCTTCATCAGCACGCCGTTGATCAGCCCGGACTCGTTGGGCCGGTAGACCATCTGGAACAGCACCGCGATGATGGCCACCGCCAGGACCTGGGGGAAGAAGAACACCACCCGGTAGAACTTCGCCCCCCGGACCCCCTGGCGCTGCCCACCCACGCTCCGCCCGCCCACGTTGAGCAGGAAGGCGAAGAAGAGCGCGATGACGATGGTGATCAGCGGCAGGGCAAGCAGCAGTACGCCGTGGTGCTGGACCGCCTTCCAGAAGCTGCCGTCGTCGAGCAGCCGCCGGTAGTTGTCGAGGCCCACCCACTGCGGGGCGGAGAGCCCCCGCCAGTTGGTCATCGAGATCTGGAACGCCTGCGCGTACGGCGCGATGACGAAGACGACGTACAGCGTGACCGGGACGAAGAGGAACCCGATCACAAATGGATACTTGCCGTGCCGCATGATCCCGCTACTCCGATCGGTCAGCGCTTGAACTTGGCGACGGAGCTGTCCTTCTTGATCGCGTCGGCACGCTTCTGGATCCGCTCCACGAAGGCGTCCGCCTTGATCCGGCCGAACATCAGCTCGTTGGTGGCGGTCCGCGCCTCCGTGTCGAGCTCCTTGTACCAGCCGTCGAAGTACAGGTTGAACACGTCCTGGCCGGCCGCCTTGAGGGCGGCCTGCGAGCTGGCCACACCCGGCGGGAAGGCGAAGCCCTCGCTGCCGGCGGTGACCACGGTCGGGGCCTTGACCACCTCGGTGAAGCCCTTGGCGCCCGCGACGGAGAGCATCTGGCGCATGTACTCCAGGCCGCCACGCGGGTTCTTGGACTTGGCGGAGACGAAGTAGCCCTCACCGGCGGTGGCGCGCAGCGCCGTGGCCGGCAGCTTGTCCGAGGCGGACAGGCTCGGCACCGGCATCAGCTGGTACTCGAAGCCGGCCGGGGTGTCCTTCTTCTGCTCGCCCTCCAGCCAGTCGCCGCTGGGGTAGAAGGCCAGCTTGTACTGGTTCTGCCGCAGCTGCACGTCGGTGTGCTTGAGCCCCTCGAAGCTCTTGTCGACGTACTTGGCGCCGATCTCGGCCCACGCCTCGGCAGCCTGCTTGACCGCGTCCTGCTGCCAGGCGCCGTCCTCCAGGTTGTCGATGTTCTTCAGCACGTCCGTGCCGCCGATCTTGGCGGCGTGGGTGAGGATCACGTTCCACTGGTAGTAGGCGGCGTTCGCACCGGCGTAGCCGTACGGGGTGATGCCCTTGGCCTTGATCTTGTCGAGCAGGGCGGTGAACTCCGACCAGGTCTTGGCCGGCGCCCAGCCGTTGTCGTTGAACAGCTTGCCCGAGTACCAGATGCCGAAGACCGTGGAGACGTAGTAGAGCACGTACGGCTTGCCGTTGAACGAGCCCGCCTCGACGGTGCCCGGCACGACGGTGTCGCGGACCTTCTTGTTCGGGTCGTCGACCGACGGGGCGTCCCACAGCTCGGTGAGGTCCATCAGCTGACCGTCGGCCACCAGCGAGCCGAAGTCGATCAGCTTCTCGCCCGAGTTGTTGACGAACTCCGGCGGGTTGCCCGAGGCGAAGCGGGGCTGGAGCACCGTGGAGACCGCCTGGGTGGCCTGGTGCTTCACCTCCGCCTTGGGGAACGCCTTCTTGTAGAGCGGCTGGTGCACGTCGGTGGCGTACTTCTCGCCGTAGCCACCGTTGAAGATGACCACCTCCAGCGGCGCGTC
Source organism: Micromonospora sp. CPCC 205739 (assembly GCF_036906795.1). Taxonomy (NCBI): domain Bacteria; kingdom Bacillati; phylum Actinomycetota; class Actinomycetes; order Micromonosporales; family Micromonosporaceae; genus Micromonospora; species Micromonospora sp. CPCC 205739. The sequence continues at coordinate 49,284 of NZ_JBAKHS010000026.1, read as the reverse complement.
CTCCTTGACGCCCAGCGGGTTGGTGGCGCTCTTGGTGCCCGTCTCGGCCTTGCTGCCCCCCTCGTCGGAGGTGCTGGTCGCGCAGGCGCCGAGCAGGCTGACCGCCGGGGTGGCGAGCAGGCCCGCGGCGGCGGCGCGGCCGAGCAGGGTACGGCGGCTGACCTCGGAAGGCTGGTCGGGGGTAATCGACATCGTCGTCTCTCCTTGTGGTGTCGGGTCAGGCGGTTCGCCGGAGACGCCCGGCGTACCGCGACTCGAGGGCGAGGTTGTGCTCGTCCCCACCGGGGACGTTGGCGGAGAGGTAGATAGGGGGTACCTCTCCGGCCTGGTGGAACCGTCGTACGACCTCCGCGGTCAACAGCTGCGCCAGCAGCGCGGTGGTGACCGAGGAGACCGCACAGACCGCGCCGCCGCCCTCGAGCGGCAGCAGTGCGTCGCCGTACGGCGCGCCGTTGTCCAGCACGACGTCGGCGAGATCGGCGAGCCGGTGACCGGACGGGTGGCGCGGGGCCACCCGGGCGGTGTGGGCGACCGAGGTGACCGCGATCAACGGGTGGCCGCCGGCCTTGACCAGCAGCGCCAGCTCGACGACCGAGCCGTTGATGCCGGACTGGGAGGCGACCACGAAGACGTCGGCCGGGTGCGGGTCGGCGAGGGCGTGCAGCTGGTGGGCGACGGCCGGGTCGCGCTCCAGCTTCGGGTCGGCGAGCAGGTCGCGGGGGGCGTCGCCGTGCAGCACCAGGTCGTGCAGGGAGAGCCGGTTGGTGGGCACCAGCCCGCCGGCCCGGGCGACCAGCTCGGCGGCGAACGCCTCGGAGTGCCCGGCGCCGAAGGCCTGGAGCACCCCGCCGGCGCGAAGGCTGGCGACGATCAGGTCGGCGGCCCGGCCGAGGGCCTCGGTCTGTGAGTCGACCACCCGGTCGAGGACCGGGCGGACGGCCTCGGCGTACCCCTGTGCGCTGATCATGAGGCGGCCCCCTTCGCGGCCTTGTGCCCGTCGACGGCCTGGGCGGTACGCCGGAAGGCCGCGTGGGCGCGGTCGTGGGTGCGCTGCGCCACGGCGATGTAGAGCAGGTCGAGCACGACGAGCTGCGGGTGCCGGGCGGAGAGCGCGTCCGGCCGGAAGGTGGTGGCCTGGCTGGCGGTGAGCAGCACGATGTCGGCCAGCTCGGCCAGCGGCGAGCGGGGGAAGCCGGTCAGCGCCACGGTGGTCGCGCCCCGGCTGTCCGCCTCGGCCAGCATCTCGATGGTCTCCCGGGTCTGCCCGGTGTGCGAGATGCCGAGCGCGACGTCCCCGACGCCGAGCAGCGCGGCGCTGGCCAGTCCCTCGTGCACGTCGCTCCAGGCCCAGGCGGCCACCCCGATGCGGTGCAGGCTGAACTGCATCTCCTCGCCGACCAGCGCGCTGCCGCTGGCGCCGAAGATGTTCACCCGGGACGCTCCGGCGATGGCCACCGCGGCGCGTTCCACCTCGGCGAGGTCCAGCAGCGCGGCGGTGTCGTGCATGGCCCGGGTGTCGGCGGCCATGATCTGGTCGAGCACCCGCTCCAGGGGGTCGCTCGGCTGGATCTCGCGGCCGATGTCGACGGTCCAGCCGGCCGACCGGGCCCGGCCGGTCTCCGAGGCGATGCCGAGCCGCAGGTCGGCGTAGCCGTCGAAACCCATGGCCCGGCAGAACCGGGTGATGGTGGCCGGGGAGGTGCCGCTGCGCTCGGCGAGCTCCACGATGGTGGCTCGGGCCGCCGCCTCCGGGTCGCTGAGCACGTGCTCAGCGACCCGGCGCAACGCCCCCGTCAGCTCGCCCGCGCCGGCCCTGACCCTGGCCAGCACCCCGTCGGCACCCCGCCGGTCGACCGTGTCGGCGTCGACCACCGCGGTCCCCGCGGAAGCGTCCACCTCATGATCCACCATCGGGAGCGCCTTTCGGATAAGAGTGTTTACTGTTAGTGGTAAAAGTTCTTACTGAAGGCCCCTCCTTGTCAATAGCGTGGGCGAAGTTTTCAAACTGTTACCTGGCGCACAGGGCCGCGACGGTCCCCCAGCTTGCCCCGACGGCACGCGGCGGACCAGCATGAAACCCGCCCGTACCGCCGCACCGGGAGGCCCGTGAGCATGTCCGACACCGTCGTGGTCGGTCTCGACGTCGGAGGTACGTCCACCCGCGCGGCCGCGTTCACCCTCGCCGGGGAGCGGCTGGGCACCGGCCGGGGCGGCGGCGGCAACCCGACCAGTCACGGCGCCGAGCGCGCCGCCGCCGAGCTGCTGACCGCGCTGCGCGGCGCGCTCGCCGGGGTCGACCCGACCCGGGTACGCGCCGGCACGATCGGCCTCGCCGGCGCCGCCCGCCTGCTGGCCGACCCGGCGGGGCGGGCCGCCTTCGACCGGGCCTGGGCCGAGGCCGGCCTGCGCTGCCCGTACGCGGTGCACGGCGACGCCCTCGTCGCGTACGCGTCGGGCACCGCCGCCCCGGACGGCACCGTGCTGATCGCCGGCACCGGGGCGATCGCCGCCCAGGTACGCGACCTGCGGCTGGACCGGGTCGCGGACGGGCACGGCTGGCTGCTGGGTGACGCCGGCTCCGGCTTCTGGCTGGGCCGCGAGGCGGTCCGGCGGCTGCTGGCCACTCTGGACCGCGCCGCCGCGCCCGGTCCGCTGGGCCGCCGGCTGCTCACCGAACTGCTCGGCGCGGCCGAGGTGGCGGCCCGCTCCCGGGACACCGTCGACGCGCTGATCCAGGCGGTGACCCGACGACCCCCGGTCGAGCTGGCCCGGCTCGCGCCGCTGGTGGTGACCGCCGCCGTCGAGGGCGAGCCGGAGGCGGTGGCGCTGCTCGACGGGGCCGCCGCGCACCTGGTCGACAGCGCCGCGCGGATCCGGCCGGCGGACGCGGTCACCCCGATCGTGCTCGGCGGCGGACTGCTCACCGGGGACACGCCGCTGGCGGCGGCGGTCCGCGCCGAGGCGCACCGGCGCTGGCCGGACGCCGACGTGCGTACGGCCGGCGACGGAGCCGCCGCGGCGGCCTGGCTCGCCGCCCGGGAACTGCCCGAGGTCGGCGACCCGCTGGCCCTGCACGCCCTGCTGGTCCCCGTCCCCCGCTGATCCCCTCCCGCCCCCCCCCGCCGACCCAGGGACTGTCGCTGCCCGGCGGGCCGGAGGGGTTCGGTCAGGCTGATCGGTAGCAGACAGGCCCTACTTGAGCTGGCCGGCGGTCAGGCCGGACTGCACCTGCCGCTGGAAGGCCACGTACACGGCGAGCACGGGCAGCACCGCGATGCTGAGACCGGCGAAGAGCCGGGCGTAGTCGCCGGCGTAGCCCTGGCTGACCGAGAGGGCGAAGAGCCCCTGGGCGAGCACCCACTTCGACTCGTCGCCCTGCATCAGCACCTGCGGCAGCAGGAACTGGTTCCAGTGGCTGAGGAAGTTGAAGATCGCGACGCTGATCAGTCCCGGACGAGCCATCGGCAGCATCACCCGGAAGAAGAGCCGGAAGTGACCGCAGCCGTCGACCAGCGCCGCCTCCGCCACCGAGGTGGGCAGGGTGCGGAAGAAGGCGGTCAGGAAGAAGACCGTGAACGGCAGCGAGTACGCCGCGTACACCAGGATCAGGCCGGTCCAGGTGCCGAAGAGCCCGGCGTTTCGGACCACGAAGAAGAGCGGCACCAGGGCGAGGAACACCGGGAACATCAGGCCGCCGACGAAGAGGTAGTAGACGACCTGCCGGCCCCGGAACTCGTACCGGGCGAAGACGTACGCGGCGGTGGCGCCCATCAGCATGGTCAGGCTGACCGACCCGGCCACCACCACCAGGCTGTTGAGGAAGTACCGGCCGATGTGCGCGCCCGTCCAGGCCCGGGCCCAGTTCTCGAGGCGCAGCGTCTCGGGCAGCCCCCACGGGTCGGCCAGGATCTCACCGTTGCTCTTGAACGAGCTGACGAACATCCAGAGCAGCGGCAGCACCGTCAGCGCGGTCCAGACCAGCAGGAAGCCGTGCGAGAAGACGTTGGCGACGCCGAGTTCCCGGCGCACCGGGCGGTCGGCGGAGCGCGCGGTCGGCACGGCGACCGGGGCGGCCTCGTCCAGGGTGGTCACGAGTACTCGATTCGGTCGCGTCGGCCGGCGCGCAGGGACAGCACCGCGACCGACAGGGTCAGGAAGAACATCACCACGCCGATCGCCGAGGCGTAGCCGAACTTGGTCTCGCTGCCGAACGCCGTGTCGTACATCCGCACGCCGATCACGTCGGTGGAGAAGTTCGGGCCGCCGTTGGTCATCAGCTGCACCAGGATGAAGCCGTCCAGGGCGAAGATGGCCAGGTAGACCCAGGCGACCTGGACGGTGTCCCAGAGCAGCGGCAGGGTGACCCGGCGCAGGGTGGTCAGCCGGGACGCGCCGTCGAGCATGACCGCCTCGTAGATCTCCTTCGGCACCGCCGACATCGCGGCGCCGAAGAGCACCACGTAGAAGCCGACGTTGCTCCAGACCATCACGGCCAGCACGCACCAGAAGGCGGTCCGCGGGTCGCCGAGCCAGGTCGGCGAGGCGAGCCCCACCGCGTGCAGCGCGCTGGTCAGCAGGCCCTTGTTGGGGTGGTAGACCTCCTTCCAGAGCAGCGCGATGATCACCACCGAGAGCACCTGGGGGAAGAAGTAGACGGTGCGGTAGAGCGCGCTGCCGCGTACCCCGGTCACGCCGGCCCGGCCCTTGCGCCCGCCCATGTTGAGCATGGTGGCGAAGAAGAGCCCGAGCACGATGGTCAGCACCGGCACCAGGGCCAGCAGGACCGCGTTGTTCTTCAGCGCGTTCCAGACGTAGTCGTCGCGCCAGAGCGCCTTGAAGTTGGCCAGCCCGACGGAGTTGGCGTCGGCGGAGTAGCCGAGCCAGTCGGTGGTGGAGATCTGGAACGCCTGCAGGTACGGCGATACGACGAAGACGACGTAGAGCAGCACCGGCGGCACCAGGAAGGTGATGATCAGCGGGTACTTGCCATGTTTCACGGTGGGCCCCAACTCCCGGCGGGCGGCCGGTGGGGACGCTGGCGCGTCCCCACCGGCCGGGATGTCACGCGGTGCGCTTGTACTTCTTGACCGAGCTGTCCTGGGCGATCGAGTCGGCGCCCTTCTGGCACTGGTCGAGGAACTCCGCCGGGCCGATCCGGCCGCTGAAGAACTCGCCGCACGCGGCGTCGACGAGGTTGCGCTCCAGCTTGCGGTAGTAGTTGTTGTAGACCCAGTTGAAGCCGTTGGCGCCGGACGCGTCCAGCGCCTTGACCACGGTGCTCAGCCCGTACGGCAGTTCGACACCGTCGGTGGCGCCGGCGACCACGGTGAGGCTGGAGACCTTCTTGGTGAAGTCCTGGGCGCCCTTCTTGGACAGCATGGTCCGGAAGTACTCCAGGCCACCGGCGACGTTCTTCGCCTTCGCCGGCACCATGAACGGCTCGCCCGCGGTGCCCCGGACCGCCTCGAACGGCAGCTTGTCGCCACTGCCCAGGCTGGGCGTGGGCTGGATGGTCATGTTGAACCCGGCCGGCGTGACGTCCTTCTGCTCGCTCTCCAGCCAGGAGCCGCAGGAGATGAAGGCGGCCTTGCCCTGGCACCAGGCGGTCTGCGACTGCTTGTGGTCCAGGCCGGGCGAGCCTTCGAGGATGTACTTGTCCTTGACGATCTGGTGCCAGGCGTCGGCCGCCGCCTTCATCGCGTCGGACTTCCAGGCGTTCGGCTCCAGGTTGTCGATCGCGGTGGCGACCGAGGGCCCGCCGAACTTGATCGCGGTGGAGATCAACGGCCAGCTCATGTAGCGGGGGTGCAGGCCGGCGTACGTCCACGGGGCGATGCCGGCGGCCTTGATCTGCTTGCAGAGCGCGATGTGCTCGTCCCAGGTCTTGGCGTACGCCCAGTTGCGCTCGCCGAAGAGCTTGGTGGAGTGCCAGATGCCGTAGACGGTGTAGGTGTAGTTGAACACCAGGAACCGGCCGTCGTACGAGCCGACCTCGACCGCGCCGGGCAGCAGGGTCTCCTTGACGGTCTTGCCGGGGATGTCGAGGCTCGGGGCCGCGAGCAGCTCGCCGAGGTCGGCGATGGCGTTCTGCGAGACCAGGCCGTTGAAGTCGATCTGGCTGGCACCGGAGTTGTTGACCACGTCCGGCGGGGTGCCGTCGACGAAGCGCGGCTGGAGGGTCTTGCTGATCTCCTGCGTGGCCGAGTGCTTGATCTCGGCCTTCGGGTACTTCTCCTTGTACATGGCCTCGTGGGACTTGGCGTACTCCTCGCCGAAGCCGCCGTTGAAGATCACCACCTCGAGCGGGGCGTCCTCCTTGACCCCCAGGGGGTTCTGCTCGCTCTTGGTGCCCTTGTAGGTGCCGCCGTCGGCCTTGTCGTCGCCACCACCGGTGGCGCAGCCGGCAAGCAGGCCGGCGGCGGGGGTGGCCAGCAGGCCGGCGGCAGCGGTACGTCGCAGGATGTCACGCCTGTTCATCAGCTCTCCTCGGATCGGGTCGGGCGGGCGCCCGGTGCATGGGGGATGGCGTCCACCGCGCGAGGCTCGTCGATTCTCTTCAGTTCGCCTGATGTTGCTGAAGAATTTCTACGGCAGGAGCGCGACGACTTCAACCCCCGGCGACCGATCCGTTATCACCACCGGCCCTCCCCGGGCTGGCATAGCCTGATCCCATGCGCCGCCTGCGCCAGCTCGCCGAGCGCACCCCGGCCGACCGGGAACGCTACGTCGACCTGCTCCGCGCGCTCGCGATTGCGATGGTGGTCCTCGGTCACTGGGCCGTCGCCGTGATCGGCCGCGACGCCGCCGGCCAGCCCACCGGACGGTCGGCGCTCGGCGACCTTCCCTGGCTGTATCCGTTCACCTGGCCGGCCCAGGTGATGCCGATCTTCTTCCTGGTCGGCGGCTACGCCAACGCGGCCTCGCTGACCCGGCGCCGGGACCGCGGCGGCGAGGCGACGAGCTGGTTGCTGGACCGGGCCGCCCGCCTGCTGCGGCCCACCACCGCGCTGCTGCTGGTCCTCGTCGCCGGGGCGGTGGTGGCCCGCACGGCCGGCGTCGACGCGCCGATGGTCCGCACCGTCGTCTGGTTCGCCAGCATCCCGCTCTGGTTCCTCGCCGCCTACCTCGTGGTGGTGCCGCTGACCCCGCTGACGTACGCGCTGCACCGGCGCTTCGGCCTGGCCGTACCGCTGGTGCTGGCGGCGCTGGTCGCGGCCGGTGACGTGGGACGGGCGGTGGGACCGGCGGAGCTGGCGCTGCCGAACTACCTCTTCGGCTGGCTCGCCGTCCACCAGCTCGGCTTCGCCTGGTACGAGGCCCGGCGACCGGACCGGCACGACGCCCGCGCACCCCGGCCCGCCGGGCCAGGGCAACCGGGCGGCGTGCGGTCGCGCCGCCTGCCGCTGTCGCGCCGGGCGGGCTGGACGGCACTGCTGGGCGGGCTGGCCGCGACGGTGCTGCTGACCGGCGTCGGCCCGTACCCGGTCGCCATGCTCAACATGCCGGGTGAGCGGCTGGACAACGCGGCGCCGCCCAGCCTGGCCCTGCTCACCCTGACCACCGCCCAGGTGGGGCTGATCCTGCTGCTGCGCGACCCGGCCGAGCGGTGGCTGCACCGCACCCGGCCGTGGCAGGCGGTGATCGCGGTGAACGCCGTCGTGCTCACGATCTTCCTGTGGCACCTGAGCGCCGCGGTGCTGCTGGTCGGCGCCCTGGACGCGGTGGGGCTGCTGCCGACGCCGCCGGCGGGCTCGGCCGCCTGGCTGGCCTGGCGGGTGCCCTGGGTGCTCATGCTGACCGTGGTGCTGGCCGTCCTGGTCGCCGTCTTCGGCCCCGTCGAGGCCCGCGCCGGGCGCCGCCGTACGGACCGGCGGCGCCCCCGCGACGGGCAGGGCGCCGCCGGCCGGCGGTGGGCCGGCGGGTGGGCGACCGCCCGCGCCGCGCTCGTCGCCGCCGGCTTCGCCGCCGTGGTCTACGCCCTGGTGGTCAACGCGGTGACGTCGAAGTCGGCGCCCGAGCCGCTGGGGATGCCCGTCCCGGCGCTGGTGGCGTACCTGGCCGGGGCGGGCGTGCTGCGGCTGCTCAGGTCTGGGTGGGAAAGCCGAGGTTGACCCCGCCGTGGCGCGGGTCGAGCCAGCGGCTGGTGACCACCTTGCCCCGGGTGAAGAAGCGCACCCCGTCCTCACCGTGCGCGTGCAGGTCGCCGAAGAGCGACGACTTCCACCCGCCGAACGAGTAGTACGCCATCGGCACCGGAATCGGCACGTTGATCCCGACCATGCCGACCTCCACCTCGTGCTGGTAGCGGCGAGCGGCGCCACCGTCGTTGGTGAAGATCGCCGTGCCGTTTCCGTACGGGTTGGCGTTGACCAGCTCGACCGCCTCGTCGTACGAGCCGACCCGGACGACGCCGAGCACCGGACCGAAGATCTCGTCGGTGTAGATCGACATGTCCGGGGTGACCCGGTCGAACAGGGTCGGGCCCAGCCAGAAGCCGCCGGACTCCCCGTCCGGGGTGACGTCCCGCCCGTCGACCACCGCCACCGCGCCGGCCGCCACGCCCGCCGCGACGTAGGAGCGGACCCGCTCCGCGTGCGCGGCGGTGACCAGCGGACCCATGTCGCAGCCGCGCCGCCCGTCGCCGGTGCGCAGCCCGGCCATCCGCTCGGCGATCTTGGCCACCAGGGCGTCGGCCACCGGCTCGACCGCGACCAGCGCCGAGATCGCCATGCACCGCTCCCCCGCCGAGCCGAAGCCGGCGTTGACCGCCGCGTCGGCGGCCAGGTCCAGGTCGGCGTCCGGGAGCACCACCATGTGGTTCTTCGCCCCGCCGAGCGCCTGCACCCGCTTGCCGGCCATCGACCCGCGCTGGTGCACGTAGCGGGCGACCGGGGTGGAGCCGACGAACGAGACCGCCCGCACCGCCGGGTGCTCCAGCAGCGCGTCGACCGCCTCCTTGTCGCCGTTGACCACGTTGAGCACCCCGTCGGGCAGGCCCGCCTCGACGAACCACTCGGCCAGCAGCAGCGCCGCGCTCGGGTCCTTCTCGCTCGGCTTGAGCACCACCGCGTTGCCGCAGGCCACCGCCACCGGCACGAACCACAGCGGCACCATCACCGGAAAGTTGAACGGCGAGATCACCGCCACCACGCCCAGCGGCTGCCGGATGCTGTACGAGTCGACCTCGGTGGAGACGTTCTCGCTGAACCCGCCCCGCAGCGCGGCGGGGATGCCGCAGGCGTACTCGATCACCTCCAGGCCGCGCTGCACCTCGCCGGCGGCGTCCGCGAGCACCTTGCCGTGCTCGGCCGTGATCACCTCGGCGAGCCGGTCGCGGCGGGCGTGGACCAGCTCGCGGAAGGCGAACAGCACCGCCGTGCGCTTCGCCAGCGAGGCGTCGCGCCAGCTGCGCGCCGCGCGCTCGGCCGCCTCCACCGCGACCGCGACGTCCGCGGCGGAGGCCAGCTCCACCTGCCCGGTACGCCGGCCGGTGGCCGGATCGAAGACGTCCCCGCGCCGCTGCGCGCCGCCGGAGATCCGCTTGCCGTCGACGAAGTGCCCGATGAGCGTCCCGTTCTCCGCCGCGCTCATGCCGCCACCTCCGCCGCCGCGCAGGAGCGGATGGCGTCGACCAGGATGGCCAGCCCCTCGCGGGCCTCGTCCTCGGTCAGCGTCAGGGGCGGGCCCATTCGCAGCACGTTGCCGTGCAGGCCGCCCTTGCCGGCGAGCAGCCCACCGGCCCGGCACGCCTCGAAGATCCGGGTGGTCAGCGCCGGGTCCGGCTCCGTGCCGCCCGGCCGGACGAACTCGATCCCGAGCATCAGCCCCTTGCCGCGTACCTCGGCGACGCAGTCGAGGCCGGCCACGGCGGCGCGCAGGCCGTCGGCGAGGATCGCGCCGGTGCGGGCCGCGTTGGCCTGGAGATCGTGGTCGCGCAGGTAGTCCAGGACGGCGTTGCCGGCGGCGGTGGAGACCGGGTTGCCGCCGAAGGTGGAGAAGCTGATCGCCGGCACCGACTCCAGCACGTCGGCCCGGCCGACCACGCCGGCGAGGGCGAAGCCGTTGCCGATGCCCTTGGCGAAGGTGAGCAGGTCCGGCGTGACGCCGTGCGCCTGGTAGCCCCAGAAGTGTTCGCCGGTACGCCCCCAGCCGGTCTGCACCTCGTCGGAGATCAGCAGGATGCCGTGCTCGTCGAGGACCTTCTTCCAGGCGGCGAAGAGCCCGTCCGGCGGGGCGACGAAGCCGCCCACGCCCTGGATCGGCTCGGCGATCAGGCAGGCCACGTCCCCGGCGGTCTGGGTGGCGAGGACCTCGCGCAGGTCCTCCACCGCCGCGTCGATCCGGTCGGACTCGTCGAGGCGGGCCAGCAGGCCGCGCAGCCGCTCGCCGGAGTGCAGCCAGGCCACCTGGAGCGGGTTGAGCGCGCTCGCCGTCCAGCTCCGGTTGCCGGTGACGCCCATCGCCGCGTACGACCGGCCGTGGTAGCTGTTGCGCACCGCCAGGATCTGGTGCGAGCGGCGGTGGTTGGTGGCGACCAGCAGCGCCGCCTCGTTCGCCTCGGTGCCGGAGTTGGTGAAGAAGACCCGGGCGTCCGGGATGCCGGAGAGCCGGGCGATCTTCTCGGCCAGTTCCACCTGCTGGCGGATCAGGTAGAGGGTCGAGCTGTGCACGATGCCGGTGCTCAGCTGCCGCTGCACCGCCTCGCGGATCTCCGGGATGTCGTAGCCGATCATGTTGGTCAGCACGCCGCCGAAGAAGTCCAGGTAGCTGCGGCCCTGCGCGTCGGTCACCCGGCGGCCCGAGCCGGACACCAACTCGATCGGCTCGGCGTAGTAGAGCGGCATCCAGGACGGGAGCACGGCCCGGTGTCGGGCCAGCAGGTCGTCGGAGGTCATCGTCGCACCCTTCAGCGGCGGCGGATTCGCGTTCCTCGCACGCTTCCATCACCCGGGAACAGGGACAACTGTCACTGTGTAGCGCAGCCGGGGTGGCGGCCCGACAGCGTGTCAACTCGTCCGGTGCGATTTCCGGGGCGAAGCGTGGCGTCCGCGCCTCTTTCCGGTGGGGGTCAGGCCGATCTACGACTCATTCCGTACCGCCGGCCCAGCCCCGCCCTGCGGGGACCCCGGCACGGCGTCCCCGCCGGGGAGCCTCCGCGCCGCCATGCCGGCGCGGGCCGGGACGGGCCGTCCGGAATGGACGAGGCGCGGCAGGTGCAGGGCGGTGGCCAGCACCGCGAAGGCGGCCCAGCCCCCGGCCAGGGCGAGGGCCGGCGGCCCGTCCTGGAGGTGGTGGTAGGCGGTGAGGAACCCGACCAGCGCGAGGCTGTTGCGGGCGAAGTGCCGGCTGAAGTCGACCAGCTCACGACGGGCCTCGACGGCGACCAGCACGCCGGAGTAGGGGAAGGTGACCACCATCCCGCGCAGCAGCTGGCCGAGCAGCCCGGTGAGCATCGCCCCGGCGAAGATCACCGCGAGCTTGGCCGGGGCGGGAAGACCGTCCCGCCGGGCACCGGTCGGCGCGGGGGTCGCGACGCGGGCGCGGCGGCGCAGCACCGCCATGGCCAGCAGCCAGAGCACCACCGTGCCGGCCAGGGCCGGCCCGAACGGCACCGGGACCGCCAGCAGGCCGGCGCTCAACGCCACGTAGGCGGCGACCCCGGCCAGGTCGGCCAGCAGGATCGGCCAGCGCAGCCGGTGGTGGGTCAGCGCCACGGTGACGAAGAAGAGGTTGAGGCCGAGCACGCCGAGCAGCTGGGCGCCGTCCACCCGGTGGTCGGTGGTGACCAGGGCCAGCGTCATCGGCAGCGGGAGGCTGTAGACGAACGCCCGCAGCCGCACCGAACGGATGACGCTGACCGCCCACACCACGGCGGTCACCAGGAGCACGGCACTCCACGTCATGGCCGGCCCGCCTCCCCACCGCCCGCCGGGGCGGTCAGTCCTGGAAGGTGGCGACGCTCGCGCACTGGTCGAACACCCGGGTGAGCCGGTCGACGTCCGCGCGGTTGACCGAGAACTGGTTCTCGGTGATCTCCCCGTGCACGCTCATCTTGGCCTCCCAGCAGCTCGCGCCGTCCCAGAGCGCCAGGTTGACGTGCAGGTGCGGGCTGAGGGCACCCAGCGGCAGCAGGCCCACCCGCACCCCGGCCCGGCGCTGCTCGTCCACCAGCTCGGTCAGCTCGTCGGAGAGCGTGGCGTAGACGAAGACCCGGGTGATCCGCACCCCGCGCGCCAGGGCCGCCAGGTTCGCCTCCCAGTAGCGCCGCCCGATCTCGCTGCGCCACCAGCTCAGCTCGCCGCTGGCCCGGGGCGCCAGGTTGGTCAGCCCGTCCAGCCGCCGGGTGCAGTCCCGGGTGGCGCCGATCAGGTCCTCGTCGTCGTCGCCCGGCCGGACGATCCGCCCCGCGGCGAGCTGTTCGGCCTCGATCCGGAACTGCTCGTAGCGGTGCCGCGCCTGTGCCGCGACCCGGGTGTCCGCGTGCCGCTCGGCCGCCTCCCGGACCGCGCTGACCAGCTGCGGCGTGCTCTGCACCAGCCAGGGCGGGCCGTCCAGCAGGGTACGCAGGTGGAACCGGCGCTCCGCGCGGGCCAGCGAGTCCACCAGCAGCGAGATGGTGATGCCCATCAGCCCCGCCAGCAGCGACTCCACGCCGCTGGCGGCGTTGGTCAGGTCGAGCGCGACGGAGAGCGCGATCGACAGCGTGATGCCGATCAGGGCCACCGGATCGGTGTGCGCCATCAGCCGGACCACACCGCCGGCCGAGCCGGTACGCCCGGCGGAACGTCGACGGAGCACGTCACCCGCCATCGGCAGCCCTCCGATCTGGTGATGCGGCCAGGGTAGTGCCGATCCACAAGGGCCCGTCGCGCCCGCCGGCCGCCGGTACGATCCGGTGGTGCGGATCGCGGACGTGGCGCTGCCGACCGGGTCGGCGGTCGCGTCGCCGGCGCAGCTCGCCCGGGGGTTGCGTGCCTGGGTGGAGTCCCCGCCGCTGCGCGCGCTGGTCGCGCGCTTCGGTGGCGAGTGGCCGACCGGTGACCTGGCGGCGGTGCTGGCCGGGTTGGACGACTTCTCCGCCCGGCACTGGGACTTCCGGGCCGGCCGGGAACGCCCCGAGGCGCGGGAGCCGGCCCTCGACCCGACCACCGCCGCTCTGGTGCTCGCCACCGCCGAGGCGCTCGGCCTGGTCCGCCCGGTGCCACCGGCCCGCCCCGGGTACGCCCACCTGGTGGTCCTGGGCGGGCTGGCGCACGCCGGCCTGCGGCGCGTCGCGTACGCGGCCCACCTGGTGCGGCACGGCCCGACGGTGGCGGGGGAGGTGGCCGTGCTCGGCAGCTTCCGGCCGCTGTCCGAGGTGGAGCGGGCCGTGCTGGCCGGGGCGGGGATCGCGGCCGACACCGAGGTGGACGCGCTCGACGCCGCGGTCCGGTCGGTGTTCGGGGTCGCCACGCCGAGCGAGGAGGACGGGCACGACGCCGGTCATGCACACCACTCCTGGTCCTCGCGGACCTACCGGCCGGAAGGGCTGCCGCCGGTACGGGTGCTCGCCGCCCCGTCCAGCGAGCCGGAGCGGCGGCGGGCGCACACCGCGGACACCCAGCGGTTCTGGGCCGGGCACGTCCGGCTCTCCCCCGGCGACGCGCTGCTGGTGGTGACCGCGCCGATCTACGTGCCGTTCCAGCACTGCGACGCGCTGCGCACCCTGGCGGTGCCGTACGGCTGCGCGGTCGACACCGTCGGCGTCGACCCGGCCCTGCCCGACCTGGTCCGGCTCCCCGAGCCGACCCTCACCCCGGGGCGCTACCTGCAGGAGATCCGCTCGGCCATCCGGTCGATGCGGGCCCTGCACGAGGCGCTGGGCTGACCGGGCCGGGCCCGCTCGGGTAAGGGCCGTCAGGCGTCGGCGCGCAGGGCGAGTGCCGTCCGGGTCGCGGACACGAAGTCCCAGAACAGCGGCCGGGTGGTGTGCTGGCGTTCGGCGGGGGTGTTGGTGCCGAACATCGCCTCGCGCAGCGGCGTGGTCAGCTCCAGTTGCGCGCCCGCCCTCGACGACGTCCGGTTGCAGATGTTCCGCAGGCTGGTGCCGTCGATGGCGCCGTTGGCCCGCCGGGCGACCGTGACGCCGACCTTCGCCAACTCCCGGCGCAGCAGGTCCCGCAGCGTGGCGTCCAGCCCGCCGATCACCACCGCCTCGGTCCCGTCCGGCTCACCGGCCTGCGCCGCCGTGCACCCGTGCAGGGCGACCGCGTGGCGGACGCCGCCGCAGATCGACTCCGCCCACGGGTCGTCGCAGTTCACCGAGGTCACGTGCAGGGCGGCGTTGCCGGAGCCGAGCAGCCCCTCGAACATCCAGTAGTGGTGCAACCCCTTGCCGTCGGTGCTCGGCTCCAGGGTCGCCGGGTGATGGCCGGCGACCGCGAGGCACAACTCCGACGTGCCCGCCTCGATGCCGCCACCGTGCGGCGCGAGGACCGCCGTCTGCGTCCTCCCCGTCGCGCAGGCGGGGTGGTCGTCCGGGGCGCACCGGTGGCAGCAGCGCAGGGCGTACTCGGCGCCCTCGACCAGGCCCGGGTTGGCATACAGCTCGGTGTTGGAACCGTACCGGTCGGTGGGGTGCGCGCGGCGCGGACGGGAACCGGCGGGCTCCCCGGCTCCGGCCTGGCCTCCGGCGGCCGTCACGGCGCGGTGTCGGCGACCGCCTGGGCGAACACCTCGGAGCGGTGCTCGAAGTTGCGGAACCGCCCGTAGCTGGGCGCGGCCGGCGAGAGCAGGACCACCCCGCCGGCCGGGGTGAGCTTGCGGGACAGTCCCACCGCCGCGACCAGGTCCTCGGCGGTCTCGGTACGCACCCCCGGCAGTCCGGCCAGCGCCTCGACGATGCGGGGGCCGCTGTCCGGGATGCCGATCACGGTGATCTCCCGCTCGGCGAGGTGCGCGGCGAGCGGGCTGTAGTCCAGGCCCCGATCGGTGCCGCCGACGATCACCGTCAACGGCCGCCCCTCGTACGCGTCGATCGCGTGCATGGCCGCGTACGGGCTGGTGGCGAGGGTGTCGTCGACGAAGGTGAGCCCGGACGGGTCGGCGATCTCGGTCAGCCGGTGGGCCAGGCCCTGGAACTCGGCGACCGCCACGGCCAGGGTGTCCTTGCGCGCCACCACGTCCACGCCGAGCGCGTCGAGCACGGCCAGCGCCACGCAGAGGTTGCCCTCGTTGTGCCGGCCGACCAGCGGCAGCACGGCGCGCGGGAAGAGCGGCTGGTCGGCCAGGTGGAACCAGGGCGTGCCGTCGGGGCCGCTCGCCACGTGGGCGGTGTCGGGCCGGCCGGCGCGCACGGCGGCCCGGTCGCCGAGTTCGAGGGCGAGCCGCGGGTCGGCGCCGTTGACCACCACGGTCCGCGGGCCGTACGCCAGCAGGTTGAGCTTGTCCCGGTAGTACTCGGCCTCGCCGCCGTGCGCGTCGAGGTGCTCGGGGAAGAGCGCGGTGACCACGGCGACCCGCGGCGATTCGGTCAGGTCGCTGCACTGGTAGCTGGACAGTTCCAGCACGTACAGGTCGGCCTCGGGCAGGTCGAGGGTGGGCACCCCGATGTTGCCGCCGAAGACGTTGGGCCGGTCGACCGCGGCGAGCAGGTGGCTGATCAGGCTGGACGTGGTGCTCTTGCCCTTGCTTCCGGTGACCCCGACGGTCCGGTCCGCGTGGTCGGCCATCCAGAGCGCGGTGCCCTGGGTGATCGTGGCGGCCCGGGCGCGCAGCTGCACCATCCAGGGGTGGGTGTTCGGCACGCCCGGGGAGCGGACCACGACGTCGGCGGCGGCCAGCCGGTCGAAGCCCGCCTCGCCGGTGACCAGGGGCGCGGCCTCGGCGAGCGGCCCCTCCCAGGGCAGGGTGAGGAAGTTGGCGCTGTCGTCCACGGCGACCAGGTCGGCGGGGCCGTGCGCGGCGATGGCGGTCACGGCGGCCCGGCCCTCACGGCCGGCCCCCCAGACGGCGACGGTACGTCCGCGCAGGTCAGACAGGCGCACGGGCTCTCTCCTCGGGGATCTCGACGGCGTGGCACGGGGCATGGTCCGCGCAGCCGGACACGGCCGGACGAACCAGGGCCTAGTATGGCGTGTGCCCAACGAGCAGCTCCGGCGGATGGACGCCTTCACTTTCCCGTCCTACTCGATCGACCTCGCCACCGGTGAGGCGTTGTTCGACTACAAGCTGACCGGCCCCGACGGTGAGCAGCGGTTCACCGAGGTGATCACGCTGCCGCTGCCCGCCGACCCACCGTCGGACGACACCGTGGCCGCCCTGGGCCGGGTCCTGGAGTTGCTGCACGTGGTCGCCGGCGTCAGCTACTACAAGGCCGCCGCGCCGCGCCGGCTGGTGCTGCCGGCGCCGCTGGGCCCGGCCGCCGCCGAGCTGGTCACCGCCGTCTACACCAAGGGCCTGGCCGAGTACGCCTACCGCAACCAGCTGCCGCACGTGCTCGATCTGCGCCCCGAGGTGCCCTCCGGCACCGTCTCCCCGGCCCGCGAGTACGACGACTCCGACCGGCGTCCGCTCTCGGCGGTCGGCGGCGGCAAGGACTCCATCGTCAGCCTGGAGGCGCTGCGCAAGGCCGGCTTCGACCCGGTGCCGTTCTCGGTCAACCCGAACCACGTGATCGTCTCGGTGAACGAGGCGTCCGGTCTCGCCCCGCTGGCGGCCCGCCGGCGGATCGACCCGGTGCTGTTCGACCTCAACGCGGCCGGCGCGCTCAACGGCCACATCCCGGTCACCGCGATCAACTCGCTGATCGCGGTCGCCACCGCCGTGCTGCACGGGCTCGGGCCGGTGGTGATGTCCAACGAGCGTTCCGCGTCCGACCCGAACCTGATCTGGAACGGTCACGAGATCAACCACCAGTGGTCCAAGGGCGTCGAGGCGGAGGGGCTGCTGCGGGCGGCGCTGGCCGAGCACGCCGGTCTCACCGAGCCGTACTTCTCGCTGCTGCGCTCGCTGTCGGAGCTGCACATCGCCCGGCTCTTCGCCGGGATCGACCGGTACGACGCGGTGGTGACCAGCTGCAACGCCGCGTTCAAGCTGCGCGACGCGAGCGAGCGCTGGTGCCGCGACTGCCCGAAGTGCCGGTTCGTCTTCCTGGCCATGGCGCCGTTCATGCCGCGCGAGCGGGTGGTGCGCATCTTCGGCGACGACCTGCTGGCCGACGAGAGCCAGATCCCTGGCTACCGGGAGCTGCTCGGCGTGGACGGGCACAAGCCGTTCGAGTGCGTCGGCGAGGTGGAGGAGTCGGTGGTGGCGCTGAGCCTGCTCGCCGAGCAGGAGCAGTGGCGCGAGGCCCCGGTCGTCCGGGCCCTGGTCGACGCGGTCCCGGAAACCGCCTGGTCGGCCGCGGCAGCCTCCGACGTCTTCACCCCCGGCGGCCCGAACTTCGTCCCCGCCCCCTACGCCAAAACCCTCACCGCCCTCACCTGACCCCCCCGGCACCAGCCTGGTTGATCATGAAGTTGGCGGGGACGGAACGGGCGAATCCCGCCGCCAACTTCATGATCAACAGCGTCAATGCCCGGGCGGGCGCGTGCGAGGGTCAGGGGGTGCGGATGGCATCGAGGGCGAGCAGGGCGACGTGCAGGGAGAGGCAGGCCTCCACCGAGTCGAGGTCGACGTCGAGGATGCGGGCGATGCGGGCCAGCCGCTCGTAGAACGCCGGCCGGGACAGGTGCGCCGCCGCGGCCGCCGCCGACTTGTTGCGCCCCTGTTCCAGGTACGCGCGCAGCGTGCCGAGCAGCTGGTCGCGGGGGTGCTGGGCGTCGTGGGCGAGCAGCGCGCCGAGTTCCCGCTCGACGAAGGTCTGCACCCGGGGCTCGTCGCGCAGCAGGTGCAGCAGTCCGGCGAGCCCGACGTGGGGTAGCCGGAAGATGGGCAGGTCGCGGCGGTCGCGGCGGGCCGCGTCGGCGATCTGCCGGGCCTCGATGAGCGAACGCCGGGCCTCCCGCAGGCCGCCCACCCCGGACCCGGCGGCGACGATCACCGCGTCCGGCCCCACGGCACCGGCCACCGCGGCACGGGCCGGGGCGGTGTCGAGCCGGATCCGGCGCAGGGCGGTGGCGAACGCGCTCAGCGCCCGTTCCTCCCCGGCCGCGTCCGGCAGGGCGAGCAGGGCGCCCACCGCCTGGTCGTCGACCGCGCTGCTCAGCCCGGTCAGCTTCGCCTCCCGCAACGCCTGCCCGACCGCCTCGGCGAGATCCCGCAGCCGCGCCGGGCCGGCCTCCGGGGCGGCCTCCGCCGACAGCCCGCTCTCCCCCGACGCGCCCTCGGCGGCCGGGTCGTCGAGGCGGTGCCGGACCACCACCCCGACCAGGTGCCGGCGCTCCAACGTCACGCCGAGCGCCCGCGCCCGCAGCGCCACCTCGTCCACCGGGCGGGAGTGGTCGAGCAGGGCGGTCAGCAGGGTGCGGTGGATCTGCCGTTCCAGCCCTTCGGCGTCGCGCCGGATGAGCCGGCCCAGCGCCAGCGTGGACGCGGCCCGCTCCACCAGGATCGTCAGCCGGGTCGGCGGGGTACCCACCGCACGCCCACCGAGCGTGGCCCCACCGGCCAGGTCTCCCCCGCCGGGCCAGCGCAACAGCAGCCGACCCCAGTCCTGCCCCCGCGCGCCGACCGTGGTCACCAACCACCCGCTGTCGGAGTCGTACGCGGTCCGCCCGGCGGGACGGATCCGCCGCGAGTGCTGCTCCCAGGCGTCCAGCAGCAGCTCCGCGCTCTCTCCCGCCGCGTCGTAGGCGAGGACCTGCCGGGACAGGTTCTCCAGCACCACCGGGCAGCCGGCCAGTTCGGCGGCCTGCCGCACCACCTCGGCCGGGCCGGCGCCCTCCACCGACAGTTCGGTGAACCGCTGGTGGATCTCCTCCGTGGCCCGCAACTCGGTGAGCTGGGCGTCCACGATCAGCGCGTGCACGGCCTCGGTGATCCGCACGAACGGCGTCGCCCGGCGCAGCTCCACCAGGGGCAGCCCACGCCGCTCGGCGGCGGCGGCCATCACCCGGGGCACCCCGCTGACGTACCGGCGGCCCAGCTCCACCACCAGCCCGGAGACGCCCACGTCGGCCAGGTCGCCGATGAAGGCGCGCAGACCCGCGTCGTCGGCGGGCAGCCCGATGCCGGTGGTCAGCACCAGTTCGCCCCCGCCGAGCAGGGTGGCGATGTCCGGCACCTCGGCCACGTGCACCCACCGCACCGACGCGTCCAGACCGGCGTCCCCGGCGACCAGGCGCGGCGCGCCGTGGCGGACCGGGTCCAGCGCCAACACCTCACGCACGGTAGGGAACACGGGCGACACGCTACCGTCCGTGACCCGGCCCGACGAGAGGCCGCCCCGCCGGTCAGAGCGGGTCGTCGCGTCCCAGCTCCCAGCAGGCCACCGCGGTCGCCGCGGCCACGTTGAGCGAGTCGACGCCCCGGCGCATCGGGATGACCACCCGGGCGTCGCTGGCGTCCATCGCGGCCCGGGTCAGCCCGGCGCCCTCCGCGCCGAGCAGCAACGCGGCGCGGGCCCGCTGGGTGGCGTCGAGATGCTGGATGGGCACCGCGTCCGGGGCCGGGGTCATCGCCAGCACGGTGAACCCGGCCGCCCGGACCTCGGCGAGCGCGTCGGGCCAGGGCTCCAGCTTCGCGTACGGGACGGCGAAGACCTCGCCCATGCTCACCCGTACGCTGCGCCGGTAGAGCGGGTCGGCGCAGGTCGGGGAGAGCAGCACCGCGTCCACCCCGAGCCCGGCCACCGCCCGGAAGATCGCGCCCAGATTCGTATGGTTGTTCACGTCTTCGAGGATCACCACCCGGCGGGCGGTGGCCAGCACCTCGGCGGCGGTCGGCAGCGGCTTGCGGCGGAACGAGGCGAGCACGCCCCGGTGCACGTGGAACCCGGTGGCCCGCTGGAGCACGTCCGGGGTGGCGGCGTAGACCGGCGCGTCACCGGTGTCGAGGTCGGCGAGCTGGTCGGCGCGCTTGGCGTCGACCAGGTACGACCGGGCGGGGTAGCCGGCGCGCAGAGCCCGCCGCAGCACCAGCTCCCCCTCGGCGATGAAGAGCCCGTGCGGGGGCTCCCAGCGGGTACGCAGCTCGACGTCGGTCAACGCGCGGTAGTCGGCGATCCGGTCGTCGTCGGGGTCGGTGATCTGGTGGACGGGCACGGCGATGATTCTGCCGGGTGCCCGTCGCGCGGCGGCCGGGGCGGGTCGGCGGGGCGATCCGGGCCACCCTCACCCCGCCGCACGCTCGTAGCGCAGCAGCACGCTCCGGCCGTCGAAGACGCACGACCCGGCCAGCCGCAGGTCGAACCGCTCCGCGCCGCCGGGGAAGACCGGTCGGCCGCCGCCGAGCACGACCGGGTGCACGATCACCTGGTACTCGTCGATCAGGCCGAGGGCGGTCAGCGCTGCGGCGGCGCCGGCGCCGCCGGTGAGCAGCAGGTCCCCGCCCGGCTGTTCCTTGAGCGCGGTCATCTCCTTGGCGAGGTCGTCGCCGCCGACCACCTGCGCGTCCCACTCGGCGCCGGTCAGCGTCCGGGAGACGACGACCTTCGGGGTCCGCCGCCAGATCGGGGCGAATGCCAGGTCGTGCGGATCCGTCGACATCGACTCGGCGCGCGGCCAGTACCAGGACATCATCTCCCAGACCTTGCGTCCGTAGGCGAAGGCGCCGACCCGGTCGGTCAGCTCCAGGGAGTACGCGGACAGCTCCGGCCCCATCGACGGCCAGTCGAACTCGCCGTTCGGGCCCTCGATGAAGCCGTCGAGGGACTGGTGGACCCAGTAAATGACCTTGCGCATGACCTCTCCTCACGCTCGGGGCGCCCGCGGGGGCGCTCTCACCGGTGGGTCGGAGCGGGACGACGGTTCCCGACAGCTCGGCCGAGATTTTTTGCCCGGACCGGCTAGCGTGCTGCGGCATGGCCCGTCCCGTGATCATCGCGCTGCTCGGGGTCGACGGCTCCGGCAAGTCGACGCAGGCCCGGGCGCTGGCCCGGCGGCTCTCCGAGCGCGGTGTCCCGGCCACGTACTTCGAGAACGCCGGCGGCCGGCCGCTGTGGAACGCGCTGGCCCGCCGGCTCGGCCGGCGCGACGGCGTGCACCTGTTCGGCCGGCGCTGCTACCCGGCGCTGGAGTCGGCGGTGCGCTGGCTGGCCGTGGCCCGGGCGCTCGCCGGGGTCCGGCTGACCGGGCGGGTCGGCGTGATGGACCGCTGGACCTGGTGCCAGTACGTGATCATGCGGGCCCGCGGCGACCGCGGTATACGGCTGGCCCGGGCGGCGTACGCGCTCTTTCCCCGCCCCGACCTGGTCTGCTTCATGGCGGTGTCGCCGGCGCTGGCGCAGCGGCGGGTGCACGAGCGGGGCATCGACACCGAGGAGCTGGACCACCTGACCGCGCTGGACGCCGCCTACCGGGCGCTGCCGGAGTTCGCCGGCTTCCGGGTGCTCGACGGCGAGGCCGACCCGACGGCGGTGGCCGCCGCCCTCGACCGGCTGGTCCGGCCGCTGGTCACCCCGGCGCGGTGAATCTTGGACAGTTACCGTCCGAACGGAACGGCAACTGTCCAAGATCTCGACGGGTCAGCCGCGGCGGTTCTCCAGCCAGCGCAGGATGTCGGAGGGGATCTCCCGCTCGCGCTGCGGTTCGGTGGGGCGGGGCGACGGCCGCGGCGGCTCGGGGCGCTGCGGGTTGCCGGCCAGCTCGCGGCTGGGCGCGGTGAAGTCGCGGACCGGCTGGCCGTCGACCGCGGCCCGGATGGTCCGGGCGACCGCGTCGATCACCTTCGTCTGCACGGCGGCGCCGACCGCGTCGCTCGGGTCGTCCGGGTTGGCGGCGATGCCCGCGACCGCCACCTGCGGGGTGAACCCGACGAAGGTCTCGGTGGCGTTCTGCTCGGAGCTACCGGTCTTGCCGGCGACCGGGCGGCCCACGATCCGGTCCACCCCGCTGGCCGTGCCGCCGTTGCACTGCCCGTACGCGGACTGCTGACCGACCGGGCAGCGGGCGGCGTCGGTGGCGGCCCGGGCCACGTCGGCCTCCAGCACGCGCTTGCAGGAGGGCTGGCCGACCGGCACCTTCGTGCCGTCCGGCGCGGTCACCGACACCACCGGCGTCGGGACGCAGTACGTCCCCTCGGCGGCCACGGTGGCGTACGCGTTGGCCAGGTCGAGCGGGGTGGTGGCGGCCACGCCCAGCGTGAACGCTCCCCAGTTGGCGGCGTTGTCGGCGGCGAAGGCGGCGTCGGCCTCGGCCCGGAAGGTGATGCCGAGGCGCTGGGCCATCTCCACCACCTTGTCCTGGCCGACCTGCTCGGCCAGCCAGACGAAGTAGGTGTTCACGGAGCGGCCGAAGCCGTCCCACATCATCCGGTAGCCGTCCATCCGCTCCGGGTTGGCGTTGGCCGGGCACCACCTGCCGTCGCAGCTGGCCTCCCCCTCGGCGGCGTACCGGGTGGGCAGGCGGCTGGGGGCGTCGAAGCCGGTGGCCAGGGGCTTGCCGGCCTCCAGCGCGGCGAGCATGGTGAAGAGCTTGAAGGTCGAACCCGCCTGGTAGCCCTCGACGCTGCCGCCGCCGGAGATCAGCGGGTTGACCGTCTGCTTCTCGGCCACGCCGTACTGCCGGTTGACCGCCATCGCCAGCACCCGGCCGGTGCCCGGCTCGACCGCGGCGATCGGCAGCGCCCGCGCGTCGTCGTCGGCGTACACCTTGCGGGCCTGGCTGGCCGCGGTGGCCTGCACGTCCGGGTCGAGCGAGGTGACCACCCGGTAGCCGCCCCGGCGCAACGCCTGCTCCCGCTCCTCGGCGGTGGCGCCGAACGCGGGCTGCTGCAGCCACCAGCGGCGCAGGTAGTCGCAGAAGAAACCGGCGTCGTCGGTCCGGGTCGCCGCACAGCCGTTGGGCTGGGCGGTGGGCTTCAGCGTCAGCTTCTCGGCCCGCGCCTGCGCGGCCCGAGCCTCGGTGATCACGCCGGTCTCGACCATCGCGTCGAGCACGTACCCGCGCCGGGTCAGCGCCGCGTCGGCGTCCCCGTCGATCGGGCTGTACTCGTCCGGGGACTGGACCAGGCCGGCGAGCAGGGCGGCCTCGCCGAGGGTCAGGTCGGCCGGCGCCTTGCCGAAGTAGCGCTGGCTGGCCGCCGCGATGCCGTACGCCCCGGAGCCGAAGTACGCGATGTTCAGGTAGCGGTTGAGGATCTCGTCCTTGCCGAGGGAGTCCTCCAGCGCGGTGGCGTACCGGATCTCCTGGAGCTTGCGCCCGACGGTCTGCTCGGTGGCGGCCTGCCGCTGCTCGGCGCTGCGGCCGGGATCGGTCTTGAGCACGTTGCGGACGTACTGCATGGTCAGCGTCGAGCCGCCCTGCGCCGCACCGCCGGTGAGGTTGGCGACCACGGCGCGCACCAGGCCGCGCAGGTCGGCCCCGCTGTGCGAGTAGAAGCGCCGGTCCTCGGCGGCCACGATGGCCTGCCGCATCACCGGGGCGATCTCGGCCAGCGGCACGTCGGTGCGGTTGACGTCGTAGAACGTGGTGAGCAGCGTCGTGCCGTCGTTGGCGTAGAGGTAGGAACGCTGCGGGGTGGCCGGCGTGCGCAGCGCCGCCGGCAGCTCGTCATACGCCCCGAGGGCCGCCTTGGCGGCGACCCCGGCGAGCAGGTTGCCCGGCAGCGCGGCGACCGCGAGCACGAGGCCGGCCAGCAGGCCGGCGAGCAGCACGGTGAAGAGCCGCGACAGCGGCGACCGGGGTCGGGGCATGGTGTCCAGGATTGCCACCGAGGTGAGCGACGGCCCACCCCGGCACGCGATTGTCAGCTAACTCACGGTGAGCTGGCAGCCATCTCTCCGTCCCACCGCCCTGCCGTCCCTTTCCCGCCTGCCGCTCCCCTCCGGACCCTCCTGGGGTCGGTCGTCGTGGAGAGGGCGGCTCGTCTCGATCTGACGGTCAGGCGGCGGAGAGGGGGCCCTGAGGGCCGCCGGTCGGGGTGGCGACGCTGGCGGTGGCGGCGTCGCGGGCGATCGCGGCCGGGATCAGCCGGCCGGACCGGTAGCCGATGCCGATCCCCGCGATCAGCACGAAGATGGCGCCGAAGGTCTGCAACGAGCCGATCAGCGCGCCACCGAGGCCGAGCAGCGGCGCGGCGATCATCAGCATCACCCCGTCGCCGATGGAGAACGTCCCGGAGCGGGCCACCGACCAGCCGGTGAGCAGCCAGCCCACGCTGTAGAAGGTCGCGCCGACCAGGACCAGCATCCGGGCGGTGGTGCCGAAGACCGGGGTCGCCTCGGCCAGCCCGGTGAAGGGCAGCATCAGTACGGTGCCGGCGATGCTGACCAGCAGCCCGGCGACGGCCACCCGACGGTCGCGGGTGGCGGCGAGCAGCCCGGTCAACGCCAGCAGGGCGAGCAGGCCCAGCCAGACCGCGGCGACCCAGCCCAGCAGGTAGAGCGGCCGGCCGTCGGCCGGGTACGGGTCGTTGCCCACCCCGCCGTCGCTGGCCATCGCCACCACGCCGAAGAGCACCGCGTACGCGGGCAGCAGCCAGACCGCCGCGCGGGCGAGGCGCCGCAGGGAAAAGGCCCAGCTGGCGTTGGTGGCCGGCGCCGCCGGACCCGGGTCGCCGACGAAGGGCAGCACCCCGAATCCCCCGCCAGTCCGGCGGGTGCCCAGCGGGCCGGTGGGATCGTGCGCGCCGGGGACGGGGGTGCTGGAGAAGAGCCGCTTCGCCGGGTCCATGGTCACCTCGCTCGCTCCGACGGGCGGCGTGGGGACGCATTCGGCGCCCCGGCTCCTGGCCACCACCCGTCCATCAGACCGATCGTGGCAGGCGCCGGGACGCCGCATGAGTGTTTCTCGCATTTGCCGTCCGGCTCGGGACGGCCGGCGGATCAGCCGCGGGCGCGCTGGTCCGCGGGGTCGTTGATCAGGCTCTCCGGGGAGACCGGTTCCGGCGCGGGCAGCCCCTGCGGGGCCTTGCCGCCGGTGGCCTGCGCCTCGGCGACGCGTACCTCGTCGTGGATCTCCTGGGCGGCGGAGGCCGCCGCCCGGGCCGCCTCCGCGGCCTCGCGCTCGACCTGGCTCGCGTGGTCGGCCGCTTCCGGCGCGGGAAGGTCACCCACCATTCCGGCCAGCCCGCCCAGCGCGCCGCCCATCCCTTCCAGGGCCTTGGTCAGCTCGGCCGGGACGATCCAGACCTTGTTGGCGGTGCCGTTGGCGATCTGCGGCAGTGCCTGGAGGTACTGGTAGGCCAGCACCTTCTGGCTCGGGTTGGCCTGGTGGATGGCGTCGAAGACGGTCCGGATCGCCTTGGCCTGACCCTCGGCCTGGAGGATCCTGGCCTGCCGGTCACCGTCGGCGCGCAGCACCGCGGACTGCTTCTCACCCTCGGCGGTGAGGATCTGCGACTGCTTGTGCCCCTCCGCGGTCAGGATCGCCGCCCGGCGGTCCCGCTCGGCGCGCATCTGCTTCTCCATCGAGTCCCGGATGCTCGCCGGCGGCTCGATCGCCTTGATCTCCACCCGGGTGACCTTGATGCCCCAGCGTCCGGTGGTCTCGTCCAGCACACCGGAGAGGTGCCGGTTGATCTCCTCGCGGCTGGTCAGCGCCCGCTCCAGGTCCAGCGAGCCGATCACGTTACGCAGCGTGGTCACGGTGAGCTGCTCGATCGCCTGGATGAAGTTGGCGATCTCGTAGGTGGCCCGGACCGCGTCGACCACCTTGTAGTAGAGGACCGTGTCGATCGACACGACCAGGTTGTCCGAGGTGATCACCGGCTGCGGCGGGAAGCTGACCACCTGCTCGCGCATGTCGACCTTGGTACGCACCGCGTCGATGAACGGGACCAGCAGGTTCAGGCCCGGGTTCAAGGTGCGCTTGTACTTTCCGAGCCGCTCCACCACGTCCTGACGCTGCTGCGGCACGATGCGTACCGCCTTGACCAGCGTCACCACGACGATCAGGGCCACGGCCACCAACAGGACCGCTGCAAACTCCATACCGCTCACCTTTTCGCTTCCGGCAACTCGCCGGGGGAGGAAATGTCGTCCTGCCACACCAGGGCGGTGGCGCCCCGGACCTTGATCACCTGAACCCGCTCACCGGGCTCGAACGATTGCGTCGCGTCGTACGACCGCGCGCTCCACAGCTCACCGTCGATCTTGACAAGCCCGCGCCCGTCGTCGACCCGCTCCAGCACCAGCGCGGTGACGCCCTCCAGCGCCTCCACCCCGAACGCCTGCTCGCCGCTCTCCAGCGCGCTGCGCGCGTGCCGCGCGATGACCGGCCGGACCAACGCCACCGAGAGCACCGACACAGCGGCGAACACCAGCGCCTGCACCGGGACCGGGGCGCCCAGCGCGGCGGCTCCGGCGGCGGCGAAGGCACCGGCCGCGAACATGATCAGAAAGAACGTCGTCGTGAAGATCTCGGCGACGCCCAACAGCACACCCAGTACGACCCACACCACGGCGTCCACCAATCAATCGTGACACGCCGACGCACGCCGCGCCGACCCCCATGATCAGTAAGCTCGCGGGGAAGGCCGGAACTGACCGAGGAGAACCCCGTGCCCCTGCTGCCCGAGACCGTCCGCCGGGCCGATGCGCTGGTCGCGCAGGCACAGTCCACCGGCCGCGCGCCGTCGCTGGCGCTGGGTGTCGTCCGCGACGGGGCGCTCGCCCACCTCGCCGCCGCCGGGGACCACCCGCGCCCCGACGCCGACCTGCAGTACCGGCTCGGCTCGATCAGCAAGACCATGACGGCGACGCTGGTCATGCAGGAACGCGACGCCGGCCGGCTCGCCCTGGACGACCCGCTGGAGCGGCACCTGCCCGGCACGCCGGTCGGCGCGCTCACCCTGCGCCAGCTCCTCGGGCACGCCGGCGGGCTGCAACGGGAACCGGACGGGCGGTGGTGGGAGCGGAGCGAGGGCGGCGACCTGGCCGCGCTGGTCGCCGGGCTCACCCCCGAGAAGATCGCGTACCCGCCGCACCGGGCGTACCACTACTCCAACCTGGCGTACGGGCTGCTCGGCGGGGTGCTGGAACGGATCACCGGCACGCCGTGGGCGGAGCTGATGCGGGAACGGATCCTGACGCCGCTCGGCATGGACCGCACCACCTACGACGCCAGCGAGCCGTACGCCCGCGGCTACGTGGTGCACCCCTGGCACGACACGCTGCGGGAGGAACCGCGTACCGACACCGGGGCGATGGCGCCCGCCGGGCAGCTCTGGTCCACCGTGGCGGACCTGGCCCGCTGGGCGGCGTTCCTCGCCGACCCGACGCCGGCCGTGCTGGCGCCGGAGACGCTGACCGAGATGTGCGCGCCCGTGGTGATCAGCGACCTGGACTCATGGACCGGCGGGCACGGCCTCGGGGTGGAGCTCTACCGGGTCGGCGACCGGGTCTACGTGGGTCACGGCGGCTCGATGCCCGGGTACGTCGCCGCGCTGGCCGTGCACCGCCCGAGCCGTACCGCCGTGGTCGGCTACGCCAACTCGTACGGGCTGCGCTCGGCCCACCTGGGCGGGCTCGCCCGGCGGTTGCTCACTCTGGTGCTGGACACCGAGCCGGAGCCGGTGACGCCGTGGCGGCCGGCCGCCGCACCGCCCGCCGAGGAGGTCGCCGAGCTGACCGGCCGATGGTGGTGGATGGGCGTCGAGTTCGAGTTCCGCGTCGACGCCGCGGGCGAGCTGCGGGCCGGCCGGGTCGGCGAGCCGGTGCTCCGGTTCACCCCCGAGGGCCGGGACCGCTGGCGGGGCCGCAGCGGCGCGCAGGACGGCGAGATCCTCACCGTCGTCCGCGACGACGCCGGCCGGGCGGTCGCCCTCGACCTGGCCACGTTCGTCTTCACCCGCACCCCCGACCAGGAGCCCTGAGTCCGCTCCGTCGTCGCCGGCCCGGCGAGGCGTCAGCCGGGCTCGGTGACGAAGTCGATCAGGCGTTCCATCGCGTTGATCAGCGGGGTCTCCACGTCGGCGAAGCTGTCGACCCGGGACAGGATGTGCCGCCACATGTCCGCCGGCTCGGCCACCCCGAGCGCCGCGCAGACACCCTCCTTCCAGGGCCGTCCCGGCGGTACCACCGGCCACGCCGGGATGCCCAGCGCGGCGGGCTTCACGGCCTGCCAGACGTCGACGTACGGGTGGCCGGTGACCAGCACGTGCGGCGAGGTCACCCTGGCCACGATGCGGCTCTCCTTGGAGCCCGGCACCAGGTGGTCGGCCAGCACCCCGAGTCGCCGGGTCGGGCCCGGCGCGAAGGCGCGCACCTCGGCATCCAGGGCGTCGATGCCGTCCAGGGGCTCGACCACCACGCCCTCGATCCGCAGGTCGTCACCCCAGATCCGCTCCACCAGGGCGGCGTCGTGCACGCCCTCCACCCAGATCCGGCTGGCCTTGGCCACCTGCGCCCGGACGTTCTCCACCGCGATCGAACCGGACGCGGTGCGCCGGCGGGCCGCCGGCACCGGCGCCCGGGTCGGTCGGCGCAGCGTCACCGGTCGGCCGTCGAGCAGGAACGCCGCCGGCAGCAGCGGGAAGTTGCGCCGCCGGCCGTGCCGGTCCTCCAGCACCACCGCGCCGGACTCGAACCCGACCACCGCGCCGCAGAAGCCGGAGTCGGCGTCCTCGACCACCAGGTCCGGTTCGGCGTCGACCTCCGGGGTCACCTTCCGCCGCCGCCAGTCCCCCGCCAGCACGTCCTCGCCGTATCGCCGCGCCATGTCGATCAACCTAACGGCCGCCCCGGCGCGCCGCCCGCCGACGCGCCGCCACACCCCCTGGCCGCCCGCCGCCGCCCCTAACCAGGGCTCCTCATGATCGGGTCACGGTTTCCGATCCGACACGCCGGGGATCGGGTCGGAGAATGCGACCCGATCATGGGGCGGGAGTGCGGCGCGGCAACCCGCCGAGGCCCGAGGCGGCGGAATGCGAGTCGGGTGAGGCCGGTGCCGGGAGGTCGGCGCGCCGGAGCGGCCGAGGGGGCCGCCGGAGCGGCGGCAGAGCGGGTCGGGCAGGGGCGAAGCGGGCAGTTCGGGGCAGGTGACGCGGCCGGAGCGGCAGTCGAGACAGGGCAGGCGGGGACCACGTACCCTTTCGGCATGTCCTCCCCCGCAGCGGGCGCGGCCACCCTTGCCCCGCGCCGGTCGAGCCGGTTCGTTGCCTGGGTACGCGCCTGGCGCGCCGGGCTGGTGCCGTACGACGAGGTCGCCGAATCCATCGCCGGCGACGAGGAGCACCTGGTCGCGGACGCTCCCGGCACCTGGACCGACGTCCCGCTACGGGACGCGCTGCCCAGCCTGGCCAAGCTCTCGCCCGACGAGATCCGGTTGGTGCTGCCCGCCCCCGGCGACCCGCGCGGCCTGCCCGGCCCCGGCGACTTCGCCGGCGCGGCACTGCTCGCCGGCGAGGCGGTGGTGGCCGGCCCGCTGGGTCTGATCCCCGAGGTACGCACGCACACGTCCGGGTCGGGGATGACCTGGGAGACGGTGCTCTGGCGGGTGTATCCGCTGCCGGCCGACGCGCCGAAGGCGTCGCTGTCGGCGCCCGGCGCGGCGGAGGCCGAGGCGGAGCTGGCCGCCGCGCTGGCCGAGACGACCGCCGCGCTGACCCGGCTCGACGTGGCCCAGTGGCGGCCCGAGCTGGCCGGCGCCCTCGCGGCGCTGCGCCGCCCGGACGGCGCCACCGACCTGCCGCCCGGCTTCGACCCGCGCGCCCGCCGGCTCTTCGCCCGGGCGGCCGTGCTGGACCGGGTGCTCGCCCTGGCCGGGCACAGCGCCCCGGGCGGGGCGATCAACAACTACGAGGCCCAGCAGCGCGACGCCGCGCTGCGTCCGCTCACCACCGCCTGCCGGCAGGCGCTGGTCGCCGCCTGCAACGCTCCGCTGCGTCCCTGAGGGCGTACCCGGGAAATGCCGGCCCGGGCGGCGGACGCCCGGCCGGCGCGACGCCTGGGGTCAGATCTCGTCGATGAGGTCGAGGATCGAGTTGACGATCCGCGACGGCCGGTACGGGTAGCGCTCCGCCTCGACCCGGGTGCTGATCCCGGTGAGCACCAGGATGGTCTCCAGCCCGGCCTCCAGGCCGCAGAGGATGTCGGTGTCCATCCGGTCGCCGATCATCGCGGTGGTCTCCGAGTGCGCGTTGATGGTGTTCAGCGCCGAGCGCATCATCATCGGGTTGGGCTTGCCGACGAAGTACGGCTCCACCCCGGTCGCCTTGGAGATCATCGCCGCGACCGAGCCGGCGGCCGGCAGCGCGCCCTCCACCGACGGGCCGGTGACGTCCGGGTTGGTGCAGATGAACCGCGCCCCGTCGTTGATCAGCCGGACCGCCTTCGTGATCGCCTCGAAGCTGTAGGTGCGGGTCTCCCCCAGCACCACGTAGTCCGGCGCGAAGTCGGTCAGCACGTAGCCGACCGCGTGCAGCGCCGTGGTCAGCCCGGCCTCCCCGATCGCGTACGCGGTGCCGCCCGGCCGCTGGTCGGCGAGGAACTGGGCGGTGGCCAGCGCCGCCGTCCAGATCGCGTGCTCGGGCACCTCGAAGCCCATCCGGGTGAGCCGGGCCTGGAGGTCGCGCGGGGTGTATATCGAGTTGTTGGTCAGCACCAGGAAGGGCTTGCCCGAGGAGCGCAGCCGGTTGATGAACTCCGGCGCGCCCGGCACCGGCTGGCCCTCGTGCACCAGCACGCCGTCCATGTCGGTCAGCCAGCTCTGCACCGGCTTGCGGTCCTGCATCGTCTCTTCCCAGGGGGTGTCGGGATCGGTGGGTCTCACCGACGGCGTGCGGCCGGCACGCAGCACGGCGTGGGACAGGTGTCCCACATCGGCAGCTCGCCGAGGCGGCGGCGCAGCCGCTCCCCGTCGGGCGTGGTGCGCTCGGCCACCAGTTCGCGGACCATCGCCACGAAGCGCGGGTCGGTGCCCGGGGTGCCCGCCCGGACGAAGTCCAGGCCGAGCTGCTTGGCCGTCTCCAGCGCCTCGGTGTCCAGGTCCCAGACCACCTCCAGGTGGTCGGAGACGAAGCCGATCGGGCTGACCACCACGCCGGTCACCCCGGATTCGGCGAGCGCGGTCAGGTGGTCGTTGATGTCCGGCTCCAGCCACGGCACCTGCGGCGGGCCGGACCGGCTCTGCCACACCAGGTCGTACGGCAGGTCGGGCGCGGCGGCGGCGTGCACCAGCCGGGCGACCTCCGCCAGCTGGGCGGTGTACCGGCCGCCGGTGGGGCCGGCGGTGGCCGCCGCCGAGGTGGGGATGGAGTGCGCGGTGAACACCACCCGGGTGGTGGCCCGCTTCGCCGGGTCGAGCTGGGCCAGGGCGGCCCGCACCGCGTCGACGTGCGGCTCGATGAAGCCGGGGTGGTCCCAGAACTGGCGCAGCTTCTCGATCACCGGGGCGTCGGCGCCGACGGCGGCCCGGGCCGCGGCGATGTCCTCCTGGTACTGCCGACAGGAGGAGTAGCCGCCGTAGGCGCTGGTCACGAAGGCCAGCGCCCGCTTGACCCCGTCGTCGCGCATCTGCGCCACGGTGTCGGCGAGCATCGGGTCCCAGTTGCGGTTGCCCCAGTAGACCGGCAGGTCGACGCCGTTGGCGGCGAAGTCCTCCCGGATGGCGGCGAGCAGTTCGCGGCACTGCTGGTTGATCGGGGAGACCCCGCCGAAGTGCAGGTAGTGCTCGGCGACCTCCGCCAGCCGCTCGGGCGGGACACCCCGGCCCCGGGTCACGTTCTGCAGGAAGGGCAGCACGTCCTCGGGCCGCTCCGGGCCGCCGAAGGAGACCAGCACCAACGCGTCGTACGCCATGGTCCCATTCTCCCCCGACGGCCGTGACGGCCCGGCGAGCACCCCGGGAGCACCCGGTTGCGCCGGTGGCTCAGGCCCCGATCGCGTGGTAGCCGCCGTCCACGTGGACGATCTCGCCGGTGGTGGCCGGGAACCAGTCCGACAGCAGCGCCAGGCAGGCCCGGGCGGCCGGCTCCTGGTCGGTGAGGCTCCAGCCGAGCGGGGCGCGCTCGGTCCAGGCGTCCTCGAACTGGTCGAAGCCGGGGATGGACTTGGCCGCGATGGTGCGCAGCGGGCCGGCGGCGACCAGGTTGCTGCGGATGCCCTGCTTGCCCAGGTGCAGCGCGAGGTAGCGGGAGGCGGACTCCAGGCCGGCCTTGGCCACGCCCATCCAGTCGTAGACCGGCCACGCCTTGGTGGCGTCGAAGGTGAGCCCGACCACCGCGCCGCCGGCCGACATCAGCGGCAGCGCCGCCATGGCCAGCGACTTGTACGAGTACGTGGAGACCTGCAACGCGGTGGCCACGTCCTCCCACGGGGCGTCGAGGAAACCGCCGCCGAGGCAGCTCTGCGGGGCGAAACCGATCGAGTGCACCACCCCGTCCAGGCCGTCGACGTGCTCGCGTACCCGGTCGGCCAGGCCGGCCAGGTGCTCCGGGTTCGTCACGTCCAGCTCGATGACCGGGGCCGGCTCGGGGAGCCGCTTGGCGATCCGCTCGACCAGGGAGAGCCGGCCGTAGCCGGTGAGCACGACCTGCGCGCCGTTCTCCTGGGCGAGCTTCGCCACCGAGAAGGCGATCGAGGCGTCGGTGATGACGCCGGTGACCAGCAGCCGCTTACCGGCGAGCAGTCCGGACATTGCAGTTTCCTCCATCGTCGTGCTCAGTGGCCCATGCCGAGGCCGCCGTCGACCGGGATGACGGCGCCGGAGATGTAGCCGGCCGCGTCCGAGGCCAGCCAGGTGACCACGCCGGCGACCTCGTCCGGCTCGGCGAACCGGCCGGCCGGGATGGCCTTGCGGTACTCGGCGCGGCGCTCGTCGGGCAGCTTGGCGGTCATGTCGGTGTCGATGAAGCCGGGGGCGACCACGTTGGCGGTGATGTTGCGGCTGCCCAGCTCGCGGGTGATCGAGCGGGCCACGCCCACCAGGCCGGCCTTGCTGGCGGCGTAGTTGACCTGGCCGACGCCGCCGTAGAGGCCGACCACCGAGGAGATGAAGATCATCCGGCCCCACTTCGCCCGGAGCATCTTGGTCGAGGCCCGCTTGGCGCAGCGGAAGGTGCCGGTGAGGTTGGTGTCCAGCACGCCGGTGAACTGCTCCTCGGACATCCGCATCAGCAGCGTGTCGTCGGTGATGCCGGCGTTGGCCACCAGCACCTCGACCGGACCCAGCTCGGCCTCGACGGCGGTGAAGGCCGCGTCCACCGAGGCCGCGTCGGTGACGTCGCACCGCACGCCGAAGAGCCCCTCGGGGGCGTCGCCGCTGCGGTGGGTCACCGCCACCCGGTCGCCCTGCTTGGCGAACGCCTGCGCGATGGCCAGGCCGATCCCCCGGTTGCCGCCGGTCACCAGCACGGTACGGGCCACGGGTCCTCCCTCTGCTCAGCTGATCTCTGCGTCGGTCGGAGCCTAGGCGTTACCGGCAGGTAAGCGCTAACGCCCGGACCGCCCGGGACCCCGCCCGAGGGGTCCGGACGCGCTGCACGGCCCCTGCTCGCCGACCCTTCGGCCGGGTCGGTCCGGACGCTCGGCCGGGTGCGCGCCGGCGGTGTCCCCGTTGTACGATGATCGGCGTTTGCGGGTCGGCGTCCGGCCCGCGTTCCGGGCCCCGCCGACCGCAGGAGGTGATCGCTGTGCGAGATAGCGATCCTCCCAGTCGTGGCCGGGCCCTCCGTCAGCCCCGCTGAGCCACGACTCAGTCGCTGAGCTGACCCAGCTCCCGCTCCCCGCACCGCCCGCTCCGGCCGCCGCCGGGGTGGCCGGCCCGCGTCGTCCCACCCTCGGGACGGCCCACGGTGGAGCCGCCCGGTCACGACTTCGTGTGCGCGTCCTGCTCAACCCCTGCGGTCCGCCCCCGCACGCGCGGACCGTCCAGCCGCCACCCGGAGCCGTCCATGAGCCGTTACGTCGCCCCGCTGGGCTTCACCCTCGCCGCCGTCTGGGTGGCCGTCGTCTTCGTCCTGGCCGGCGGCGGTCACTGACCACCGCCGGCCGTACGGCCCGTCCGCACCGCCCCGACCCGGAGCGCGTCAGAGCATCCGGGACGACCAGAGCAGGCTCAGCCCGCCGGCGCAGAGCGCCAGCAGCAGGGCCACGCCCGCGTACCACTGGGTGATCTCGCGCGGCTCGGTGCGGAACCCGATCGAGCTGCCCATGTCCTGGTAGACCTGCTTCAGCTCGGAGACCGAGGCCGCCTCGTAGAAGTAGCCCTCGGTGGTCTCGGCGAGCTGCGCCAGCGCCAGCCGGTCCACCGGTACCCGCTGCGGCTGGCCGTTGATGTCGACCTGCCCGGAGTCGGTGCCGAAGGCGATGGTGGAGACGGGCACGTTCGCCGCCTGCGCCGCCGCCCCGGCCTCCTCCACCGACCGGCCCGAGGTGCGGAAGCCGTCGGAGAGCAGCACGATCCGGGCCGGCGGGATGCCCGCCGCGCCGTCGGCCGGGACCGAGCGGATCGCCTCCAGGCAGGTGAAGACCGCCTCGCCGGTGGCGGTCGCCTCGGCCAGGGTCAGCCCGTCGATCGCCGCCGTCACCGCCTCCCGGTCCTTGGTCGGGGCGACCAGCACGTTCGCCGACTTGGCGAAGGAGACCAGCCCCAGGTTGTAGCTTTCCGGCAGCTCCCCGACGAACTGCTTCGCCGCCTCCTGCGCGGCCTCCAGCCGGTTCGGCGCCACGTCGTCGGCCTGCATGGACAGCGACACGTCGATGGCGAGCATCACGGTGGCCCGTTCCAGGGGCTCCCGGGTGTCCACCGCCGGGCGGGCCATCCCCGCCGCCAGCGCCACCAGGGCGAGCAGGAAGGCGGTGGCCGCGGCGTGCCGCCGCCAGCCCAGCCCCTTGGGCGCCAGGGTCCGCAGCAGGTCCACGTTGGTGAACCGCATCGCGTACGCCCGGCGGTGGCGCTGCCGCCACACGTAGAGCGCGGCGAGGCCGAGCACCGGCAGCAGGGCCAGCAGCCACCACGGTTGCAGAAAACGGATCATCGCGTCGTCCCCCGGGTGCGCGCGTGCCGCTGCGCGGCCACGAATCGCACCATGTCCAGCAGCCAGTCTCGGTCGGTACGCAGGCGCAGGTGCCCGGCGCCGGCGGCGCGCAGCTCGGTGGCGATCGCCTCGCGCTGGGCGGCCGCCGCCTCGGCGTACCGCCGGCGCAGCCGGGGATCGGCGGTCTGCACCTCGTGCAGCTCCCCGGTCTCCGGGTCGACCACCGGCAGCACCCCCACGTCGGGCAGCTCCAACTCGCGCGGGTCGACCACCTCGATCGCCAGCACGTCGTGCCGGACCCGCAGCTTACGCAGCGGCCGGCCCCACTGCTGCGGCGGCGCGAGGAAGTCCGAGACCACCACCGCCAGGCCCCGCCGGCGCGGCGGGCGGTTGAGCAGGTCGACCAGCGCGCCCAGGTCGCTGCGCCCGGGCCGGACCGGGGTGTGCGCGACCGCCCGCAGCAACGCCTGCGCCTCCCGGCGACCGGAGCGGGCCGGCACCCGGGTCAGCACGCCCGGCCCGGTGGGCGGCGGCGGGGCGCTGCGCCAGCGGCCGGTGGGCGCCACGGGCTCCGCGCCGGTGCCGATCACCGCGCCGATCCGGTTGCCGCCGCGCACGGTCAGGTGGGTCAGCGCCGCCGTCGCGGCGACCACCACGTCCCGCTTGAGCCAGCGTCCGGTGCCGAAGTCGAGGCTCGCCGACAGGTCCACCGCCAGCCAGGTCTCCAGCTCCCGGTCGGCCACCGTCCGCCGCACGTGCGGCATGGTGGTCCGGGCGGTGACCGGCCAGTCCATCCGGCGTACGTCGTCGCCGGGCCGGTACTCCCGCGACTCCCCCGCCTCGCTGCCCGGCCCGGGCAGCAGCCCGGCGTAGTCGCCCTGGAGCAGGCCGTCGAGCTTGCGGGTGACCAGCAGCTGCAACCGGGACAGCACCGCCTCGGTCCGCTCGCCGCCGGCGTCGGCCGGGCGCACGGGTGAGGTCACGGCCGCTGCCCGGGCCAACCGGCGCCGGGCGGGGCGCTCACCGGCGCGGGAGTCGCCTGCTGACGGGGTGCCACCGACGGCAGCGGGATCGTCGACATGACCCGGTGCACCACGTGGTCGGCGGGCACGTCGTCGGCGAGCGCGTCGTAGCTGAGCACCAGCCGGTGCCGCAGGATGTCCGGCGCGATGTCCTGCACGTCCTGGGGCAGCGCGTAGTCGCGGCCCCGCAGCAGGGCCAGCGCCCGGGTGGCCCGGACCAGGCCGAGCGAGGCGCGCGGGCTGGCCCCGTACTGGATGAGCCGGGCGACGTCGGGCATGCCGTGCTCGGCCGGGGTACGGGTGGCCAGCACCAGCCGGACCGCGTAGTCGACCAGCGCGTTGTGCACGAAGACCTGGTCGGCACGGTGCTGCAACGCGATCAGGTCGTCGCTGGTGAAGACCTGCGCCGGCTCCGGCGGGGCGACGCCCATCCGGTAGACGATCTCGCGTTCCTCGGCGTCGGTCGGGTAGCCCACCACGATCTTCATCAGGAACCGGTCCCGCTGCGCCTCCGGCAGCGGGTAGACGCCCTCCTGCTCGATCGGGTTCTGGGTGGCCATCACCAGGAACGGGTTCGGCACCCGGTGCGTCTCGCCGCCGATGGAGACCTGCCGCTCGCTCATCACCTCCAGCAGCGCGGACTGCACCTTCGCCGGCGCCCGGTTGATCTCGTCGGCGAGCAGGAAGTTCACGAAGACCGGGCCCAGCTCCACGTCGAACTTCTCGCTGGACTGCCGGTAGATCCGGGTGCCCATGATGTCGGCGGGGACCAGGTCCGGGGTGAACTGCACCCGGGCGAAGTCCCCACCGACCACCTTGGCCAGGGTCTCCACCGCCAGCGTCTTGGCGACCCCGGGTACGCCCTCCAGCAGGCAGTGCCCCCGGGCGAGGAGCGCGACGAACATCCGCTCCACCATCCGGTCCTGGCCGACGATGACCCGTTTGATCTCGAACAGCGCCCGTTCCAGCAGGGTGGCGTCCTGCGCCGGCGTGCTCACCGGCACGGGTGTCTCGGGGGCCGTCCCGTTCGGGGTCGGGGCGTCGGGCGTGGTCGGCTGGGCCACCGGTCCTCCACAGCATGATCGATCGTCGCGGCGTGGTGCGGTATCAAGACTCGCATGCCGGGCTGAGAGCCGACGGAGGGAGAAGCCGATTTCCACCGCGGCGTCCCGTTCGCCGAATCGCTGAACGAGGGTGGACACACCGGGGTCCGGCGCGTGTACGATTCACCCCGTCGCCGGGCGGCTCCCCCCGTGGTCGCCCGGCGCTCAAACTTCCGGCACCCCGCCCTAGACTGGCCCGGGTGACCGATCCCAGCACCGCCGACGAGGCCCCGATCTGCTCGGCCCGCGGCTGCCGCGCTCCCGCCGAGTGGGCGCTGCGCTGGAACAATCCCCGCCTGCACGACGCCGAACGGCGCAAGACGTGGCTGGCCTGCCCGCAGCACCGGACGTCACTCGGCGACTTCCTCGACGCGCGCGGCTTCCTACGCGAGGTCGCAGCGCTGCCGGGATCGCATACGCTCGAACGGTGAGCGCGCAGAGCGGACCTTTCCGGTGAACGGCACCGAGCCACCCCAGCCGCCGGTCAGCGCCCTGGAACCCTGGCCGGACACCGTCCGGTGGCAGCCGATCTCCCATGACCTGATCAAGGTGGAGCTGCTCCGGCTCGCGATGGGGCTGACCGTCGTGCTGGCCGCGCTGGGGCTGGGCTGGGCGCTCAGCGGTCACTGGGGCTTCGGCGTCGGGTTCGCGGTGGTGCTGCTGCTCGGCGCCTGGCGGGCGGTGGCGATCGTCCGGGCCGTTCACGCCTGGGGCTACGCCGAGCGCGAGAACGACCTGCTGGTCCGGCACGGGCTGCTGGTCCGTCGGCTCTCCATCGTCCCGTACTCGCGGATGCAGTTCGTCGACGTCAGCGCCGGGCCGCTGGAACGGGCCTTCCGGCTGGCCACCGTGCAGCTGCACACCGCCGCCGCGGCCAGCGACGCCCGGGTGCCCGGCCTGCGGCCGGAGGAGGCGTCCCGGCTGCGCGACCGGCTCACCGCGCTGGGCGAAGACCGCGCGGAGGGGCTGTGAACGACGGGCCGCGCGGCCCGGAGCCGGCCCGGCCCGACGCCGGGCCCGCGCCGGTCCCACCGGAGCCGTCCGCCCCGGCCGCCCCACCCGGCCTCGGCCCGGTCTCCGGCCCACCCGGCTACGGCGCGGTTTCCGGCCCACCCGGATACGGCCCGGTCTCCGGCCCACCGGCGCACCACCCGACATCCGGCCCACCGGCCTACGGTCCTGCGTCCGGCCCACCGCTCCACGGCCCTGCGTCCGGCCTACCGGGACACGGTCCGACACCCGGCCCACCTGGGCACGGTCCGACACCCGGCCCAGCCGGACATGGACCGCCGCCCGGGGACCATGTCCCCGGGTCCGCCTATCCTCCGACGCCCGGCACACCCGGCCCCGTGCCCGGCCCGGTCGAGGAGGAGCCGCGGCAGCGGCTGCACCCGCTGAGCCCGGTGCTGCACGGCGCGAAGTCACTGGTCGTGGTGATCGCGGGCCTGTCCTGGTCCACCCTGTCCCGGGTGGGCTTCGGCGTGTTCGCCGCGCTGGTGGCGGTGCTGGCGCTGGGCGCGACCGTGCTGGCGGTGGTCAGCTGGTGGAACACGGGCTACCACATCGTCGGGCGGGAACTGCGGGTGCACGAGGGGCTGCTCTGGCGGCGTACCCGGGCGATCCCGCTGGAGCGGTTGCAGGCAGTGGAGGTGGTCCGGCCGCTGCTCGCCCAGCTCACCGGCCTGGCCGAGCTGCGGCTGGAGGTGGTCGGCGGCGGCAAGACCGAGGCGCCGCTGGCGTACCTCGGGGTCGCCGACGCGGAGGCGCTGCGGCAGCGGCTGCTCGCCGTGGCGGGTCGGGCGCCCGGCCGCGAGGTCGCCCCGGCCGCCGAGCACCCCGGGGCGGCGCCGGAGCCGACCGGCCGGCCGCTGCACGCGGTACGCAACACCGACCTGCTGGTCAGCCAGCTACTCACCCCGCAGGCGTTCCTGCTCCCGTTCGGCCTGGTCTTCGTGGTGGCGCAGTTCCTCTCCGCGGGCTCGTGGTCGTTCATCGCGGTGGCCAGCACGCTGACCGCGATGGCCGGCGTGATCCTGCAACCCGTCCGCCGGGTGCTCGACGACTGGAGCTTCCGGCTCGACCGCGAGGACGACCGGCTGCGCGTGCGCAACGGCCTGCTGGAGACCCGGGTGCAGACCGTGCCACTGGACCGGGTGCAGACGATCGGGGTGACCTGGCCGCTGCTCTGGCGGCTGAAGGGCTGGCTGCGGCTGCGGCTGGAGGTGGCCGGCTACTCCGGTGGCGAGCCGGACGACCGGAACCGGCCGGACCGGCTGCTGCCCGTCGGCGACCTGCGCATCGCCGAGGAGATCGTCGCCGAGGTGCTGCCCGGGGTGCGGCTGACCACCCTGCCGTTGGCGCCCCCGCCGGCCCGGGCCCGCTGGCTGCGGCCGCTGGGCGTCCGGGTGCTCGGCGCCGGGCTGGGCGAACGGGTCTTCGCCGTCCGCTCCGGGCTGCTCACCCGGCAGCTGGCGATCGTGCCGTACGCCCGGATCCAGAGCGTGCGGGTGGTGCAGGGGCCGGCGCAGCGGCGGCTGGGGCTGGCGACGGTGCACGCCGACACCGCGGGCGGGTCCGGTGCCGCGGCGCACGACCGCGACCTGGCCGAGGCGTGGGCACTCGCCGCGGAGCTGACCGCCCGGGCGCACGCCGCGCAGCGCGTCCGCTGACGGCTCAGCGGACGGCCGGCTGCTCCGTCGGCTCCCCGACCGGGGCATTGGCGCCCGGCCCAGCGGCGGCCGGGATGGCGGCCACCGGCGGAGCGGCGGGCACGCCGACGGCGGCGTCGGCCGGGACCGGCCGGCGGGCCTGGCGGGCCGCCCACCAGCGCTCGGCGAGCCCGACCACCAGGAAGGTCATCCCCACGTACGCCCAGCCGACCAGCACGTCGATGACGTAGTGCTCGCCGCAGTAGACCAGGGTGAAGGTCATCGCCAGCGGGTACGCCAGCAGCAGCGGCCACCACCGCTTGCGGGTGGCCCGGAGGAAGAAAAGCACGACGAACAGGGCGAACGCGGTGTGCAGCGAGGGCATCGCGGCGACCGGGTTGCTGGCGATCTGCCCGGCGTTGAGCAGGTTGCCGGCGCCGTGCATGCCGAACGCCTTCCAGCCCCGGGTGGAGATCCGTGCCACCTCGGTGAGCAGGCCGTTCTGCGCCGCCCACCACGGCGGGGCGGCCGGGTAGAGGAAGTAGGTGACCAGCCCGGAGGCGCAGAGGAACCCCCAGCGCCGCATGAACGCCGCCCACCGGCCCCGGTCGCGCAGCCAGAGCACCGCGGCGGCGGCCAGCGCCACCACGAAGTGGGAGAAGTAGACCCAGCTCGCCAGGACGTCCCACCAGTGCACGTCGGGCCGGTACAGGTGCTCCTGGAGCCAGACCGTGGGCACCTCGCCGCCGGTGGCCCAGCCGAACATCACCCGGTCGGCGACGATCAGCTCGTAGGCGTGCGGCGTCGCGCCGTTGTCGGCGAACCCCCGGGAGAGGTTGTACGCGGCCAGCAGCAGCACCACCGGCACCCAGTCGCGGGCGAAGCGCAGGTGGCTGCGCCACGGGCGGGACGAGTTCCACGCGATCGTCCCCGCCCAGATCCAGACGAACGCGTACGCCGGATCGGTCGGCAGGCCGATGGCGAGCCAGGCGGCGACGAAGGCGACGCCCCAGATCGCCATCGCGATCACGCGGCGACGCCCGCCGTCGGCGGACGCGGTCGGTCCGGTGGGGGCGGGGGGCTGGGGGTCAGTCACGACGGCCATCGCGGTCAAGGTTAACGGCGGCCGACACGCCCGCCGACGCCGACCACCGGGCGGCGACCGCCCCCGCCCCGGCCCGGCCACCGCCGGCCGCCGGGCCGGACTCCCGGCGGCCGGTGGTCCGGTTCACCGGCGGCGTCGCCCAGGCAGCCGCCGAACACCTACGCTGAGCGCATGCAGGAGCAGCCGGACACCCCCTTCCCGACCGGGCTGACCGCCCGGGTGGAGCTGACCGTCACCGACGCCGACACCGCGCAGGCGGTGGGCTCCGGCGACGTGCCGGTGCTCGGCACGCCCCGGTTGCTCGCGCTCGCCGAGGCCGCCACCGTCGCGGCCACCGCCACCCACCTGCCGGCCGGCTCGACGACCGTGGGCAGCCGGGTCGAGCTGGAACACCGGGCGGCGACGCCGGTCGGGCGGACGGTCGTGGCGCACGCCCGGCTGGCCGAGGTCGCCGGGCGGCGGCTGGTGTTCGAGGTCACAGTCACCGACGGCGCCGAGACGGTGGCCGAGGGCCGGGTCGAGCGGGCGCTGGTGGACCGGCAGCGCTTCGTGGCGCGCGCGGCGCGGGTGTCGTGACCGTGCGGTTCGTGGAGATCGCCGACCGGGTCCACGTGCTGCGCGAGCCGGTGCTCGACGTCAACGTCACCCTGGTCGTCGGCGACGGCGAGGCGTTGCTGGTGGACAGCCTCTCCACCGCCGGGCAGGCCGCCGAGCTGGCCGCGGCGGCCCGCGCGGTCACCGGTCACCCGTGGACCCTGGTCAACACCCACCACCACTACGACCACTGCTTCGGCAACGCCACCCTCGCCGCCGACCCGCCCCGCCCGGTGTACGCGCACGAGCTGGCCGCCGCCGCGCTGCGCGAGCGGCCGGACGCGCTGCGCCGGGAGGCGTACGAGGAGTTGCGCGGCGAGCGGCCGGAGTTCGCCGCCGAGGTGGCCGGCACGGAGCTGCTGGCCCCGACGCACACCGTGCTCACCGAGGCCGTGCTCGACGTCGGGGGCCGGCGGGTGGTGCTGCGCCATCCGGGGCACGGGCACACCGACGCCGACCTGGTGGTGCACGTGCCCGACGCCGACGTGCTGGTCGCCGGGGACCTGGTGGAGCAGAGCGGCCCGCCCGCCTTCGAGGACTCGTACCCCCTGCAGTGGCCGGACGCGGTGGCCGAGCTGCTGCGGCTCACCACGCCCGCGACGGTGGTCGTGCCCGGCCACGGCGACCCGGTCGACGCCGAGTTCGTCCGGGCCCAGCACCGTCAGCTGGTGGACCTGGCCTGGCTGATCCGCGCGGCCCACACCGGCAGCGCCCCGCCCGAGCGGGTCGCGGCCGAGGCGCCCTTCGGCGCCCGCCCCGGCCTGATCGCGGCCCGCCGCGGCTACGCCGAACTCGACGGCACCCTCTGACGTTCGCCGGGCGCTGCCGGACGCCACCGCGCTGCCGACGGCGGCGGTGACCGCCGGCGGCCGCCGCGCTGTCGCTCGATGCGGTGCTCACCCGCTCCCGCTGAGGCGGCCTCCCGCGGCGGGGTGTCCGGTCCGGCTCAGTCGACGAAGCGGCGCAGCACCTCGGCGCGGGTGGGCATGGACACCGCCCCGCCGGGCGACTCGCAGACCAGTCCGGCGACCCGCAGCGCGAACGCCACCCGCTGGTGCCAGTCGGTCGGCTCGGCCGGCTCCCCGTCGACGAGCAGGTCGGCGATGAGCGCCGCCATCACCGAGTCGCCCGCGCCGGTGGCGTCGACCGCGCGCACCTTCGGCGCGGGCACGCGTACCGGGTCGGCGCCGGCGGCGACGATCGCGCCGGCCGCGCCGAGGGTGACCACGACGGTGCCCGCCCCCAGCTCACGCAGGTACGCGGCGACTCCCTCGACCGGCTCGCGCGGGTAGAGCAGCGCGGCGTCGGCCTCGCTCAGCTTGACCAGGTGCGCCCCGGCGGCGAACTCCGCGACCACCTCCCGCAGCCCGTCCAGCGTCGACGGACCGTTCAGCAGCCGGGGCCGCACGTTGGGGTCGAACACCCGCAGGCCGGTGGCGAGCGACCAGGCGCGCCGCGCGGCGGCGAGCACCGGCGGGCAGAGCAGCACGATCGACCCGCAGTAGAGCACGTCGGCGCCCTCGATCAGGGCCAGGTCCAGATTGTCGGCGGCGAGCAGGCCGTACGAGGGCGGCTCGCCGTAGAAGCGGAAGTCGGGCTCGGCCCCGGCGTGCGTGGTGACCGCGAGGGTGGTGGGCACCCCGACGGCGACCGCGCCGGCCAGCCCGACGCCGGCGTCGGCGAGGAAGGCGCGGATCCGGCCGGCCAGCACGTCGTCGCCGAACGACCCGACGAACTCGGCCGCGCCGCCGAGCCGGGACACCCCGACGGCGACGTTGAGCGGGCCACCGCCGATCTCCTGCCGGAAGACCGGCCGGCCCTCGCACTCGGCGTCGAGCAGGTCGACCAGCGCCTCACCGAGTACCACCGCGTATCCCACGTCGCCTCCCAAGCGTCCGTCGCTTCGTACCAGGCTGGCACAGCGCCCGCCACGGCGCGGCGGAAGCCCCGTCTCCACGTATCGAGCAACGGCTATTGCGCCCGGTCGGCGGGGCGTGGTGGGATGACGCGTGCCGGGCCGGTGCGGGGGCTGCCGCACCACCGGCGACGAGCTGGAGCCGACGCGAGGGCACCGGTCCGCGGGACGCGGACCGTGGGCGGTGCGCGGCCATCCGGCCCTCCCGACTCCCGGGCCGCCGGCCGTGGCGCCGCGATCGTCGCATCCGCTCGACACAGCGGGGCCGGCCGTCGCGCCGCCCCGCGGGTCAGGAGAACCTCGTGATCCGTTCCCGTACGGCCGCCCTGCTCACCGCGGCCGCCACCCTCGCCCTGGGCGCCGTCGCCCTGACCTCCGCCGGAGACCCGGCCGCCGCGCACGGCGCCGCGATGGCCCCGGGCAGCCGGACCTACCTGTGCTGGAAGGACGGTCTCAGCCCGACCGGCGAGATCAGGCCGGTCAACCCGGCCTGCTCGGCCGCGGTCGCGCAGAGCGGCGCCAACTCCCTCTACAACTGGTTCAGCGTGCTCCGCTCGGATGCCGGCGGCCGGACCGTCGGCTTCATCCCCGACGGGAAGCTGTGCAGCGGCGGCAACCCCGGCTTCGCCGGGTACGACCTGGCCCGCACCGACTGGCCGGTGACCCACCTGACCGCCGGGGCACGGCTGGACTTCCGCTACAGCAACTGGGCCCACCACCCGGGCACGTTCTACTTCTACGTCACGAAGGACAGTTGGAGCCCGACCCGGCCGCTGGCCTGGAGCGACCTGGAGGAGCAGCCCTTCCTGACGGTGACCAACCCGCCGCAGCGCGGCGCGGTCGGCACCAACGACGGGCACTACTACTTCAGTGGCAACCTGCCCTCCGGCAAGAGCGGGCGGCACATCGTCTACTCCCGCTGGGTCCGCTCGGACAGCCAGGAGAACTTCTTCGGCTGCTCGGACGTGACCTTCGACGGGGGCAACGGCGAGGTGACCGGGATCGGTTCCGGCGGCGGCACCCCGCCGCCGAACCCCACCACCCCGCCGCCGAACCCGACGACTCCCCCGCCGTCGCCGACCACGCCGCCGCCGAGCCCGACCACGCCCCCGCCGGGCGGCGACTGCATGGCGGTGTACAAGGTGGTCAACTCCTGGCCGGGTGGCTTCCAGGGCGAGGTCATGATCATGAATCACAGCGCCCGGACGTACGGCGGCTGGGTGGCCGCCTGGACCTGGCCCAGCGGTCAGTCGCTCACCAGTCTCTGGAACGGCACGGTGAGCTCCACCG
This sequence comes from Micromonospora sp. CPCC 205739, assembly GCF_036906795.1. Taxonomy (NCBI): domain Bacteria; kingdom Bacillati; phylum Actinomycetota; class Actinomycetes; order Micromonosporales; family Micromonosporaceae; genus Micromonospora; species Micromonospora sp. CPCC 205739. The sequence goes on along the minus strand of NZ_JBAKHS010000026.1, from coordinate 4,609 downwards.
GATCGGCGGTGACGGTCGGCAACGCGGCCTGGAACGGCACGATCGCCCCGGAGGGCACCACCACGTTCGGCTTCACCGCCACCACCACCGGCACCAACACTCTCCCCACCGTCACCTGCTCCGGCCGCTGACGGCTCACGTCCCGACGGACCGCTGAAACGATCAAGAGGTTTGCGTCGGCCGGAGGCTTCTCCGGTGACGCAAACCTCTTGATCAACGGCGGTGGGCGCGCCGGGGTCGGCGCGGGGCCGTCAGCGGACCATGGAGCCGACCACGGGCTTGGTGAGCAGTGCGGACTGGTTGCGCTGGATGCCGGGGTCCAGGGTCTTGGCGACGAAGATGGCGTGCCAGATGCAGAAGATCAGCACGGTCCACACCTTGCGGGAGTGGTCGGCCTCCTCCCGCTTGTGCTCGTCCAGCAGCCGCATCGCGTACGACAGGTCGATCAGGTCGCCGGCGCCGGAGGTGGCCAGCACGTGCCGGGCCCACTCGTACATCTCGCCGCGCAGCCAGACCCGGGTCGGAGTCGGGAAACCCAGCTTCTTCCGGTTGACGATGGCCGGCGGCACCACGCCCTGCAACGCCTGGCGCATGGCGTACTTGGTGGCGTCGGAGCGCGGCGGCAGCTTCAGGTCGACCGGGATGCCGGCGGCCACGTCGAAGACCGCCCGGTCGAGGAAGGGCACCCGCACCTCCAGCGAGTGGGCCATCGAGATCCGGTCGGCCTTGACCAGGATGTCGCCGCGCAGCCAGGTGTAGAGGTCGACGTACTGCATCTTGGTGACGTCGTCGAGCTCGGTGCACTCGGCGTAGATCGGCGCGGTCACGTCGGTGTAGCGGACCGAGGGGTCGTAGCGGCGCAGCAGGTGCTGCTTCTCCTCCTCGGTGAACATCCGGGCGTTGCCGTAGTAGCGCTGCTCGATCGGGGTGGTGCCGCGCTCCAGGAAGCTCTTGCCCTTGACCCCCTGCGGGATCGCCTTGGAGACCGCGCGCAGGCCCTTCTGCACCCCGTCCGGCAGGCCGTTGACCGCGCCGAGCGAGAGCGGCTCCCGGTAGATCGTGTACCCGCCGAAGAACTCGTCGGCGCCCTCGCCGGAGAGGACCACCGTGACGTGCTCCGCGGCCTTCTTGGCGACGAAGTAGAGCGGCACCAGCGCGGGGTCGGCCACCGGGTCGTCCAGGTGCCAGACGATCTTCGGCAGGGCGTCGATCATGTCCTGCGGCCCGATCTTGGTCGGGATGGTGGTCACGTCGAGGTGCCGGGCCGACTCCTGCGCCACGTCGATCTCGGAGTACCCGGGCACGTCGTACCCGACGGTGAAGGTGAGGATGTTCGGGTTGAACTCCCGGGCCAGGGCCACCACCGCGGTCGAGTCGATGCCGCTGGACAGGAACGAGCCGACCGGCACGTCCGAACGCATGTGCATCCGGACGCTCTCCCGCAGCGTCTCCCGGATGTCGTGGTAGAGCCGCTGCTCGTCGGTGACCGGGGCGGGCCGGAACACCGGGCGGTACCACCGGCGCACGTCGATGCGCCCACCCGGGGTCCAGGTCAGGTACTCCCCCGAGCCGATCCGGCGGATCCCCTTGTGCAGGGTGCCGGGCTCCGGGACGTACTGCAGGGTCAGGTAGTGGCTCAGGTTGGCCGTGTCGATGCCGGCGTCGCCCTCGTAGTTCGAGCGCGCGAAGGGCAGCAGCGCCTTCTTCTCCGAGGCGAGGTAGAGCCCGTCGGCGGTCTCCAGGTAGTGCAGCGGCTTGATGCCGAAGTAGTCGCGGGCGCCGAAGGCCCGCCGCTCCTGCCGGTCCCAGATGACGAAGGCGAACATGCCGCGCAGCCGGGTGAGCACCTGCTCGCCCCAGTAGTGGTAGCCGGCGACGATCACCTCACCGTCACCGGCGGTGGCGAACTGGGCGCCGAAGTTGCGCACCAGCTCGTCGCGCAGCTCGATGTAGTTGTAGATCTCACCGTTGAAGGTGAGCAGGTAGCGGCCGTCGGCGTACGGCAGCGGTTCGTGGCTGGAGGCCACGTCGATGATCGCCAGGCGCTTGTGCGCGAACACCCCGTCCGCGTACCGGCCGGAGGCGTCCCCGACCACCTCGACCCCGGTCTCGTCGGGGCCGCGGTGGTGCAGGCATTCCAACGCCCCGGCGATGTTGTCGCGGTGAGCGGCGGCGTCGCCGCGCGCACTGAAGAAGGCCAGGAGTCCGCACATGGTGGTCATCTTTCCACGCGCCCGAAGCGGCCGTCGCGCCACCGCCCACGGCCATTCCCCGCCGATGGAGGGATCGTCGTCGCCAGTCGATCTCGCCCGACGACGACGAGTACCGGATCGGCGGAGGCGGGCGGACCGGCGCACCGGCGGTTCCCGGGCGGACGGGGCGAGGCGGTACGGTCGGACCAGCAACGACGCGGAGGGAGCGAGCATGACCGAGGACCGGACGAGCGGACAGCCGGCGGACGGCACCGAATCGCACGACCCGGACTTCCCGCAGGCGTTCCTGGACTTCATGCGCCAGGGCTGGCGGGACAGCACCCTGCCGGTCGGTCCGCGCCCCGAGGTGCCCAACCACGCCAAGCGCCGGGCCGCGCTCTCGGCGGCCTTCCCGGGCGAGACGCTGGTCATCCCGACCGGCACCGAGAAGGTCCGCGCCAACGACACCGACCACCCGTTCCGGCCGGGCAGCGACTTCGTGTACCTGACCGGCGACCACGACCCGGACAGCGTGCTCGTGCTGCGCCCGAACGGCTCCGGGCACGACGCCACGCTGTACATGCGGCCCCGCTCCTCCCGCCAGACGGACGAGTTCTTCCGCAGCCGCCACGGTGAGCTGTGGGTGGGCCGGCGGCACACCCTGGCGGAGAAGTCCACCGAGCTGGGCCTGCCGACCGAGGACCTGACGGAGCTGGACGCGGCACTGGCCGGGCTGGCGCCGGGGCGTACCCGGGTGCTGCGCGGTTTCGACGCCCGGGTGGACGCGGCCGTGCGGCCCTGGGACGGCGCCCGCGCGGAGGGACAGCCGGCCCGCGACCGGGAGCTGGCGATTGCGATCTCCGAGCTGAAGCTGGTCAAGGACGAGTGGGAGATCGCCCAGCTCCAGGAGGCCGTGGACGCCACCGTACGCGGCTTCGAGGACGTGGCCCGGGCGCTGCCGGCCGACCGTGGGGTCTCCGAGCGGCTGCTGGAGGGGATCTTCGCGCTGCGTGCCCGGCACGACGGCAACGACGTCGGGTACGGCTCGATCGTCGGCGCCGGTGAGCACGCGACGATCCTGCACTGGGTGCACAACCACGGCGCCACCCGCCCGGGTGAGCTGCTGCTGATGGACATGGGTGTGGAGAACCGCAACCTCTACACCGCCGACGTCACCCGGGTGCTGCCGGTCGACGGCCGGTTCACCCCGTTGCAGCGGCAGGTCTACGACGCCGTGTACGCCGCCCAGCAGGCCGGCATCGACGTGATCAAGCCGGGTGTGGCGTTCAAGGAGGTGCACCAGACCTCGATGCGCGTGCTCGCCGAGGCGCTGAAGGACCTCGGCCTGCTGCCGGTGAGCGTGGACGAGGCGATGGACCCGGCCTCGACGGTCTACCGCCGGTGGACGCTGCACGGCACCAGCCACATGCTCGGCATCGACGTGCACGACTGCGCCAACGCCCGCAAGGAGCACTACCGCGACGGCGCGCTCGGCGAGGGCTACGTGCTAACCGTCGAGCCGGGGCTGTACTTCCAGCCGGAGGACGAGCTGGTCCCCGAGGAGCTGCGCGGCATCGGCGTGCGGATCGAGGACGACATCCTGGTCACCGCGACCGGCTCGGTGAACCTCTCGGCCGGCCTGCCCCGCCGCTCTGACGAGGTGGAGACCTGGCTGGCCGAGCAGCGGGAGGCAGGGCCCCGCCTACCCGGCTGATACCGGTACGACCCCGGCGGGCCCCGCCGTCGGTGTCCGCGACGTTTTCGTCGTCGCGGCACCGATGGCGGGGCCCGCCGCCGTTTGCGCTGGTCACGGCCTTCTTCACGTCATGCTACCCGCTGCGCCTACCCGGCCAACATGAGAAGAATGCGGGCTTTCTTCGGATACGTCCGCCTCGCGAGGATCATTCTCATACGGTGTGGACAACAGGCTGCAACCCGTTTGTAGCTGCTCGTGCCGCTCGGGCGGTACGAGTCCGTCTGGTAGCAGGAAAGGGCGGAAGGCTCTGATGTCCAACGACGTAACGACTCCCGACGGCGGGGCCCCCACGGCCGCGCTGTCGACTAAGCGACGCAAATTGTGGGTCGCCACCGGCGTGGCCGGCCTGACCGGCGTCGTCGGTCTGGCGGCACTGGGCGGCCTGGCTGCCCGTGACGACAAGGCCGACGACCCGCAGCGGGCCAGCGACTCGCAGGCGGCGCCGAAGCAGAACGTCAGCGATGCCGGCCCGGCCGCGGGCCGGGATTCCGGCAAGCGCGGCGAGGACAACGGCAAGGAACACGACGACTGGAGCGGTCGCGACCGGGGGGAGGACCGCAAGGACCGGGACCGGGATCGGGATCGGGATCGGGATCGGGATGAGCACGGGCGGGTGTGGAAGGTGCCGTGTGATGACGACAAGCTGATCGAGGCTGTCGAT
>NZ_JBAKHS010000025.1:0-69942 GCF_036906795.1 Micromonospora sp. CPCC 205739 | reverse complement strand
AAATCATAATTGGCACTGGCTTTACAAGCACCCTGTTGAGTTCTCAAAGAACAACCACACACCGCCCGGAAACCCTCCGCAGAGGACCCCCGACCCGGGGCATTTACGCTCTGTCGCGACCGCCGCTCTCGCGCCGGGCACTTTTACTACGTTACCCGCCGGTTTCCGCCGTGTCAAACCGCCTTCCGGCGATCCGCACCACTTCCACCGCAATTCCGGGCACCACAATTCAACCGACTCGCGCCGGACATCTCGTGGAATTTCAGCAGGCCGGCCGCTGCGGTTTCCCGCAACCTCGCCCGGTGCCCTGCCGGTCGACAACCTTACCCGGTCGGCTTCGCCCCGCCAAATCCGCCTCGCAGCGAATCCGGGGCACCGCCCGGTCCAGGCTCACATGGGATGCAACCCATCCGACCCCGGAGTCATTCCCGACACCCCCCGACCTGCATCGCAAGTCCTGAGGCGCCCGGTCCGGGCTCGTACCGGATGACAACCCGGCCGACCCCCGAACCATTCCCGCGCTCCGGCCTCGCAAGCTTTCGCCTGTTTCGTCCGTTCCGCGCTGGCAGAGAGAAAGTTACGTGGACGGCGAGTTGATCGTCAAATCAACGGCGTGCGTCCCCCGTCACATCATGGATCGTCACCTCTCCCCCCGCTCATCCCCTGTGGCGAGGCGCCGTCGACCAGCACAGGAGTCAGGGCCGTCCCATGAGAGGTGGACACTCTCGGCGCAGGAGTCCGCGCGGGGTCCACCGGCAACTGGGGACTCGTCCCCGGCGCCGCCGGGCACAGCTGACCGACGCGACGCCCAGCGGAACCGGGACGGCTCAACAGGCAGGATCGGCGAACCGGTGAGGCAGCACCGGGAACCGCTCAGGTCGTCAGGCCCGGAACGGCTCGACAACCCGACAACCTCTACCGCCGACAACGTCTACCTGAGTGGCAGTCACGCGGTCGGCGGGAGCCGGGAGGGTCGTTAGGGACCAGAGCCACGCCCCGCGCGTTGAGGCGCGCGGACGCCGAGCGGTTGGACCACGTCCCGCTCCACAGGGAAGCCGGGGAGGGCGAGACCGGTGTGGACGCTCGCCCACTGCATCCCAGGGAGTGCGGGACGTACACCGCGCTCGACCGGCGCCATTCGGTGCCGCTCGCGACGGGAGCCGCCCTGCGGTGCCACCGACGGAACAAGGCCCCGTGCCGGCGTCCCGATCACCGGGGCGGCCCTATTGTCCGGGGCCGGACGACGGTAGCGTTGCGCCACATCATGGCCCGTGGGCGTTCATCCGCGTGGCGCTCGCACAGTACGGAGGGGTGCTGCATGTCCAACGGCGAGGAGCCGTTCGCGCTGCGTGACGACGCGGCCGGGCGGCCGCATTTCGAGACCGCCCTGCGCGGATACGACAAGCGGCAGGTGGACCGGTACGTCGAGCAGACGGACGGTCAGCTCGCCACGCTGTCGACCGAGCGGGACCGGGTGGCGAGCCAGGTGCACGGCCTCACCGCGCACATCCAGCGTCTCCAGACGGAGCTGACCGAGCTGCGGCAGCGCCCCGCACAGGTGGACCGGGCGTCCTTCCGGGACCTGGGCCCGATGGTGGATCAGATCCTCGCGCTGGCCGAGAAGCAGGCCGGGGTGATCACCGAGACGGCGACGCAGCGGGCGACCAACCTCCAGAGCGAGGCGGAGAAGGTGCTGGCCGAGGCGCGGGAGCGGACCGTCCAGGCGCTGCGGGACCTGGACGAGGAGCTCGCCGCCCGCCGGACCGAGCAGGACAAGGTGTACGAGGAGCGCCGGGCGGCGGCCGAGCGGGAGCTGGCCGAGATCCGGGAGCGGGCCGAGAAGCTGCGGGCGGAGGGTGAGGCCGCGCACGAGCGCGCCCAGCAGGAGGCGAAGCGGATCAGCGAGCAGACCGCCAAGCAGATCACCCAGACCCGTGCGGCGGCGGAGGCGCTGACCAAGGCGGCGCGTACCCAGATCCAGCAGGAGATCCAGGCGGCGCGCACGCAGAGCCAGCAGGAGCTGGCCCAGTGGCAGGCCACCGCCGAGAAGGAGATCGCCGAGCGGCGGGCCGCCGCCGAGCAGGAGCTGGCCGAGCACCGGGCGGCGGCCGAGCAGGAGCTGACCAACCAGCACAGCGCTGCGGAGCAGCAGATTCAGGCGCTGATCGCGGAGGCGCAGCAGTACGCCACCGAGGTGCGCCAGCGCGCCGACGAGCAGATGGCTGCGCAGCAGGAGCAGCTCACGGCGGTGCAGCAGGAGATCGCGGAGCGGCAGCAGGCGCTGGCGCAGGTGAGCGAGGAGCTGGAGACGGCCCGGCAGCAGCTCGCCGAGATCCAGCAGGAGGGCGACACCACCGAGCGGGACCTGGTGCAGACGCAGCGCCGCCTGGAGGAGACGCGCCGGACCTTGGCGGCCGAGACGAAGCGGCTGGACGAGGCGCGGCAGGCGGCCGAGTCGGTCGAGCGGCACGCCAAGGACGTCCGGGCGCGGGTGCAGCGGGAGGCCAAGCGGGTGGCGGACCTGGCGGCCGCCGCGGTGATGGCCGCCGCGGCCGGTGGCGGGGAGACCGCCGAGTACCCGATGGTGGCCGTCCGGCCGGGCGGGGAGCGGGCGGCGGACGAGACGCCCGAGGAGCCCGAGGAGCCGACGGCGGAACGGCCCGAGGCCGACCGGCCGGCGATCGAGCGGCCGGCCCCGGAGCCGTACGTGCCGCCGGCGGCGCACCGGCCCGAGGTGGTCCGGAGCAGCTGAGCCGGGCCGGTGCGGCGGCCGGCCGGCTCAGGGCAGGACGACGTTCTTGCCCCGGGCGTGCCCGCCCTCCACGTGCCGGATCGCGTCGGCCGCCTGCGCCAGCGGCCAACTCCGGTCGAGGACGGGCCGGAGCCGGCCGGCGTCGACCAGCGCGGTGAGGGCGTCGAGGTTCTCGCTGCTCTCCTTGGCCACGAGGGGGATCAGCCGCTGGCCGACCAGCGGGGAGAGCAGCAGCGCGCGCAGCTGCCGGTCGAAGCCCTGCAGCAGCTTCCCGGTGGCGCCCTCGCCGCCGACGAGGACCAGCGTGCCGGTGGGCGTGAGGGCGCGACGCAGGTGGGCCAGGGTGCGGTTGCCGGCGGTGTCGACGATGACGTCGTACCGGATGCCCCGGTCGGTGATGTCCTCGCAGGTGTGGTCGACGACGTCGGTCGCGCCGAGGGAGATGACCAGGTCCCGTTTGGTGGGTCCGCAGACGCCGGTGACGTGGGCGCCGGCCGCGGTGGCGAGTTGGACGGCGTACGAGCCGACGCCGCCCCCGGCGCCGATGACGAGCACGCGCTGGCCGGGGCGTACCGCCGCGGCGTCGCGGACGGCGGTGAGCGCCGTCTGTCCGGAGACCGGCACGGCGGCGGCCTCGGCGAAGGTGAGCGCGGCGGGCTTGCGGGCGAGCTTGTGCTGCGGCGCGAGGGCGTACTCGGCGTAGCTGCCGGTGCCGGTGCCGTAGACCTCGTCGCCGGGGGCGAAGCGGGTGACGCGGCGACCGACGGCCGCCACGACGCCGGCGAGGTCCATGCCGGGGACGCGGTGGCGGGGGCGGCGCAGGCCGTAGCCGAGGCGGACCGGGTACGGCAGGCCGGTCATCAGGTGCCAGACGCCGGGGTCGACGCCGGCGGCGCGGACCTGGACGAGGACGTCGTCGTCGCCGAGCTGCGGCGGGTCGATGTCGCGCAGCTGGAGCACGTCGGCGGGGCCGTAGCGGTCCTGGACGATGGCTTTCACGAGCTCTCCCGGGGGTAGTGGAACACGTCGGTGAGGGGCACGCCGAACACGTCGGCGATCTGGAAGGCCATCTCCAGCGAAGGCGAGTAGCGGCCCTGCTCGATGGCGATGACGGTCTGCCGGGTCACGCCGATGCGGCGGGCCAGTTCGGCCTGGGTCATCTCGTCGTGCGCCGCCCGCAGGGTGCGGATGGAGTTGGTGATCCGGGTCGGTTTCACCACGACTGGAAGCCCCGCCGGTAGGCGACGATCTTGGCGGCGGAGCCGACCACGGCGGAGAGCACGAAGCCCAGGTAGATGACGTTGGCGATCCAGAAGTGGTCCCACCGGGCCAACGCCATGCCGAGCGCGGCCACCCCGCCGACGATGACGAAGGCCTGGCCGATGTGCTCCCCGGTGCGGTGGATCTCCCGGTCCCGCTGGTCGGCCTGGTTGGCGCCCTCGGGCGAGACGATCGAGACGACGATGTGCAGGAGGATCGACGCCACGATGGCGCCGCCGATGCTCCAGAGCAGGGCACCGGCGTACGACACGTCGGGCAACGGCACGCCGTCGGCGCGGCCGACGACGATGGCCGCGTACGTGGCGTAGGCGATGACCGCGACCACGGCCAACATCCAGGCGCGTTTTTCCTCGAAGGCCACGGACCCTCCCCCGGGGGTGTAAAGAATCTTTGACACCCGAACGGTATGCCGCGCCGGGCAGGCGTGTCAAGAAATCTTTACACGGCGGGACCGCCGATCGGCGCGCGGCTCCCGCACCGGCGGGGGAATGGGCCGAGGCCCCCGCTACCCGTGCTCGTAGACGGTCACCGCGATGTCCCGCGCGCAGAGGGTGTCGGTGACAAGCGGCTCGATCCGGCTCCAGGTGCCGCCGGCCAGCCCGCAGCCGATCCGCGGCATGTGCACCGACGCCCCCAGCGCCTGGGCCTGGTCGCCGAGCGAGGTCAGGCAGCGCTGCACGGCGTCGTAGCGGATCGGCGGACCGCCGCTGCCGGCCCTGATGCCCCGCTGACCGACCATGTTCGCCACCCACACGTCGGGGGCCACTCGGACCAGACGGACCGCGCCGAGCCCGAAGTCGTTGCGCGCCCGGTGCCGGTGCCAGTCGCGGTAGTCCCGTTCCGGCTCCGGCCAGCGGCGGGAGACGGCCAGCACGAAGCCCTTGCCCCAGCCACCGAGGTCGTTGCAGAGGTGCGCGATCACCTTGCGCCCCTTGGCCTGCGGGCTGGTCGCGGCGCCCTTGATGATCTTCAACGGGGTCACGGCGGTCATGATGGCAACCGGGTACGACGCTCGGACAGCCGTTTTCGCCCGCCGGGTCAGCTCCCGGCGGCGATCTCCTCCAGCACCCGCCGCTGGAACGCCCGGGCCTGGGCGCCGCTCGGCGGGGCGCCACCGGCGCGGGCGGCGACGCACCGCTCGATCAGGTCGACCTCGTACCCGGTGCCGGCCAGCCGGCGGCCGGCGGCCACCTTGGACAGCCACACCCCGTCCCGGGCCTTCACCAGCGACCGGCAGGCACCCAGCACCGCGTCCTCCGCGCCGGGGGCGGGCGCGTCGTCGGCGGGGGTCGGCAGGGCCAGCCACCAGCGCAGCGCCTCGACGAGCAGCCGGCGCAGGTCATTCGGAGCGAGGGGCGCGAAGACGTCGGCGGCGGGCGGGCCGAGCAGCGCGTACCCGTGTTCGTGCAGGATGTCGCGGTCCAGGCCGTACCAGAAGAGGCCGTCGGCGGCGGGCCGCTCGGCCGGGTCCCAGGTGGCGCGGAACGGCATCCGCGCCCCGGTGTTCAGCTCGACCTCGAACCCGGGTTCCGGGGTGCCGGAGCCGGCGGCGGCGCGGGTGTAGGCGACCAGTTCCAGCCCGCGCGCCGGGCAGGGCAGCGCCTCGTGCCGCAGCCGGGCCACCAGGTCCCGCTTCCGCGGAAGATCCAGCGGTTCCGCGGCGACCAGCGCCACGTCCACGTCGCTGCGGCCGGGCTGGTACGCGCCCATGCCCACCGAGCCGGCCGCATACGCCCCGACGAGGTCGTCGCCGAGGACGTCGCCGGCCGCGCCGACCAGGTCGTCGAGGTATCGCCGTACGGTCGGGTCCATGGCCGACATCCTGCCCCGGCCCGGTCGACGGGCCGCACGCCACCCCCCGGCCGTTCAGCTCGGATCCGCGCCCCGGCCGCTCCCGTCCCGGATGATCGCCTCGCCCTTGACCAGCCAGGCGACGCCGAAGGCGAGCACGGCGACCGTCTCGCACCAGAAGATCGGCTTCACCGCCTCCTGCACCCCGTCCGGCAGCAGGGTGCTGGCCGGCGCGAGGGCCACCGCCGCGACGATGATCACGCCGCAGACCCGGTAGACGCGGTTGCGGACCAGCTTCTCCGGGGTGACCGGGCCGGCGGCCGGGTCGGTCCGGGTGAACAGGAACAGGCAGAAGCCGGCCAGCAGCAGGAACAGGGCGGCGGCGCAGACCTGGTGCACCCGGCCGACCAGGACGTCGGTGGCGCTGACCGAATCGTCCCGGGCGCCGGAGGCGGTGGGAAAGAGCGCGACGGTGACCGCCAGCGCACCGCCGATGCTGCTCAGCAGGTCGTCGAGGGGTCGGTACCGGTAGCAGACGAGGAAGACGCCGATGGCGCACATGCTGCCGACGAAGACGTCCCGCATCGCCGTGTGGTACGCCCCGCTGATCGATTCGAGCAGCGTGAGCCGGCCGGCGAAGAGCGCGTTGCCGAGGGTCAGCACGACCGGCAACGCGATGCCGACCAGCCCGGTGCCCAGGCGCAGCCGACGGACGGTCAGGACATCCTGTGCCGGGCCCATCGCCCCTCCCCCGGGTCGCCCGTCAACTGTCCGTCGCCGGGCAGCACACCGTCAACGCCCCCGGCACCACCCGGACCTTCAGCCGGGTCGTCTCACCGCGCGCGCCGCCGTCCAGCTCGTACGTCCTCGGCACCGCGAAGCGGACCGTCACCTTGCGGCCCCGGGTGATCCGGACGAACGGCGAGTCCGCGGAACGGCCGGCGGCCATCCGGCCGAGGGTGCGCGCCCAGTCGATCGCGCCGCTGGCGGTGGAGACGCCGATCTCCAGGGCGCCGTCGTCGGGTCGGGCGTCGTCGAAGGCAGGCACACCTCCGGTGATGGTGCCGACGTTGCCGAAGAGCACGCAGCTGGCCTCGCCGTCGAACCAGTCCGTCCCGTCGACCCGGATCCGGGTGTGGACCAACTCGCCCCGGACGTGGCGCAGGCCGGTCCAGAGGTACGCGGCCCGGCCGAGCCGGCCCTTGAGGCCGCGGTCGGCCTCCCGGATCAGGTCCCCGTCGAACCCGGCGCCGGCCATCACCGCGAAGTGCTCGCCGTTGAGCCGGCCCAGGTCCAGCCGGCGGCGCCGGCCGTGCAGGCCGATGCGGACCGCCTCGGGGAGGTCGGTGGGGATGCCGAGGTTGGCGGCGAAGAGGTTGGCGGTGCCGGCGGGCAGGATGGCCATGGCGGCGTCCGACCCGGCGAGGGCGTCGGCGCAGCGCTGCACCATGCCGTCGCCGCCCCAGACGAAGACCAGCTCGGCGCCCTTCTTCAGCGCCTTACGGGCCTTCTTCGGCGCCTTGCGGCTCTTCGGCACCTCGTACCAGAGCAGGTCCTCGACCCCGGCGGCGACGAGGGTCGCGCGCAGCTCGTCGAGGCCGCCGCCCAGGGTCTTCTTCCGGTGGGCGACGACCGCCACCGTGCCGTCGCCCGCCGCCCTCGCCCGAGGCTCGGCGGCCGTCGTGTTGCTCGTGCTCATGACCGGAAGTGATACCCAGGCGGCCGATCTCCCACGCGTCGCGCCGGCGGCCGACGCCGGAGAGCCGGAGGCACCCGCGCCGCTCCGCCGACCGGCCCGTCCGCCGGGCAGCTCCGGGACGACGGGCGATGTTGGCCGCTCGGTAACGCCACGTTCACGGTGCCGACACCGCCCGACCGGACCGCCCGCCCGGCCCGCAAATCACCGCTGGCGCGTCCGCAACACCTGGGACACACTTGAGGCCCGACAGCGAGGACGGGGGCATGGGCAGCTCCACAAAGGACGATGCGGCCGCGGCCTTCGTACGGGAACTCACCCACTGGCGACACCAGCGGCGACTGTCCAAGAAGGAACTGGCGGAGCGGACCGGCTTCGACCCCTCGTACGTCAGCCACATCGAGAACGGCCGGCACCAGCCGACCGAGGAGTTCGCCCGCCGGGTCGAACTGGTGCTCGACAGCGGCAACCGCATCTGGCAGCGGTACGTCGACTTCGCCGGCGCGCGCGGCGACGGCCGGGTGCCCGCCCTGGGTCCCACCGCCGTGCCGCCGCCCGCCGGGCCGCACCTGGTGATCGACGACGAGCAGGCCGGCCTGGCCCTGGTCGACGGCTGGTACGAGTGCCGGTTCCGGCGGGTCCTGCACAGCGTCGGCACCGAGCCGATCACCCGGCACACCGTGCAGATCGACATCGACCGCTACCCGGACGACCCGGCGCGCTCCACGGCCTTCCACAGCCGCCACCCGCTCACGCTGGACGAGGTCGACTTCGCCGCCACCATCGGCGCCGACCGGCCCGAGCCGATGCGCTGGCGAGCGACCCGAAGCCGGGACGCCTTCCTCAAGATCGCCCTGATGTTCGACACCGGCGGCACCCCGGTTCCGCTCTACCCCGGGCAGCAGACCGTGCTCGACTACGCCTACCGGGTGCCGGCGTGGAAGTTCGGCGACTGGCTGCAACGCGACATCCGGCTGCCCACCCGCCGCCTCACCATCCGGCTCGACCTGCCCGCCGCCGCCCGGCCCACGGTCTGGGGCAGCGAGACCTCGTTCACCTCCGAGACGACCGCCGACGTCGTCCCCCGCCGCCAGGAACGCGCGGGTGTCGTCGCGTACGAGTGGCAGGTGCCGCGGCCCCGGCTGCGCGCCCAGTACCGGCTGGACTGGCGCTACGACGAGCCGCGCGCGGCCGGGCTCGACGTCGACGCCCCCGGCGGGTGGGACGCCGACACCCCGGCCCAGACCTGCGGCGCGGGCTGCCCGGGCGCCGACCGGTAGACCGCCGGGTCAGCCGTACGGGCCGGGTCGGAGCGTCGGACGGAAGTTTCAGGAACAGGCCCGGCCAGGTGTCGTTTCCGACAGATCCGGCCCCTTGTCGATGCTCTCCGTAGCGACCTGACCGGCCCGACCGTTAGGCTCGACTGCTGAGTGAGGTTGTCGCAGCCGGATCAGCGGCCTCACCCACCGGGTTACGCACGTTGGCTGAACGCAGCACCGGAAGGCAGGCTGGAGTGACCCGAAATGGCGAGCCAGGGACCGAATTCGCCCACCGCGCGGACAACAAGCGCGTGGCGTACGAGGTCACCGGCGCGCCGGACGGGATCCCCGTCTTCCTCCTCCACGGTACCCCCGGCAGCCGCCGTGGCCCGAAGCCACGCGGCATCGTGCTCTACCGGCTCGGCGTCCGGCTCATCGCCCACGACCGTCCCGGCTACGGCGACTCCGACCGGCGGGAGGGGCGCGACGTCGCCGACGCCGCCCGGGACGTCGAGGCCATCGCCGACCAGCTCGGGCTGGAACGGTTCGCGGTCGCCGGCCGCTCCGGCGGCGGCCCGCACGCGCTGGCCTGCGCCGCCGACGGCGCGTTACGCGGCCGCGTGACCCGGGTCGCGGTGCTGGTCAGCTTCGCCCCGTCCGACGCGACGCAGCTGGACTGGTTCGCCGGGATGAACAGCGACAACGTGCGCGGCTTCGGCGGTGACGGCAACCGGGACACCGCCTCGGTGATCGAGCAGATCCGGCGCCGGGCCGCCCGCGCGATCGACGATCCCCGGATCCTGCTGGAAGAGCTGATGGTGGAGATGAGCGCGGCGGACCGACGGGCGGTCAACGACGCGGCGCTGCGGCGGCTCATCACCGACACCTACGAGGAGGCGCTGCGCGCCGGCCCGTACGGGTGGATCGACGACGTGCTCGCGCTGCGGCGGAGCTGGAAGTTCGACCTCGGCGCGATCGACACCGCGGCGACGCCGGTGCGGCTGTGGCACGGCGCGGAGGACACCTTCGCCCCCGCCAGCCACGCCCGGTGGCTGGCCGGGCAGATTCCCGGCGCCGAGGTGGAGGTCCAGCCCGGCGCGGCGCACTTCGACGCCGTGGAGGAGCTGCCGCGCATGCTGCGCTGGCTCACCGACGTCGACGCGCCGGTGAGCCGGGACGTGCTGATCGGCAGCCGGCCCGATCAGTAGGGGTGCGGGTCGACGACCCGGCGCACCAGCCGGCCGTCGCGCAGCACCAGCACGCTCGGGTGCCGCTGGCCGATCCGGTCGGCCAGCCGGTCGGCGATCCGGGTCCGCCCGATGCTCACCAGCCCGCCCGAGGCCATCTGGTGGACGACCTCCAGGTTGCCCAGGCCACGCAGGGTGTCGGGGTGTTCGGGGCCGAGCACCTCGGTCATCCGCTCGACGACCGCCCGCAACCGCTCCCTACCCTCCTCCAGTTCGCCGGAGTAGATGTCGAAGACCGCGACGTTGTTCGCCGCCGCCATGACGAACGGGTGCCGCTCGTCCAGCGCCGCGCGCAGCGCCTCCGCGGCCGACTCGGCGAGCGTCCGGGCCGTACCCGTCTCCCCCGCGTCCCAGGTCGCCACCGCCAGGTTGTTGCGGCAGACCAGCGCGTACGGGTGGTCGGCGCCGAAGACCTGGGCGAACGTCTGCCCCACCTCGGCCAACTCGGCGCGGGCCCGGCCGCCCTGGCCCTGGAGCATGAGGTTTGCCGTCCGGCTCAACCAGCTGAACAGGGTGTCCGGGTTGGCCGGGCCGAAGCTGGTCCGCAGCCGTTCGTAGGCGATGTCGAGCAGTTCGGCCGCCTCGTCGATCTCCCCGGTGCTGCGCAGCGAGACGGCGAGGTTGGCCTGGGCGACGAGCGCGTCGCGGGAGTGTTCGCCGAAGAGCCGGCGGTAGCCCTCCACCACGCCCCGCAGCAGCGACACCGACCGCTCGTACTCGCCGACCTCGCGCAGGTCCCGGGCCAGGTTGCTCGCGGAGAAGAGGGTCCGCGGGTGGTCGGGGCCCAGCACCAGCCGCAGCCGGCGGTAGGTGCTCTCGTCCAGCTCCCGGGACCGGGTGAACTGCCCCATCAGCTGGTACGAGGCGGCCAGGTTGTTGGCGGCGGCCAGGGTGCGGCGGTTGTCCTCGCCGAACACCTCCACCGAGGCCGCGTAGGTGCGCAGGTCCCGCTCCAGCGCCTCCCGGTAGCGGCCGAGGGCGCGCAGGTCGCCGGCGTAGCTGCCGGCCGTCATCAGCGTGTACGGGTGGCTCGCGCCGATCAGCTCCTCCTGCTGGCGCAGGGTGTCCTCGTCGAGCCGGCGGGCCTCGTCGAACCGGCCCAGGCCACGCAGCAGGTTCGCCCAGTTGAACCGCAGGTGCAGCAGCTGCACCCGCAGGGCCCGATGCGGCGGCGAGTCGGGTGAGAGCTCCTCCAGCCGCGTCGACCAGGTCTTGTCGGCCTGACGCGCGTACTGCTCGCCCTGCTCGAAGCCGCCGTTGAGGTAGATGTACCGGATCCGGTCGATGACCAGCTGACGGACGTTGTCGTCCTGGCAGGAGACGGCGTCGGAGCCGTCCAGGTGCGGCCAGAGGATGCGGAACCGGTCCTGCACGGCCGGGTCCTCCACCTCGCCGGACGGGCGGGAGCCGGCGAGGATCCGGTGCACGTCGTGCTTGATCTCGTTCAGCTCGGTGTCGGACATGCGCACCCGCAGCGCGGCCTGGAGCAGGCGGTGCACCTGCACCCGCTGGGCGTGCAGGTCCACCTTGATCAACGCGAGCCGGTTGATCCGCTGCACCAGCGCCGCCGCGATGTCCCGCTCGGACACCCGGTCGGCGACCCGGGCCGCCACCACCGGGTCGTGCGGGGCGATGACCCGGGCCACCTGGTCGCCGTAGAGCAGGTCGAGGGAGATCTCCGGGGCCAGCACCGAGGAGAGCTGGAGCAGCCGGTACGCCCCGGCGGACTGCTCCTTGAGCCGTTGCAGCGAGTGACCCCAGACGTCGGTCTCCGGGCCGGTGCGTTCCAGCCCGGCCAGGTAGTCGCCCACCGGGGTGCCGGTGTCGGCCAGCCAGGCGCCGGCCATCGCGACCAGGATCGGGATGTTCTCCACCGCCTCGGCGACCTGCTCGGCCTCGGCGACGCTCATCAACTGCTCACCGATGCGGGCGCGCAGGTGCGCCACGCTCTCCCCCCGCTGGAACGCCTCCACGTCCACGGCCCGGGCCAGGTCGCCCCAGTCCGGGTTGCGGGTGGTCACCAGCACGTGCCCGTTGCCCTGCGGCAGGAAGTCCTTGACGTGCTCGTACTGGTCGGCGTTGTCGAACACCAGCAGCCACCGCGGCGGCTGACCGCCGTCCTCGTGGCGCTCGGCGCGGCTGAGCCACTGCCGCACGGCCCGGGTCTTCTCCGGGATCGTCGGCAGCTCCGGCAGGCCGAGCTCGCGGCCGAGGTCGGCCACCTGCACGTCGACGAACTGCGGCGGGTCCGCGTCGATCCACCAGACGATGTCGTACGCGCCCCGGAAGCGGTGCGCGTACTCGATGGCCAGCTGGGTCTTGCCGATGCCGGCGCCGCCGAGCAGCGCCACCGGGGTCCGCTCGCCGCCCCCGGCCTTCAGCTCCTCGCGCAGCCGGCGCAGCAGCTGCTCCCGGCCGGTGAAGCGGACGTTGCGGCCCGGCGGGTTGAACACCTCCGCGCCGACGGCCGGGAAGCGGGCGCCCGCCAGGCCCCGCCCGCCGTCGCCGGTCGGCCGCCCGACGAGCTTGAGCAGTTGCTCGGTGGCGGCCTCCACGCCCCGGTTGTGCACCGAGGTCCAGCTGCCGACGGGGACGTCCGGGGCGGGCGTGGTGTCGTCGAGGTGCACGGCGAGGGTGGTGCCGCCCCGCCCGACGGCGTCCGGGCCGAGCCGGTCCTGCGCGGCCACGTACGCCCGGGAGACCAGCCGCAGCTCGCGGGAGGCGGTGTCGGCCTTCACCGGCGCCACGGCGCCCGGCGCGACGGTCAGCACCCGCAGGTCCGCGCCGGTGAGCACCGCCTGCACCCACTCCGCCCAGGCCTGGTCCTCGGCGGCGTGCCGCAGCACGATCAGCTCGTCGGGGACGGCCCGCTTGCGCTCGAAGCGCTGCACGGTCTGCCGCCGCAGCGCCTCGTCGAGCCGGGGCAGGGCGGTGATCCGGCCGTTGGTGATGTGGCTGGTCAACGTCTCGTACGCGGACAGCAGGGTGGTACGCCCGCCCGGCTCGTCGCCGAAGGTCGCCAGCGTCTCCTCGTAGGCGTAGTACGCCCGGTAGGGCACCTCGACGGTCAGCCAGTACTCCTGGCGCTCGGCCTCGGTCATCCCGCTGGGCAGGCCGGCGAAGCGCTGCATGGCCAGCGTCCGGCCGGCGTCCCGCTTGCCCTTCTCCCCGTCGTCGACCCGCATCGGCACCGGCAGCACCCGGCGCGCGCGGCGGCCCTCGTAGCCGCGGACCCGGCGGGCGACCGCCGAGGCGCCGTCGATGCCCTGGTCGCTGAGGGTGAAGCAGTCCACCAGCACGTCCGGCAGGTGGATGGTGCAGATCTCGGCGACGTCGCTGATGCCGGTGCGGCTGTCGATCAGCGTGTAGTCGTAGTGCCGCTTCATGTCCTCGCGCAGCGCGTCGAAGAACTGCGCCCCGCCGAGGCGGTTGTAGAAGTTGTCCCAGTTCAGGCCGGTGACGCTGGTGGCGTAGTCGGGGTTGTGCCGGCCGGCGAGCAGCAGGTCGAGGCTGCCGCCGCCGGGGAACTCCCAGTTCACCGAGAAGGCGTACTTGTGCACCCGGGCGAACTGGCGGTGCCAGTCACCGGGGCGGGCGGCGGCGTCGGACTCCGTGCGCCGCCGCGCGTTCTCCCACTCGTACTCCAGGATCAGGTCCATCACCCCGCCGGTGGAGGCGACCTGCTCGGGGTCGAGGAACGGCGCGTAGAACCGGTGCAGGCCGGGCGACTCCAGGTCCCAGTCGGCGACGAGCACCCGCTGCCCGTTCGCGGCCAGGATCCAGGCCGTGTTGGCCAGCGCCATGGTGCGGCCGGTGCCACCCTTGTATGAGTAGAAGGTGACGACCTGGCCCTCGCGCGGTCGCGTCATCGGTCTTCCTTCCCTCGCCCTACGTCTGATGCGCCGGCCGGACGCAGGCTCGGCCGGGGCACGGCCGGACCGTCGGGCGGATCGACCGGGCCGTGCCGGAGGAACTGCTTGCGGGCCTCGATCACCAGCTGCGGCGCGCAGCGCTCGAACTCCGCGATGTCCCGCACCGGCAGCACCTGCGGAAAGCGCGCGTCCTGCAACGTACCGGCGATCGCCTCGGGCGTCGTCTCGCCACGCTCACCCTCGGCGGCGATGACCAGCGGCACCGCCCAGCGGGGCAGCCCGTCGACCGCGTCGCGCGCCGCCTCGGCGCCGATGGCGGCGTCCACCAGCACCACGGTGGGACAGTGCGGCGCCTGGGCGCGGGCGTCGGCGAAGGCGACCACCCGGGTGGACAGGCCCAGCCGCTCGGCGGTGGCCGCGACGTAGTCGGCGACGGCCAGCTCGTGCTGGTCGCCGTAGGGCCGCCAGCCCGGGGCGTGCGGGGTGAGCGTGGTGACCACCAGCGCGGTCTCGCCGCTGTCGGCGACCGGGCTGCTGGTCACCGTCGCGGCCCGGGACGGGGCGAGCGGCTCGCTCTCCGCCACCGCGATGATCCGGTCGGCGAGCACCGCCAGGATGCTCTCGTACTGCCGGCGGTAGGCGCTGAGCTTGCACAGCGCCCGCAGCCCGTTCTCGGCGTAGTCGGCGCGTTCGGCGGCGTCGCCGACCAGCGCCAGCGCCTGCGCCGTCTCGGGCCGCTCCTCCCAGGGCGACAGGGGCAGCCAGAGCACCGGCAGGATGTGCCGGGCGGCCCGGCCGGGCGCCAGCCGGGCGAGCCGGCTGCGGAACGAGTCCCGCTCGCCGACCGCCCAGGCGTTGCTGAAGTACTTGGGCGAGTAGAGCGGCACGAAGACGTGGGCGAGGCTGAGCGCGTCGGTGAGCGTCTGCTTGAGGTCGGCACCGGGACTGACCAGCCCGTCGAAGAACCCCACGTCGAGCTCGCCGGTGCGGCGGGCGCCGCGCCGGACGGCGGCGCCGAGATCGTGGAAGAACCGGTTGACCCAGAAGTCGGTGTCGGGGCGGGCCGCCGCGGACAGCGGCACGGAGTGGGCGTAGCTGAGGAAGAAGTAGGTCTGCCGGCCGGGCGGCGCGCCGGGCGAGGACGTGTCAGACCAGGTCATGCCCGACCTCCTCGAACGTCGCGCGCAACTGCTGCATGTCGGCCGGGACCTGCGCCTGCACCCAGTGCGTGTGGTACGCCCGGGCGACGCGCTGCGCCAGGCGCCACACCACCGCGTCGTAGGCGTCCTTGCCGTTCTTGCCCAGGCTGAGCAGGCCGTAGATGCCCTCGTCGTGGTACTGCGGGGCGATGTCCGAGGGTAACCGGGTGGGCGTGAACATCTGCCGCTGCGACACGACCGGCGGCACCCGGTGCCGCTCCACCACCGACCAGTTGACCGGGATGATCGGGGTCTCCCCCGGCGAGGCCACCGCCCCGGGGCGCAGCGTGAACGGGCGGCGGGCGAAGGCGTCCCACTCGCGGGCACACCAGGCGCTGTTGAGGTACTGCGGCGAGATCAGCGGGATGAAGACCTGGCTGTGACCGGCGGCGAAGGCCAGGTCCTCCGTCCAGAGCTGCCCACCGTCGATCATCCGGTCCATGAAGCCGGCGGGACGCCCCGGCGGCAGGCCGAGCAGCTCGACCACGTGGTCGGAGAGGTCGACGAAGAGCTGGAAGACCCGGTGGTTGGTGTCCCGCGGGGGCGCGGCGACGCGGTTCTTCGTCCGGGCGTAGCTGAGGAAGAACACGGGCGCCCCTGGGTCGACCCGGAACTCTTCCTCGCTCACCTGCCGCTCCCGCCCGCCGTGGGACATCCTCGACCGTCCACAGTATCGGCGTACGCAATACCGCGGTGTCCCCGTCACCCGCGCCGGAGCCGGTCGGTCCGTCCGGCGGCCAGCTCGGCGGCATCGGGGGTCACGACCAGCTGTCCAGCGTGCCGCGCATCCGCTGCGCGAACCGCTCGCCGGCGGCGGTCAGCGCGCCGAGGTCGAGCAGCGCGCCGAGCGCGCCGTCGGTCCAGTCGCGGTAGCGGCGGTAGGCGGCCGCCGCCACGCCGCCGGGCCGGCGACGCCAGACGTCGGCCACGGCCAGGTGCGCGTACGTGCCGTGCAGGACGCCCTCCACCGGTCGGGGGTCCGCCCGCCACGGCACGTTCAGCCGGCGCCGGTCGTGGCGGTCGAACAGGTCGCACACGTCCAGCACCGCGTGCAGCTTGAGGTGCTGCACCTCGTGCACCAGCAGCACCGCGAGCGCCGCGTCGTCCGGGGCCGGCGCGACGGCGACCGCCCCGAAGGCGGCCCCGGCGGCGGCGCTGCGCTGCATCCCACCCTCGTCGGGCCGCAGCGGCACCACCGCGCGCAGCAGCGTCCGCAGGCCCGGGGAGTAGCCGCCGGCCTCGACGTCGACGCGGCACAGCGCCCGGGCCAGCTGCCGGGTCCACCCGTCGGCGGCGGCGGCCGGCAGCCGGGCCGCGACGGGCAGGTCGAAGCAGTCCCGGTACGGGTCGGTGTCCTCCAGCAGGACGTGGTACCCGTCGGCGGTGGCCGCCCGCACCGGCCACCAGCCGTCCGGGGCGCCCGGCCGGTCGGGCCGCACGGTGAGCCGACGCCGGCCGAGGCGGGTCGTGACACCGCCGTCGTGGATGGCCAGCGTGGCCGTCCGGTCGTCGGCGTCGCCGGTCAGCGCGCCGAGCGTGGGCAGGCTGATCATCCCGTCGCGCACCGGCACGGTCAGCTCGACGTCGGCTCCGGCGCGGATCGCGGCGGCGGCCGCCACGCACGCCAGGTACGACAGGTCAGCCGTCGCGTCGTCGCGGCAGCGCTGCGCCCACCGGCGGACGAACGGATGCTCCAGCACGGCGCACACGGCGTCCGGCGCGGTGAGGTCGAGGTCGACCAGCACCTGCCAGCCGGCGGCGGCCGGCTCGTCCTGCGCCACCCGGGAGCTGAGGTCGACCAGGAGCGCGCGCACCAGCCCGAGGTGGACCGAGGCGAGGTGGCGGGCGGACTCCACGGTGCCGTAGCCGGAGCCGAGGTCGTCGAGGACCGTCGGGCTCAGCGAGTCGGTGGGCTGGCGCTGGGCCGGTACGTCGGTGGGGGTCATCGCGTGGATCAGTTCCTTCAGGTCCGCGCAGTACGCCGAGGGGTTGTCGAACCCGGTGCCGGGCCGGTACCGGTGGGCGAACAGCCCGCCCCCGCACTGCCGCACCACCGCGCAGGCGCGGCAGGTGGCGCAGAGACCGGCCAGCCCGGTCTGCCGGATGGCGATCATCGGGTGGGCGGCGGCGTCGTCGACCCGGTGGCGGAAGACGTCCAGGCCGGTGGCCGGGGCGCCGTCGTACGCCGACTTGAGGGAGTCGACCTGCTCGAAGGTCCCGTCCGTCTCGATGACCACCAGGTCGGCGAAGCCCAGCCCGACCGCCTCGGTGCGGCTGGTGCCGCCGGAGGCGGTGGAGAGCAGGGACTCCAGCAGCCGGATCGGCACCGGCCGCCCGTCGGCCAGCCAGCGCCGGTGGACCGCGAGCAGCCAGTCGGCGTACGGGGTGGGTACCCCGTCGGGACGGGCCGGGGGGCGCTCCCAGTTGGCGTGCGGAAGCAGGAAGTCGATCTGCGGCGGCTCCTGGGCGAGCAGCGCCTGGTAGACGGCGACCGGGTCGTTGGCCAGGTCGATGGTGCAGAGGATGCCCGCGTAGCTGGACCGGTATTCGGGGCGGCGCAGCAGCGCCAGCCCGCGCAGCACGGCGGCGTGGCTGCTCTGGCCGCTGGCGTAGCGCCGGTGCAGGTCGTTGGCGGCCAGGTCGCCGTCGAGGGAGATGCCGACCTTGACGTCGTACGCGACGAGCACGTCGCAGATCCGCGGGGTGAGCAGCACGCCGTTGGACTGCATCCGCAGGTCGAGCCGGGCCACCGGCTCGACCTGCCGGCGCAGCTCGGCGGCGGTGGCGGCCAGGCCGTCCGCGCCGGCCAGCAGCGGCTCGCCGCCGTGCAGCACGACGCGGACGGTGTCGAGCCCGTGCGCGGCGGCGTGCTCCGCGATCCGGTGCGCCGCCTGCTCCAGTGTGGACGCCGCCATCACGTGCGGCTGACGGCGCCAGGACTGGTCGGGATGCTGGTAGACGTAGCAGTGGTCGCAGGCGAGGTCGCAGCGGCTGGTCAGCTTGAGCACGTACTGACTCAGCGGGCTGACCCGCCCGGTCGGCTTCCGGCCCGGCCCGCCGGCGTCAGATCGAAGAGCCGAAGCCTGCGACATCGACGCCGGTAGGGCGATCCACCCTGCGGTCGTGGGTGCGGGCGACGGCGCGCGCCCGGGAGAGGGAGATCTGGCCGAGCGGCGTGTGCCGCAGGTCGTGAAGTGGTGGCGAGGGCGGGGTCGAGGTCGGGGTCGGTTCGGGACGGACTGCGATGCGATCCACGTCGGTTCCCCCAGTTACGTTGATGGGCGGTCGACATCCACGGCAGTGACGGTCAACGACACCATCGAAGATAATATATTGCACGGGCTGTGATGTCACTGCTGCGCTGCGCCATCTTCTTCGATCATCTTCGCCATCCAGCCCTCGTTCGAGACCGAGATGATCCGCTCGGCCTCGGCGACGAACGCGTCGTCGTCGGTCCAGCCGTGACCGGTCTCGCGGGTCAGGCACAGCCGGGTGAGCTGGTCGGCCGTCCGGGCGAACTCGATCTGCTGGGCCTCGTACTGCTGCGCCGCCCCGTAGCCGACCAGGGCGGTCGTCGCGGTCGCCGCGACGCCGAGCCACGCGGTCAGGCCCAGGCCGTCGCCGAGCACCCCGACGGTCGCGGCGAGCAGGGCGCTGGCCACCGTCACCGCCGTCGCGGCCCACCGGATCCGCGCCGCCAGCCGCGCCATCCGCTCCGCCATCGGCGCGTAGTAGCCGGCCACCTGCCCCCGTACCCGGGAGGTGAGGTAGCTGGGGACGTCGCGCACGTCCGGCAGCGGCCGGGCGACCGGCGCGACGCCGAGGGTGTGCGCGACCAGGTCACCGGCGTCGTCCAGCACGGTGTCGGCGCGCCGCAGCAGCACCCGGTCGCGGTCCGCGCCGGCGAACGGCGCCACCCCGGCCAGGTAGCGGTGGACGTCGGCCTTCAGCGCCTCGGAGACCGACCGCAGCCGGGTCCACGCGTGCACCGAGTCCCGCGAGGTCCACCGCGCCGCCACCGGGACCAGCAGCAGCGCGGCGCCGGCGAGGATCGCCAGGCACCGGCTGGCCGTCCGGTGCGGGTCGCCGAGCTGGGTGGCCAGCGAGCCGGCGACGGCGGCGCCGATGGTGAGGGCGGCGACGGTGCGACGGGCGCGCGCGACCCGGCGCTTCTCGGCCGTCGCGGCCTGCGACCAGACACTCTGCCGCTGCCAGACCGTGGTGACCGCCGCCGACGCATCGAAGTTCGCCACGCCCGCATGGTAGGCGAGCCATGCCCGCACCCCGGGACATCAGACGGTTGGGCGCACGGGCGATCGCGGTGCGCCGGCCCGGCAACCGGCGAGCTTCACGCCGGGCGCCGCCGCGCTCGGCGTCGGGCGGCGCCCGCCCGGCTCGCCGGCCGCACCGCAGATGCGGCCGTCAGCCCGCCAGCATCCTCGGGTACGCGAGGGAAGTCGCCACTTCCGCCACGCAGACGCGAGTCGCTAGGGTGACCGGGTGACCGTGTTCCGGATCAGCGAGGCCGCCGAACTGCTCGGCGTCAGCACCGACACCGTGCGGCGCTGGGTGGACGCCGGGCGCCTCGCGGCGACCCGGGACGAGCACGGCCACCGGCTGGTCGACGGCGTCGAGCTGGCCGGCTTCGTGCGGGCCCAGGCCGCCGAGCCGGACGGGCGCGCCGAGTTCTCCTCGGCCCGCAACCGGCTGCGCGGCATCGTCACCGCCGTCGTCCGGGACACGGTGATGGCCCAGGTCGACATCCAGGCCGGTCCGTTCCGGGTGGTCTCGCTGATGAGCCGGGAGGCGGTCGACGAGCTGGGCCTGACGGTCGGCTCGACCGCCGTCGCCGTGATCAAGTCGACCACGGTCGTGGTGGAACGGTCCGCACCGCCCGGCCCCCGCGGGAGGAACAGCTGATGACGAGGATCCGCGCGGCCCTGGCCGTCCTGCCGATGGTGGCTGCCCTGGGCCTCGCGGGCTGCGGCGACGACACCGACGACGGCGGCGCCGGCGGGATCGCCGGCCCGGTGACGGTCTTCGCCGCCGCGTCCCTGACCGGGTCCTTCACCACCCTGGGCCGGCAGTTCGAGGACGCCCACCCCGGCGTGCGGGTCACCTTCAACTTCGCGGGCAGCTCGGGGCTGGCCACCCAGATCACCCAGGGCGCCCCGGCGGACGTGTTCGCCTCGGCCAGCCCGAAGAACATGGCCACCGTCACCGACGCGGGCGCCGCCGCCGGCTCCCCCACCGTCTTCGCCCGCAACCAGCTCGTCATCGCCGTGCCGAAGGGCAACCCCGGCGGGGTCGCCGGGCTGGCCGACCTGACCCGGCCCGGCGCCAAGGTGGCGCTCTGCGCCGAGCAGGTGCCCTGCGGAGCTGCCGCCACCCGGGCGCTCGCCGAGGCCGGCGTGAGGCTGACCCCGGTGACCCTGGAGCAGGACGTCAAGGGCGCGCTGTCCAAGGTGACGCTCGGCGAGGTCGACGCGGCGCTGGTCTACCGCACCGACGTCCGGTCCGCCGCCGCCAACGTGGACGGTGTCGAGTTCCCCGAGTCCGCCCGCGCGGTCAACGACTACCCGCTGGTGGTGCTCAAGGACGCGCCGAACCCGGCCGCCGCCCGCGCCTTCGTCGACCACGTCCGCTCCGACCAGGGTCGGGCCGTGCTGACCGACGCCGGCTTCCAGCCGCCCGCCGGGTCGTGACCGCCGCACCGCACGGCCCGGCACCGCGTACCCGGCGACGGCCCGGCCGGCGGGTGCCGGTCGCGCTGCTCGTACCGGCCGGGCTGGGGCTGCTCTTCCTGGTGCTGCCGCTGGCGGGGCTGCTGGCGCGTACCCCATGGGCGACGCTGCCGCAGCGGCTGACCGCGCCGGGCGTGCTCACCGCGCTGCGACTGTCGGTGCAGTGCGCCACCCTGGCCACCCTGCTCTGCCTGGCCTGCGGCGTACCCCTGGCCTGGCTGCTGGCCCGGGCGCGGTTCCCCGGCCGGCGGGTGGTGCGCGCCCTGGTCACCGTGCCGCTGGTGCTGCCACCGGTGGTCGGCGGTGTGGCGTTGCTGCTGGTCTTCGGCCGCAACGGGCTGCTCGGGCGGTGGCTGGACGACGCCTTCGGCCTCACCCTGCCCTTCACCACCACCGGCGTCGTGCTCGCCGAGGCGTTCGTGGCGATGCCGTTCCTCATCATCGCCGTCGAGGGCGCGCTGCGCGGCGCGGACAGCCGCTACGAGGAGGCCGCGGCCACCCTCGGCGCGGGCCGGTGGACCACCTTCACCCACGTGACCCTGCCGCTGATCGCCCCCGGCGTCGCCGCCGGGGCGGTGCTCTGCTGGGCCCGGGCGCTGGGCGAGTTCGGCGCGACCATCACCTTCGCCGGCAACTATCCCGGCCGCACCCAGACCATGCCGCTGGCGGTCTACCTGGCCCTGGAGACCGACCTGGACGCCGCGATCGTGCTCAGCCTGATCCTGCTCACCGTCTCGGTGACGATCCTCGCCGGACTGCGCGACCGCTGGATCAGCAGCCCGTGACCGGCCCGCTGCTGGACGGCCACCTGGTCGTCGACCGGGGCACGTTCCGCCTGGACGTCCGGGTGAGCGTCGCCGCCGGCGAGGTGGTCGCGCTGCTCGGCCCGAACGGGGCCGGCAAGACCACCGCCCTACGCGCCCTGGCCGGCCTGCAACCGCTCACCGCCGGGCACGTCCTGCTCGACGGCGTCGACCTGGACCGGCCCGACCGGGCCCGCTGGATACCGCCGGAGCGGCGCCGGGTCGGCGTGGTCTTCCAGGACTACCTGCTCTTCCCGCACCTGAGCGCGCTGGACAACGTCGCGTTCGGCCCGCGCCGCCAGGGCCTCGACCGGCGGGCCGCCCGGGAGCAGGCGGCCGGCTGGCTGGACCGGGTCGGGCTCTCCGGGCACGCCCGGAGCCGGCCGCGGCAGCTCTCCGGCGGGCAGGCCCAGCGGGTGGCCCTGGCCCGCGCGCTCGCCGTACGCCCGAGGTTGCTCCTGCTCGACGAGCCGCTCGCGGCGCTCGACGCCCGGACCCGGCTGGACACCCGGGCCCACCTGCACCGGCACCTGGCCGACCACGACGGCGCGACGCTGCTGGTCACCCACGACCCGCTCGACGCGCTGGCCCTGGCCGACCGGCTCGTCATCGTCGAGGACGGCCGGGTGGTGCAGGAGGGGGACGCGGCCACCGTCACCGCCCGGCCGCGCACCGACTTCGTCGCCCGGCTCGTCGGGCTGAACCTCTACCGGGGCCACGCCGACGGGCACGGGGTACGCCTGGGCGACGGCTTCGTCCTGGCCACCGCCGACCGGCTCGACGGCGACGCCTTCGTGGTCTTCCGGCCCGCCGCCGTGGCCCTGCACCCGCACCGGCCCGACGGCAGCCCGCGCAACACCTGGCCGGCCACCGTCAGCGGGGTGCAGCGGCACGGGGACAACCTGCGGGTGCAGCTCACCGGCCCGGTCACCGCCGCCGCCGACGTGACCCCGGCCGCCGCCGCCCAGCTGCGCCTGGAGCCCGGGCAGCGGGTGTGGGCGGCGGTCAAGGCCAGCGAGACCCGGGCGTACCCGGCCGGAGCGGCGTAGCGGTCGGGCGGACCCGCCGCCGTGCCGGGCCGCGCTACTTCGGGCCGGCCTGGTCGTCCCCGGCGGACCGGGACTCGACCGCCTCGCCGGGCGGTGCCGTCGGCGCGGTCGACCGGCGGGTTCCCCGGACCCGGCGCAGCACGCCGTACCAGGCCGGGGCCTCCCGGGCCTCGTCGAAGGCCCGGGCGATCACGACGTCGGTGGAGGAGTGCGCCAGGATCGAGACGACGATGGTCAGGGCCACCAGGTGGAACACCTCGTCCGCGGCGGGGATGCCGGACTCCAGCACCAGCAGTCCGTAGACCACCGAGGCGAACCCCTTCGGGCCGAACCACATGGCGGCGGCCTGCTCCCGAGGGCTCAGCCCGGAGCGCAGGAAGGAGATCCACAGCGCGACCGGACGGGCGACCACGATGGCCAGGATCGCGAAGACCCAGCCCGTCCAGCTGATCTCGCCGAGGAACTGCACCGAGATCAGCGCTCCGAAGACCAGCAACGCGGCCAGCTTCAGCAGCTCGGCGACGTTCTCCCCGAAGTGCTCGAACGCCGCGCGCTCGCGCGGCCCGAAGGTCGCCACGGTGATGCCGGCGGCGAACGCGGCCAGGAACAGGTTCCCGTGGGTCGCCTTGCCCAGGGCCAGCACGAGCAGGCCGATCGCCACCCCGTTCAACGGGGCGTACGCCGCCGACGCGGCCAACCAGCGGGTCCGCTCCAGCGCGATCGCCAGCAGCGGCACCAGCACACCGATCAGCAGCCCGAGCGCGAGCTCGGTGCCCAACTCCCCCAGGTGCAGGTCCTCGGAGCCGGCGGCGACGGCCAGCAGGAGCACCACGAACGGCAGGGCCAGGCCGTCGTTGACGCCGGACTCGACGTTGAGCAGGTGCCGCAGCCGGGCCGGGACCTTGTCGTTGCCGACCAGCGCGGCGGCGAACACCGGGTCGGTGGGGGCCAGGATCGCCCCGATCAGCAGTGCCTCCGGCCAGTCCAACCCGGCCACGTAGTGCGCCAGCACCGCGGTCACCAGCAGCGTCAGCGGCAGACCCCAGCCGAGCGCCCGGCCGGGCAGCCGCCACGCCGCACGCAGGTCGGCCCAGCCCACCCGCATCCCGTCGGTGAAGAGCACCGCGAACAGCGCCAGCTCCGCCAACTGCGCCACGATCGGGGAGTCCGCGCGCAGGTGCAGCACCCCGGTGGTGTCCTCGCCGAGCACGAAACCGGCGACCAGGAACAGTGCCGCCGTGGAGAGGATGGTGCGATGCGCCAGGGCCGACACGAGCACGGCGGCCAGCAGGACGGCGGCGAAGGAGAGCAGCAGCACGGGTCAGCCTCCAGGGGCAGGGGTCAGCACGGTGCCGACCAGACTTCCCGGCGCTCCACGGTTCCCGTTGATCATAACGGCCCGGCCACCCCGGGCGTCGCGATGGCCGGACGGGCACGCCCGTCCGGCCACCGCCGTGCTCACCGACCGGTGGACCGGTCGGGCTCGGATTCGTAGACGTCCGGCACGCCGTCCTGGTCGACGTCGACCCGCTCGGCCTCGTGGACCCGGCGGTAGACGCGGCTACGGGCGCGGAGGATGACGGTCGCCAGGAGCGCCGACAGCAGCGACCCGGTGAGCACGGCGACCTTGACGTGGTCGTCGCGTTCGCTGCCCAGGCCGAAGGCCAGCTCGCCGATCAGCAGCGACACCGTGAAACCGATGCCGCCGAGCAGTGCCAGGCCCAGCACGTCGAGCCAGTTGAGGCCTTCGTCGGGGGTCGCACGGGTGAAGCGGGACACCAGCCAGGTGGCCACCACGATGCCGATCGGCTTGCCGACGACCAGGCCGACCACGATGCCGATCGCAACCCGGTCGCTCAGCGAGGTGACCAGGCCGGAGAGACCGCCGACGGTGACGCCGGCGGAGAGGAACGCGAAGATCGGTACGGCGATCCCGGCGGAGATCGGCCGGAACAGGTGCTCGAAGTGCTCGGCCAGGCCGGGGCCGGCGTCCGGGTCACCGGCGTCCGCGCGGCGGATCACCGGGACGGTGAAGGCCAGCAGCACTCCCGCCACGGTGGCGTGCACCCCGGATTCGTGCACCAGCGTCCAGGTCACCGCCGCCAGCGGCAGCAGCAGCCACCAGGAGCGGACCCGACGCTGCACCAGCAGGGCGAAGATCGCCAGCGGGACCACCGCCCCCAGCAACGGGACCACCGAGAGGTCGGCGGTGTAGAAGACGGCGATGATGACGATCGCCATCAGGTCGTCGACGACGGCGAGGGTGAGCAGGAAGGTGCGCAGCGCCGACGGGAGGCACCGACCGACCACGGCGAGCACGGCGAGGGCGAACGCGATGTCGGTGGCCGTCGGAATGGCCCAGCCCTTGCCGGCGCCGGGGCCCGCGCCGGCGGCGATCAGGTAGTACAGCACGGCGGGTACGATCACCCCGCCCACGGCCGCGGCGACCGGCACGGCGGCGCGGTGCGGATCGCGCAGGTCACCGGCGACGAACTCCCGCTTGAGTTCGAGCCCGGCGACGAAGAAGAAGATGGCGAGCAGGCCGTCGGCCGCCCAGGTGGCGAGGCTGAGGTCGAGGTGCAGCGCGGACGGGCCGACCGTCAGGTCGCGCACCCACCGGTAGCCCTCCGCCCAGGGCGAATTCGACCAGATCAACGCCAGCAGCGCCCCGGTGAGCAGCAGCGCGCCGCCCACGGTCTCCTTACGGAGGATGGCGGAGATGCGGCTGGTCTCGCCCCACGAGTGTCGGGCGAACAGGCTGGTACGGCGCCGGGTGGCGTCGGTCACGGAAACTCCTCGTCGGCAGGGGTCGCGTCATCCATCGCCGACCAGACTTCCCGGCACACCTGGGCCAACCCTATCCGCCGCCGCGGCGGACACATCGACCGTCGCGACGGCCCGCGCTCGTGGTCCGGCGCGGTGACTGTCCTGGTACCCGACGGCCGCCCGACGAATCATGCCGGGTGGTCCAGCCCGTCGCCGCGCGCCAGCCGGCGAGAAGAGTGACCCGAGTCGACGAGTCATGCGCATCCTCCCCGGCCGGGAGCGGCGGCTTACCCGGGGGCGGGTCGGGTATGCACGCGCGTGGACCAGTGGTGGTGGGTGCTCCTCGCGGTGGTGGTCTGGCTGGCGACCGGCCTGCTGACCGCGGCCGTCTTCGTCACCCGCGGTGGGCACCGCAACCTGCTCTGGTACCTGGTCGGGGGCCTGCTGGGGCCGCTCTTCGTACCCATCGCGGTAGAGCGTGGCCGGGCGGGTACCCGGCGGGTCGAGGTGCGGTCCCGGCCGCCCGCGCCGACCGGGACGGGACTGCGGGTCCTCGTCGGCGTGGACGGCTCCCCGGACTCCGACCGGGCCCTGCGCGCCGTCGTGCGCGCGCTGGGCGGCACCGCCAGCGAACTGGTGCTGGTCGCGGTGACCAGCCCGGACCTGGTCGACGTCGAGGCGACCGAGGAGGACCGCCGGATCCGCCGGATGCTCGACGACCGGGCGGACGCGCTGCCGGCGGAGTTGCCGCAGCCGAGCATCGAGGTGGTCGTCGGTCATCCGGCCGACGGGCTGCTGGCGGTGGCCGAGGCCCGCGACGTCGACCTGCTGGTCGTGGGTCGGGGCGGTCACGGGCTCGGCGAGCGACTGCTCGGCAGCGTCGCCGAGGACCTGGCGCACCGTTCTCCCCGCGCCGTGCTGCTCGGCAGCCTGCCCGACCGGGCCGGGTCACCTCCGGCCCGGGACGGTTGAACCGGGCGCGACGAGCACGCCGGCGACCGTCGCCGGGCCGGCGCGGACCCGTGAGCGCCCGGCCGCGGGCGGCGGCCGGGCGCTCACGTGTTCGGGTGTGACCTGCCCGTCCGGCCCCCTGCGGGGCCGGACGGGACGGGATCAGAGGGCGAGCTTCTGACCCGGGAAGATCAGGCCCGGGTCGGCGCCGACGACACCCTTGTTGCGCTCGTACAGCGGGCGCCAGCCACCGGCCAGGCCCCGGGCGTCGGCGATCTTCGACAGCGTGTCGCCCGGCTTGACGACGTGGACCTTGCCCGTGCCGGCCGGCGCGCTGCGCCGCTGGCTGCGGCTGCTGGGCTGTTCCCCACGCGACGAGCGCTCCTTGGTGGTGGCCCGCGTGGCGCGCCGCTCCGACTTCTGCGACTTCTGCGACTTCTCGGAGCTGCCGGCGTAGCTCTTGGTGGAGCCGCCCTTCTTGCCGCAGGTCGGCCAGGCGCCGATGCCCTGACCGTCGAGCACCTTCTCGGCGATGGCGATCTGCTCGCCCCGGCTGGCCAGGTCGGCGCGGGAGGCGTACTTCTTGCCGCCGTAGCCGGACCAGGTGCTCTGCGAGAACTGCAGGCCGCCGTAGTAGCCGTTGCCGGTGTTGATGTGCCAGTTGCCGCCGGACTCGCACTGGGCGATCGCGTCCCAGTTGACGCTGGCGGCGCTCGCCGGCGACGCCGGTGCCAGCACGGCGGCGACTCCGGTGACCGCACCGACGGCGAGCGTGCCGAGGGCGATGCGGCGCGAGCTGACCCGTCGGTGACGGGCGGTGTATTCAGTTGCCATGTGGATTCCTCCACGCCGACGAGGTGAGCTGTCGGGTTCGGGCCGAGGAGCCCGGCCGCCGTGGCGGCTTCACCCCGAGGTGACGTGCACCGAGGAACGTGTGGGTCCCCCGCTCCATGCCCGGTGACAAGGTCCCAGCGGCCGGCGGCATGGATTAGGCGTTACCGGCCGTGGTGTCCGCGATCGCGAACACCAACGACGTTAGGAACCGTTTCGGCGGATTGCCCACCTCTTGTGAAGTTCTTCACCCGGCTGAGCGACGGCGCCGTGCTTCGAGTTGCGGGTTGGTCGGCGGTGCTCTACAAGGGCCGGTCGGGAACCTGTCACGACTGGGCCGAAAGCCTCGCTCCGAGCGGCGGATCAGGTGCCGTCCCCTCGCCGTTTTCGCTGGTCAGGCGGCCTCGATCGGTGGCCCGCGCCGCTGGACGGTCAGCGTTGCCGCTGATTGGCGACTCATGTCTGGGCAGCCCGGCCGCCGACTCGGACGGTAGGGAGCAGAGCGCGGCCGCGGCGCCGACGCGTCGGACCCGCCGGTTGCCGGGCGCCGGTGCCCTGGCCAGCACGATCCGCCCCGGTTCGCGGCGGTCGACCATCCGCGAGAGGAAGGACCTTCATGGACGCCGTAAGCATCGACACCGACTACCTCGTCGCCACCTTGGACGAGGACGACGACCCGGAGAGCCTGGCCGGCGACGAGGTCGACTTCGACCTGGCCGCCGCGCTGGAAGAGGAGGAGTGAGATGGGCGTGCACCTGGCGCCCGCGCTGCGGGTGCTGCGCGAGGAGATAGACACCCGATGGCCGCAGCGGGACCGCAAGTCCGACGGCTGGTTGGGCGACGCCAGTCACCAGGCGCGCCGCTCGGACCATAATCCGGACAGTGACGACCAGTCGGTCAACGCGGTGGACGTGGACGTCGACGGGATCGACCCGCTGCTGGTCGTCCGGCAGGCCGTCAGCCATCCGTCCACCCAGTACGTCATCTACGACCGGAAGATCTGGAGCCGTACCCGCAGCTTCCGGCCGGCCCGGTACACCGGGCCGAACCCGCACGACAAGCACCTGCACGTCAGCGTCAGCCACCAGCGGAGCCTGGAGGACAGCCGCCACCCGTGGGGCATCGCCACCGCCACGACTGCGCGGCTCGGCGACCGGTTGCTGCGCGCCGGCTGTCGGGGCGGCGACGTCCGGGAGTTGCAGGCCGTCGCCAACCGCCTCGGGGCCCGGCTGACGGCCGACGGGGTGTTCGGGCCGGCCGTGGCCGCCTGGGTACGGTCGTTCCAGACCGCCCGGAAGCTCACCGCCGACGGGGTGGTCGGCCCGCGTACCGTGGCGGCCCTGCGCGCGGCCGTCAAGCCGGCCCCGTCGGTGCCCAGCGGGCGACCGGCGACGCCGGTGTCCGAGGTCAGACCGGGCTCGCGGACGCTGCGGCGCGGCAGCAAGGGCGGGGACGTGGCCTTCGTCCAGCGGTTCGTCGGCGCGAAGCGGTGCGGCCCCGCGAGCGGCGCCTTCGACGCCAAGACCGAGGCCGGGGTGCGCTGGTACCAGGGCATGCGGGGGCTGACCGTGGACGGGGTGGTCGGCCCGGCCACCTGGGCGGCGATGGGCGTGCGGGTCGGTTCCTGACTGAGCAGGCGGCCCCGGCCCGGCGCTGCACCGGACCGGGGCCGTCGTCGCGTCAGAGGGTGCGGGCCAGCCGGTCGGCGAGGAGCCGGGCGAAGCGGGCCGGGTCGGCCAGGTCGCCGCCCTCGGCGAGCAGCGCCATGCCGTACAGCAGCTCGGCGGTCTCGGTGAGCGCCGCGGAGTCGCCACCGCGCTCGTGCGCGGCGCGCAGGCCGGTGACCAGCGGGTGGGTCGGGTTGAGTTCGAGGATGCGCAGGACCTTCGGCACCTCCTGCCCCATCGCGCGGTACATCTTCTCCAGCGTCGGGGTGATGTCGTGCGCGTCGCCGACGAGGCAGGCCGGCGAGGTGGTCAGGCGGGACGAGAGCCGCACCTCCTTGACGCTGTCGGCGAGCGCGCCGCCGAGGAAGCCGAGCAGGGCGGCGTACTCCTTGGTCTGCTGCTCCCGCTGGGTCTCGGCCTCCTCGCGTTCCTGCGCGGTGTCCAGGTCCACCTGTCCCTTGGCGATCGAGCGCAGCGGCCGGCCGTCGAACTGCGCCACCCGCTCCACCCAGACCTCGTCGACCGGGTCGGTGAGCAGCAGCACCTCGTAGCCCTTGGCGCGGAACGCCTCCATGTGCGGGGAGTTCTCCAGCGTCGCCCGGGTCTCACCGGTGGCGTAGTAGATCTCCTCCTGGCCGTCCTTCATCCGCTCGACGTAGTCGCGCAGGGTGGTCTGCTCGGCGGCGTCGTGGGTGGAGGCGACGGAGACGACGTCGAGGATCGCCTGCTGGTTGTCCGGGTCCTCCAGCAGCCCCTCCTTGACGACCCGGCCGAACTCCGACCAGAACGTCCGGTACCGCTCGGGGTGCTCGGCGCGCATCTCCTTGACGGTGGCGAGCACCTTGCGGACCAGCCGGCGGCGGACGATCTGGATCTGCCGGTCCTGCTGAAGGATCTCCCGGGAGATGTTCAGCGACAGGTCGTGCGCGTCCACCACGCCCTTGACGAAGCGCAGGTAGTTGGGCATGAGCGCGGCGCAGTCGTCCATCACGAAGACCCGCTTGACGTAGAGCTGCACTCCGCGCCGACCGTCGGCCAGGTACAGGTCGAACGGGGCGTGCGTGGGGATGAAGAGCAGCGCCTCGTACTCGAAGACGCCCTCGCCCCGCATGTGGATGGTCTCCAGCGGGTCGGCCCAGTCGTGGCTGACGTGCCGGTAGAAGTCGCGGTACTCCTCCTCGGCGACCTCGTCGCGCGGCCGGGCCCAGAGCGCCTTCATCGAGTTGAGGGTGGCCGGCTCGGCGTCCGGCGCGACCAGCCGGATCGGCCAGGCGATGAAGTCGGAGTACCGCTTGACGATCTCGCGGATCTTGCCGTGGTCGGTGTAGTCGGCGAGGTTGTCCTCGCTGTCGGCCGGCTTCAGGTGCACGGTCACCGACGTGCCCTGCGGAGCGTCCTCGACCGTCTCCACGACGTAGGTGCCCTCGCCGGTGGACTCCCAGCGGGTGCCCTCGGCCTGGCCGGCGCGCCGGGTCAGCAGGGTGACCTTGTCGGCCACCATGAACGTCGAGTAGAAGCCGACGCCGAACTGGCCGATCAGGTCCTGGGCGGCGGCCTCGCGGGACTCCTTCAGCTTGCGCAGCAGCTCGGCGGTGCCGGAGCGCGCGATGGTGCCGATCAGCGAGACGACGTCCTCGCGGGACATGCCGATGCCGTTGTCCCGCACGGTGAGGGTACGGGCCGCGGTGTCGGTCTCGATCTCGATGTGCAGGTCGGCGGTGTCGGCCGCCAGGTCCTTGTCGACGAGGGACTCCAGCCGCAGCTTGTCCAGCGCGTCGGAGGCGTTGGAGACGAGTTCCCGCAGGAAGACGTCCTTGTGCGAGTAGATCGAGTGCACCATCAACTGCAGCAGTTGACGCGTCTCGGCCTGGAACTCCAACGTCTCGGTCCGGCTGCTCACACCAACCTCCTCATCGGGTCGTCACGGGTCCCCGGGTCGGGATCCGCGGGAGAAGGATACGAGCCGTCGTGGTCGCCCGGTCACCGCCGGTCGTCACCGGGGCGGCGGGCCAGCAGGCAGGCCTGCGGCGTGGCTTCCCGCCGCCCGCCCACCTCCTGCGGCTCGCGGCACAGCCGGGCGTGCACGTCCAGCCCGGCGGCGTGCAGCAGCCGCGCCACCTGCTCGGGCCGGCGACGGTGGAAGGTGAGGGAGACCGGACGCCCCCAGATGTCGGCGCGGTGCATCGGCTCGTCGCCGACCTGGAAGGCCAGCAGCAGGTGCCCGCCGGGGGCGAGGACCCGGTGGAACTCGGCGAACGCCGCCGGCAGCCGGTCGTCCGGCAGGTGGATGACCGAGTACCAGGCGACCAGGCCGGCGAGCGCGCCGTCGGGCAGGTCGAGTTCCAGCATGGATCCCTCGGTGAAGCGCAGGTCGGGGTGGTCGCGGCGGGCCTGCGCGAGCATGCCCGGCGACAGGTCCAGGCCGGCGGCGTCCAGGCCGAGGTCGTGCAGGTGCCGGGTGATCCGTCCGGGTCCGCAGCCGACCTCCAGCACCGACCCGCCCCCGTCGGCGAGCACCAGCTCGGCGAAGGCCGCCAGCATGGCCCGCTCGAGCGGCAGGGCGGCCAGCTCGTCGCGGATGAACTCGGTGTAGTCGGCGGCCATGGTGTCGTACGAGGTGCGGGTGGCGGTGAGGAAGTCCGGCTCGGTCACGATCGCCGACCCTACCGCCCGACCGTGGCCCACCAGTGGACCTTGCGGCCCGGCCGGGTCGCATTCGTGCGTGACCTGACCGGCAGCTTCCGCAGGGTGTGGCCGTGCAACCGGTGACCCGGTCACGTCGGTGCCGGCGGTATCCTGCACCCGGTCCGCAGCCCACCACAGGAGGTCGTCGTGTCGAGGGACACGGAGCGCCGGCTCATCGCCTCCAACAAGAAGGCGCGGCACGACTACACCGTCCTCAAGACCTACGAGGCGGGGATCGTGCTGGCCGGCACCGAGGTGAAGTCGCTGCGCGAGGGGCGGGTGTCGCTGGTCGACGCGTTCGCCCAGGAGCACGACGGCGAGATCATGCTGCACGGCCTGCACATCGCCGAGTACGGCTACGGCACCTGGACCAACCACCAGCCCCGCCGGACCCGCAAGCTGCTGCTGCACCGGGTGGAGATCGCCCGGATCCTGGAGAAGCTGCGCGACGGGGGCGTGACGCTGGTGCCGCTGTCGATGTACTTCAGCAACGGCTGGGCCAAGGTCGAGCTGGGTCTGGCCCGCGGCCGCCGGTCGTACGACAAGCGGCAGGTCCTCGCCGAGCGCGACGCCAATCGGGAAATCGCCCGCGAGCTGGGCCGACGCCTCAAGGGCCGCCGCCCCGCCTGAGTCACCCGCGCCGACCGCCGCCCCGCAGTTCAACAAGACTTCTTGTACATCATTTCTTGTACGTCTAGCCTGTCGGCATGCCGGAGGACGAGTCGACACTGCACCTGACCGACCCGCGAGCCATGCGCGCCCTGGCCCACCCCACCCGCCTGCGGCTCCTCGGCGAGCTGCGGGTACGCGGCCCGCTGAGCGTCGGCATGCTCAGCGAACTCGTCGACGAGGCGGTCGGCTCGGTCAGCTACCACCTGGGCAGGCTCGCCGAGCACGGCTTCATCCGGGAGGCCCCCGAGCACGCCCGCGACCGCCGGGAACGGTGGTGGCGGGCGGCGCACGACCGCACCAACTGGGAGCCGGTCGAGGTGCTGCACGACCCGGAGCGCAAGCTCGCCTCGGACCTGCTGCGCCGGGCCGCCTTCCAGCGGTACGTCGAGCGGTTCCAGGCCTACCTCGACAGCGAGGCCACCCTCGACCCCGACTGGGTACGCGGCACCACCAGCAGCGACCAGATCATGCACCTGACCCCCGACGAGCTGATCGAGCTGCGCGCCGAACTGGCGGCGCTGGGTGCCCGCTGGCGGGCGCGCAGCGACCCCCACCGGCCCGACGCCCGCACCGTCACGCTGATCTGGCAGGCCTACCGGGGGCCGCAGTGAGCGCCGCGCCGCGCCGGTGGGGTCCGCTGCTCGGTCTGCTCGTCGGCCACACGGTCTCGCTCACCGGCAACATGCTCACCTTCATCGCCCTGCCCCTCTACGTGCTGGCCGAGACCGGCTCGCCGGCGGCGACCGGGCTGACCGGGGCGTTCGCCGCCGCGCCGGTGGTGCTCGGCGGCGCCCTCGGCGGCGTGCTGGTCGACCGGATCGGCTACCGGCGGGCCAGCGTCCTGGCCGACCTGGTCTCCGGCGCCACGGTGGCCGCGATCCCGCTGCTCGACGCGACGGTCGGTCTGCCGTTCTGGGCGCTGCTCGCGCTGGTCTTCGCCAGCGGACTCCTCGACACCCCCGGGCAGACCGCCCGGATCGCGCTGCTGCCGGAGGCGGCGACCGCCGCCCGGGTGCCGATCGAACGGGCGATCGGCTGGTTCGAGGCCACCGAACGCGGGTCCCGGCTGCTCGGCGCGCCGGTGGCCGGGCTGCTGGTCGCCACCCTCGGCGCGCTGCCGGTGCTGGCCGTGGACGCCGCCACCTTCGCCGTCTCCGCGCTGGTGGTGGCGCTGCTGGTGCCCCGCGGCATGCGCCCGGCCGCGCCGGCGCAGGAGGAGTCCGGCGGCTACTGGCGCAACTTCGCCGCCGGGGTCCGGTTCCTGGTAAGGGAGCCCCTGCTACGCGCGGTGGTGCTGCTGGTGCTGGTCACCAACTGCTTCGACGCGACCAAGAGCAGCGTCCTGCTGCCGCTGGTGGCCGAGCGCGAGCTCGGCGGGGCCACCGCGTTCGGGCTGCTGGTCGGCGCGATGGGCGGTGGCGCGCTGGCCGGCTCGCTGCTGTTCAGCGCCGTGGGTCACCGGTTGCCGCGCCGGGCCACCTTCGTCACCACCTTCGCGATCGCCGGCGGGCCGCCCTTCTGGGCCCTGGCCGCCGCGCCGCCGCTGCCGGTGATGCTCGCGGTCTTCGCGGTCTCCGGGCTCGCCGCCGGCGCCATCAACCCGCTGATCGGCGCGGTCAAGCTGGAGCGGGTGCCCGCCCACATGCGGGCCCGGGTCTACGGGGTGGTGGGCGCCGGCGCCTGGGCCGCCATGCCGCTCGGCGCGCTCGGCGCGGGCCTGGCCGCGGACCGGTTCGGCCCCACCGCCACCCTGCTCACGGTCGGCACCGCCTACGTCCTGGTCGTGCTCGTCCCGCTGCTGGGCGGACCGTGGCGGCGGATGGGCCGGCCGGCGACCGCGCCGGAGAAGCGTCCGGACCTGGCCCCCACGGCCGGCTGACTCCCGCCGGGTCGCGGTGGCCGGTACCACCAGGGCGCGGGCGCTCCTGCCCCGGCCGGCCGGGCTGCGCCGACCGGCCATCAGCGGCATAGACTCCCGGCATGAGGCGGAGAGCGTGACCAGCGGATCGGCACGCTCCGTGCCGCCGGGACACGTCTGCTGGAGCTACGACGACCCGGCGGTCTTCGACGCCCGGGCCCAGCGGTTCCTCCTCGCCGGCCTCGACGCCGGCGAACGGGTCCGCTACGTCACCGCCGAGCCGGAGGACGTCGCCGTCGCCCGGTGGCGGGACGTCCCGCGACTGCGCGCGGCGCTGGGCAGCGGCGCGGCGGAGGTCGTCTCGGTGCGCGACACCTACGGCGAGCGGCACGTCGTGGACCCGGCCGACCAGGTCGCCACCTACGCCACCCTGACCGACGCGGCGCTCGCCGACGGCCACGCCGGCCTGCGTGTGGCCGCCGACGCGACGGCGCTCGTGGTCACTGCCGAGCAGCGCGACGCCTTCGCCCGCTACGAACACCTGGTCGACCGCTTCATGCGCGCCCGGCCGATGGTCGCCGCCTGCGGCTACGACCGGCGGGCGCTCGGCGACGCGGCGATCGAGGAGCTGGCCTGCCTGCACCCGTCGGCCGACCCGGGCACCACCCTGTTCCACCTGTACGCCGGGGCCGACGACCTGGTCCTCACCGGCGAGCTGGACACCTCCAACCACGACGTCTTCGACGCGGCGCTCACCCGCGCCCACCTCGACGGAGCCCCCGGAGACCTGGTGATCCGCGCCGACGGGCTGCGCTTCGTCGACCACCGGAACCTGACGCACCTCAACCGGTACGCCGCGCGGCGCGGCGGCACCGTGACCCTGCACACCCCGCTGACCTCCGCAGCCCGGCTGGTCGAGCTGCTGGGGCTGCACCGGATCA
Source organism: Micromonospora sp. CPCC 205739 (assembly GCF_036906795.1). Classification (NCBI taxonomy): domain Bacteria; kingdom Bacillati; phylum Actinomycetota; class Actinomycetes; order Micromonosporales; family Micromonosporaceae; genus Micromonospora; species Micromonospora sp. CPCC 205739. Next base: position 34,878 of record NZ_JBAKHS010000025.1, on the reverse strand, counting down.
GGGTCGAGGTGGCCCGATGAGGACCGGCGCGGCCGCGGGGCACAGCGGCTACTTCCACGAGGCCGTCTGCTACGGCTCCGACGAGGAACTGCTCGCCGTCGTGCTGCCCTTCCTCACCGGCGGGGTGGCCGCCGGCGAGCCGACGCTGGTCGCCTTCGGCGAGCGCAACACCGCCCTGGTGCGCGCGGCGCTCGGCCCCGACTCCGGGGTGTCGTACCTGGGTGGCGGTGACGTGTACGCCCGGCCGACCGCGGCGATCAGGTCGTACCGGCAGCTGCTGGCGGAGCACGTCGCCGCCGGGGCGGGGCAGATCCGCATCATCGGTGAGCTGCCCCCGTCGGCGTTCGGCCCGACCTGGGACTGGTGGGCCCGCTACGAGTCGGCGATCAACCACGCGTACGACGACTTCCCGCTCTGGAGCATGTGCGCGTACGACACCCGCAGCACCCCGGCCGCGATGCTGGCGGACGTGCTGCGCACTCACCCGCGGACGGCCACCCCGGACGGGCGGCACGTGCCGAACGAGGGCTACACCGCGCCGGAGGCGTACCTGCGGGAGAACCGGCCGATGGTGCCCGACCCGTTGCAGGCCGACGCCCCGGCCGTCGAGCTGCGCGACCCGACACCGGCGCAGGCCCGCGAGGTGGTGCACGAGGCCGGTCACGGCCGGCTGAAGGCCGACGACGTCGAGGACCTGGCCGTGGCCGTGAGCGAGGTGGTCACCAACGCGCTGCGGCACGGGCGGCCACCGGTGCGGTTCCGGCTCTGGGCCGGCGAGCACCGGATCGTGGTGAGCGTCGACGACCGCGGTGACGGGCCGAGCGACCCGTACGCGGGCCTGCTGCCCGCGCGGGGCGCGACGTCGGGTGGACTCGGGCTGTGGATCACCCACCAGTCCTGCAACCACGTCGCGATGCACCGCGGCACGGACACCTTCACGCTGCGCCTCACCGCCGGCAACCCGCACTTCACCGCCTGACGCACTTCATCGCCTGAGGTGCGGCGGCCGGCGGGTCAGTCCGCGCCGAGCCGGGCGGCGGAGGGGCGGGTCAGTCGCGCAGCAGGTCGGCGTGGACGGTGCGCAGCCGGTCGAGGGCACGGTCGCTGCCCGGCGGGACCCGCCGGTCCAGCTCGGCCCAGACCTCGGCGAGAGCGGTGGTGACCGCCCGCAGCTCGGCGGCGTGCCGGCGGGCGCCCTGCCGGTGCGCCTCCTCCAGCCGCCGGGCCCAGCCGGCGGTGACCGCGGCGAGGCGCTCGCCGTCGGCCCGCGCCTGGGCCGCGGTGCGGGCCGCGGCGGCGGGCACGATCGCGGCGACCGGACGGGAGTCGCCGTCGCGGGTGACCAGGGTGACGGTGTCGGTCAGCTCGGCCATGGCGATCAGCTGGGTGAGCCGGGTGCGCAGCTCGCGCAGCGGCAGGGAACGGGGTCGACCACTGTGGTGGGTCAGCGCGGGGGCAGCCATGCCACTCATGCTGAGACGGGGGTACGACATTTACCGTCGTGACGGTCCGGCGGGGCGACCGTGCTGCGTTAGGGGGCGGGGCGGGCGGCCCACCCCGCCCCCGGTCGGTCAGCTCGCCTGCAGGGTCACGTCGTCGATGACGAAGCTGGTCTGCAGGGACGAGTCCTCGGTGCCGGTGAACTTGAGGGTGACGGTCTGGCCGGCGTACGCGCCCACGTTGAACGAGCGCAGCACGTAGCCGCTGGCGGCGTTGAGGTTGGAGTACGTCGCCAGGGTGGTCGTGCCGACCTGCACGGTCAGCCGGTCGTACGCGGTGCCGGTGGTGGTCTCGGCGGTGTCGATGTGCAGGTAGAAGGCGAGGGTGTACGTCGAGCACCCGGCCGGCACGGTCACCGACTGCGAGAGCGTGTCGGTGTGGGTGCTGCCGTACCCGTCGAGCCACGCCTTGTACGACCCGGTGCGGGCCGGCTGGCTGGCCGAGTTGGTGATCACGCCCGAGCTGGCGGTCCACGGGGACGTACCGGACTCGAAGCCGCCGTTGCCGATCACCTGGCCGCCGGCGCAGCCGCCGGTGCCGGTCACGGTGAGGGTGTAGGTGGCGGTGCGGGTGACCGATCCGGTGCCGGTGACCGTGATGGTGAAGGTGCCGGTGGTGGCGGTCGACGAGGCGCTGACGGTCATCGTGGCCGAGCCGCCCGAGGTGACCGACGACGGGCTGAACGACACGGTCACGCCGGCGGGCGCGCCGGAGGCGGAGAGCGCCACGGTCTGCGCGCTGCCGCTGGTGGTGGCGGTGCTGACGGTGGCGGTGGTGGACGCGCCCCGGGCCACGCTGGCCGAGGTCGGGCTCACCGACACCGAGAAGTTGTTGGTCGGGGTGCCGGTGCCGACGGCGAGCTGCCAGATGGCGTACGCGACGCCGTCGGCGTTGCGGTTGAGCACGGTCGCGCTGATGTTGTTCGTGGTGTCGCAGGAGCGGTGGTAGCAGGGGTCGTACGCGGAGTTGGCGGTGCCGCCCCACTTGGTCGCCTGGGCGCTGGTCTTGCGGGCGCTGGCGCCGGCGGCGTACCCGGAGGTGGGGATGCCAACCTGCTGGAACGAGTAGTCGTCGGAGCGGCCCTGTCCCTCGACGTTCTCCTCGGGCTGCAGGCCCAGCGAGTCCCAGTACGCCTTCAACGGCGCGGCGGTGGTGGAGGTGATCCGGTTGATGAAGTAGCCGCCGTTGGTCGAGCCGACCATGTCGAAGTTGTAGTAGCCCTTGATGTAGCCGCGCTGGGTGGCGTTGAGCGAGTTGACGTAGAACTCGGATCCGTTGAGGCCCTGCTCCTCGTCGGTCCACCAGGCGAAGCGGACCCGCTTGGTCATCGACGGGTTCTGACTCGCTAGGACCAGCGCGTTCTCCAGCAGGGTGGCCGAGCCGGAGGCGTTGTCGTTGATGCCCGGGCCGGCGGAGACGCTGTCCAGGTGCGCGCCGAACATGACGACCTGGTCGGCGGGGCCCTGCGGCCACTCGGCGATCAGGTTGTTCGACCGGTAGGTGCAGGAGGAGCAGTACTGCTCGCTGACCGTGTAGCCGGCGGCCTGGAGCCTGGTCTTGAGGTAGTTGACCGACGCGGTGTAGCCGGCCGACCCGGCCCGCCGGGTGCCGCCGTTGTTGGTGGCGATGCTCTGGAACTGGGTCAGGTGGGCCTGAACGTTCGCCACCGAGATGTCCGGCGCGGCGAGGGCGGCGAGCGGGGCGGCCGGGGCGGCGGCGGCCGGCGGGGTCGCCGTGGCCGGCGGCGCGGCCAAGGTCATCGTCAGGGCGGCGAACACGGCGAGGGCGAGGCCCTTCGTCGGCGTGCTGCGTCTCATGCGAACTCCTCGTGGGGGTCGGCGGGCGTGGCCGGATCCCTGGCGGGGGTCAGGTCGGGGTGGACGGGATCTCGCGGCCCGGGGGTCAGGCCATGGCGGTCACGCCGGGAAATGAAACACTGACATGTATCAATCTCTGGGTCAACCGGCCGAACGGTGTCACAATCCCGGCCCGCCGACCGGCCCACCCGGCCCCTGAGTCGGCCAAGCCCCGCCGACCTGCGGCGACGGGCCCGACCGCGACGGGCGTCGCGGTATCCACCCCGCGTACACACCGCGCGTATACGCGGTGTGTATAGTCCGGCCCATGTCCATCGGCCAGACCTTCCTCGGCCTGCTGGAGGAGACTCCCCGGCACGGCTACGACATCAAACGCCTCTACGACGAACGCTTCGGCCACGCCCGGCCGCTCGCCTACGGCCAGGTCTACGCGACCCTGTCCCGGCTGCTGCGCAGCGGCCTGGTCCAGGTCGAGGCGGTCGAGCCCGGCGAGGGCCCCGACCGCAAGCGCTACGCCATCACCGAGGCCGGCGTCACCGACGTGCGGCACTGGCTGTCCAGGCCGGAGAAGCCCGAGCCCTACCTGCAGAGCACCCTCTACACCAAGGTGGTGCTGGCGCTGCTGACCGACCGCAGCGCGGCGGACCTGCTCGACGTGCAGCGCGCCGAACACCTGCGGCTGATGCGGGAGCTGACCCGCCGCAAGCGCGACGGCGACCTCGCCGAGCAGCTGATCTGCGACCACGCCCTGTTCCACCTGGAGGCCGACCTGCGCTGGCTGGAGCTGACCGCCGCCCGTCTCGACGAGCTCGCCATGGAGGTGCGCAAGTGAACCCGACCCCGCTGCTGGCCGCCGAGGACCTGCACCGCCGCTTCGGCGCCACCGTGGCGCTGGACGGCGCGTCGCTGCACGTCCACCCCGGCGAGGTCGTCGCCGTGATGGGCTCCTCCGGCTCCGGCAAGTCCACCCTGCTGCACTGCCTCGCCGGCATCGTCCGCCCCGACGGCGGCCGGGTCCGCTACGACGGACGGGACCTGGCCGAGCTCTCCGACGCCGAGCGCAGCGCCCTGCGCCGGGAGGCGTTCGGCTTCGTGTTCCAGTTCGGCCAGCTGGTGCCCGAGCTGACCTGCCTGGAGAACGTGGCGCTGCCGCTGCGGCTGGCTCGGGTGGGCCGCCGGGAGGCCGAGCGCCGGGCCCTGCACTGGCTCGACCGCGTCGAGGTGGCCGAGGTGGCCGGCAAGCGGCCCGGCGAGGTCTCCGGCGGCCAGGGGCAGCGGGTCGCGGTGGCCCGGGCCCTGGTCGGCCGACCCCGGGTGGTCTTCGCCGACGAGCCGACCGGCGCGCTGGACTCGCTCAACGGCGAACGGGTGATGCGCCTGCTCACCGAGGCCGCTCGGGAGACCGGGGCGGCCGTGGTGCTGGTCACCCACGAGGCGCGGGTGGCCGCGTACGCCGATCGGGAGGTCGTGGTGCGCGACGGCCGCACCCGCAAGCTGGAGGCGGTCGCATGAGCGCCGCACGACGCCTGCGGGGCGCGACGGCCGACCTGGCGATGGGTGCCCGGATGGCGGTCGGCGGCGGCCGCGACGGCTGGACCAGGGCGGTGCTCACCGCGCTCGGCGTCGGCATCGGCGTGGCGCTGCTGCTGCTCGCCGCGTCGGTACCCGGCGCCCTGAACGCCCGGGAGGCGCGCGGCGACGCCCGCGACGACCTGCGGCTCGGCCAGGAACTCGCACCGGCGGCGAACACGCTGCTGGTGTCCATGGTGGAGACCGAGTTCCGGGGTACTCCGGTGCGCGGCCGGCTGGTGCGCCCGGAGGGACCCGACGCACCCGTCCCGCCGGGGCTGACCCGGCTGCCCGCGCCCGGCGAGGCGGTGGTCTCCCCCGCCCTGCGGGACCTGCTCGACTCCCCCGACGGCGCGCTCTTCGCACCCCGCCTCGGCGGCGCCCGGGTCACCGGCACCATCGCCGACGACGGGCTGGCCGGTCCGGGCGAACTCGCCTTCTTCGCCGGTGACGACCGGATCAGCACCGAGCAGGGCGCCATCCGGCTGGACCGCTTCGGCGGGGGGCTGCCCGGGGAGGGCTTCGGGCCGGTGCTGCTGCTGCTCGTCGCCGTCATCTTCGTCGTGCTCCTGCTGCCCATCGCGGTCTTCCTCGGCGCCGCGGTGCGCTTCGGCGGCGAACGCCGCGACCGGCGGCTCGCCGCGCTGCGCCTGGTCGGCGCCGACGCGGTGATGATCCGCCGGATCGCCGCCGGGGAGGCCGCCGCCGGCGCGCTGCTCGGGGTCGCCGTCGGGGGCGCGCTGTTCGCCCTCGGCCGCCAGGTCGTTCCCCTGGTCACCCTCTTCGACATCAGCGTGTACGCCTCGGACGTCCGCCCGCCCCTGCCGCTGGTGGGGATCGTCGCCCTCGCCGTACCGGCGCTGGCGGTGCTGGTGTCCATGGTGGCGCTACGCGCCGTCGTGGTGGAGCCGCTCGGGGTGACCCGGCGCGGCGTGCCGGCCCGCCGTCGGCTCTGGTGGCGGCTGCTGCTGCCCGCCGTCGGGCTCGCCCTGCTGTATCCGTTGACCGGCATCCGCAACGACGGCTCCGCCGCGAACCGCTACCAGGTGGCGGCCGGCGCCGTGCTGCTGCTCGTCGGCACGGTGACGCTGCTGCCGTGGGCGACGGAGCTGCTGGTCCGGCGGCTGCGCGGCGGACCGGTCGGCTGGCAGCTCGCGGTGCGGCGGATGCAGCTGGACAGCGCCACCTCCGCCCGGCTGGTCAACGGCATCGCGGTGGCGGTGGCCGGCACCATCGGGCTGCAGATGCTCTTCGCCGGCGTGGGCCGGGAGTTCACCACCGCGACCGGGCAGGACACCTCCCGGGCGCAGGTCCAGGTGCAGTTGCCGGCCGGCCCGGACACCGCCGGGGCGGTCCAGCGGCTGACCACCGCCGCCGGGGTCACCGGCGCGAACAGCACCCTGATCACCACCGCGGCCATCGGTGGCGCGGAGGACGACCTGGTGGAGGTGCGGGTCGGTGACTGTGCCGCGCTGGCCGAGTTCGCCCGGCTCGACCGCTGCGCCGACGGCGACACCTTCCTGGTGCGAGCGCCGGGGGATACGGCCACCGCCGCGCCCCGCGCGACGCTGACCGTCGACGGGACGGCGTGGCGGCTGCCGACCGACGCCCGCAGCGTCCCGTCCCGGCCCACCCCGGCCGGATGGGAGCAGAGCGGTGTGCTGATCACCCCGGCCGCCCTGTCCGGGGCGACGCTGGGCGAGCTGCGCGGCGAGGTGTTCCTGCGGCTCGACCCGGACGTGCCGGACGCGGTGGAGCATGTCCGCAACGCCGCGGCGACGATCGACCCCACCCTCGCGGTGACCACGCTGACCGACGTACGGGAGAGCGACCGGTTCACCGACGTCCGGCGCGGCCTCTACATCGGCGTGGTGGTGACCCTGCTGCTGATCGCCGCGAGCATGCTCGTGGGCACCCTGGAACAGCTGCGGGAACGCCGCCGGCTGCTGGCCATGCTGGTCGCCGTCGGCACCCGCCGCGGCACCCTCGCCTGGTCGGTGCTCTGGCAGACCGCCGTGCCCGTGCTGGTCGGCCTGACCCTCGCGGTGGCCTTCGGGCTCGGCCTCGGAGCCGTGCTGCTGCGCCTGGTCCAGGCCCCGGTGACCGTGGCGTGGCCCGTCGTCGGGCTCTCCGTCGCGTTCGGCGCCCTGACCGTGCTGGTGGTCACCGGGCTGAGCCTGCCGCTGCTGTTCCGGCTGACCCGGCCGGACGGGCTGCGCACCGAGTGACCGCCGGCCCGGGGCCGCACCGCGCCACGCGGGCGGCCCCGGGCAGGATGGGGGCATGCGCCTGGTGTCCCTGCTGCCCTCCGCTACGGAGATCGTCTACGCCCTCGGCCTCGGCGACGACCTGGTCGGGGTCACCTTCGAGTGCCAGGTGCCGGCCGCCGACCGGGCGGGCAAGACCGTGGTGGTCGGCGGCACGGACACCCGCGGCATGACCCCGGGCGAGATCGACGCGCACGTGCGCGCCCGGCTCGCCGCCGGCGCCGACCTCTACACGCTGCACGCCGACGCGCTCGCCGGGCTGGACCCGGAGCTGATCCTCACCCAGGACCTGTGCCGGGTCTGCGCGCTGCCCTCCGGGCACGTCGCGGACGCCCTCGACCACCTGGGCTGCCGCGCCGAGGTGCTCTCGCTCGACCCGTACACCCTCGACGAGGTGCTGGGGAGCATCCTCGCGGTGGGCGACGCGGCCGGCGTACCGGAGCGGGCGCGGACGCTGGTGGACGGCCTGCGCGACCGGCTCGCGGCGGTCGCGGCGGCGGTCGCCGACCGGCCGCGGCCCCGGGTGGCGTTGGTGGAGTGGACCGACCCGCCGTTCACCGCCGGGCACTGGATTCCCGACCTGGTCCTCGCCGCCGGCGGCGAGCCGGTGGCCACCCGCCCCGGCGCCCGGTCGGTACAGGTCGACTGGTCCGAGCTGCGCGACGCCGCCCCGGAGGTCGTCCTGGTCACGCCCTGCGGCTTCCACCTCGACGGCGCGGTGACCCAGGCCGGGGCGGTGGCGGAGCACTTCCCGGGCACGCCGGTCTGGGCGGTCGACGCCGACGCGCTGGTCGTCCGCCCCGGCCCGCGCCTGGTCGACGGCGTGGAGGCGATCGCCGCCGTCCTGCACCCGGACGCGGTACCCGCCCCGCCCGCCGGCGCGGTGGCCCGGGTGGCCTGAGCCGACCGGCGGGCCGCGCCGGTCAGCCGGCGCCGTCGAGCAGCGCCTCGGCCGAGGTGGTCCGGGCGTAGAGCAGGAACCGGCCGGCACGATGGGTGCCGACCAGCCCCGCGTCGCGCAACGCCGTCAGGTGCTGCGACACGGTGGCGGGGGCCAGCGCGCAGCGGCGGGCCAGCTCGGTCGTCGAGGACGGCACGTCCAGCTCGTACAGCAGCGTCGCCCGGGTCCGGCCGAGCACCCGGCTCAGCGCCTCGCCCGGCGGCAGCGTCGACCGCTCCCAGAGCGTCCCCGCCGCGGCCGCCGGATAGCGCAGGGTCGGCTGCCCGGACGGCTCGACGAGGTTGGAGAACGGCCGTGGCCAGGTGAAGACCGACGGCACCAGCAGCACGCCCCGGCCGTCCAGCCGCACCGAGCCGGACGTGGTGACGTGCGCGACCGACAGCGTCCCGTCGTCCCAGGAGACGTAGCGGTCGAGGTGGTTGAGGAGCCCGTGCACGCCGTCGGTCGCCATCCGCCGGGCGCCGAGCAGCACCTCCCGCTCCAGCAGCGTCCGCATCCGCGGCCAGTACGGCGCGAGCGCCACCTCGGCGTAGTCGCGGACCTGCGCGGCGAGGCGGGCCAGCCCGGCCTCCGGGTCGGCGTGCAGGGCGTCCAACCGGGGCGTACGCGGCACCGGGTCCCGGTCGAGGCAGGCCCGTACCACGTCCGGCGCGGTGGCAGTGAGGGCGGCCAGCTCCAGCTCCAGCGTGGGCTGGGAGGTGGTCGGCGGCGGGCACACGAAGAAGGGGATCACCACGGTGGGGACCGGCACCAGGTCGGCGAGGAGCCCCCACCGCACCGCCGCCAGTCGCGGAACCACCTGCCGCGCCCAGGGCAGATGCACCGGGAAGCGGTCCGCGTCCTTCACGATCCGGACGCTCGCCACCACCTCCCACAGCGGCGACACCGCGAACCTGGTGTTGGCCAGGTCCGCCACCGACAGCGCGGCGCGCAGCACCTCGTACCTCCCCCTCCGTGCGATGGATTCGGCCTGCGCCGAATCCATGGCCCTCGGGCCGGGCGGCTTGGCAGCGTGGCCGGCATGATCACCGATCGCACCACCGCCCGTTGGTCCCCGGCCTTCCGCCAGTTGTACGCCGTCACCGTCGCCGACGGCATCGGCCACCAGGTCTCCCTGCTGGCGGTGCCGGTGCTCGCCGTCGCGGTCCTGCACGCCACCCCCGGGCAGGTGGGTCTGCTCGGGGTGCTCGGCACGGCGGCGTTCCTGTTGATCGGCCTGCCCGCCGGGGTCTGGGTGGACCGGTCCGACCGCCGCGCCGTCATGATCGGCGCGGACGTGGTCCGGGCGGCGTTGTTCGCCTCGGTGCCGCTGGCCTGGTGGGCCGGCTGGCTGACGATGGGCCAGCTCTACCTGGTGGTCCTGGTCGCCGGCGCCGGCACGGTCTTCTCCGAGATCGCCGCGCAGAGTTACCTGCCCGCCGTGGTCGGCCGGGAGCGGTTGGTCGCGGCGAACTCGACGCTGATGAGCACGCAGGCCACCATCCAGATCGGCGGGCGGGCCCTCGGCGGATTCCTGGTGCAGTCGGTCGGCGCACCGGTGGCCCTGATCGGCAACGCCGTCGCGCACGTGCTCTCCGCCGTCGTCCTGAGCCGGTTGCGACCGGACGCCGTGCCGGGGCCGAGCGCGCCGACGCCCGGCGGCTTCGGCCGCCAACTCGCCGAAGGGGTCCGGCACGTCCTCGGCAGCGCCCTGCTGCGGCCGTTGGCGCTCTCGTTGGCGAGCATCAACCTCACGGTCAACCTGATGACCACCATGCTGCCGGTGGTCTTCCTGCGCGACCTCGGGCTGGGGGCCGGCCCGCTCGGGCTCTTCCTCGCCGCCGGCGGGGTGGGCGCCCTGCTCGGCGCGGTGACCGCCCGCCCCCTCGCCGCCCGGATCGGCCACGGGCGGGCACTCTGGCTGCCGGGACTGCTCGTCGCGCCGGCGGGCCTGCTCGTGCCGCTGGTCGACACCGGGGTGACGCTCTGGCTGGCCGGCTTCGGCTGGCTGGCGATCGCCTGGCGGACCGGCATCGGCAACGTGATCGGGGTGAGCCTGCGCCAGGCGGCCACGCCGGACGCGTTGCTCGGCCGGATGAACGCCGTGTTCCGCTTCCTGCTCTTCGGCGCGATCGCGGTGGGCGCGGCGCTCTCCGGCCTGCTCGGCCAGTACGCGGACGTCCGTACCCCGCTCTGGATCGGCGCCGTGGGCGCCGCGCTGACCTGGCTGCCGGTCTTCTGCTCCCCGCTGCGCGCCCTCGCCGCGCCGCCGACGGTGGCACCCCGGGAGCCGGCTGCCGGCGCGGACCGCGCCGCCCCGGCGACCCGGACCGGCCGTTGAGGACTTTCGGTTCGACCGACGGGGGGCCGGCGTCGAGCGGCCCCCCGGCACCGGCCGTTGCGCCAGGGCCGTCCGAGCACGTCGCGGGGCTACCCTGAGGACGTCATGGACGGCCGCGTGCTGCTGGTCGAGGACGATGCCTCCATCAGGGAGGTCACCGCCCTCGGTCTGCGGCGGGCCGGTTTCCGGGTCACCACCGCCGTCGACGGCCGCGCCGCGCTCGCCGCCTGGCGGGCCCAGCCGGTCGACCTGATCGTGCTCGACGTGATGCTGCCCGGCCTCGACGGGCTGGAGGTGTGCCGGGAGATCCGGCGCACCAGCGCGGTACCGATCCTGATGCTCACCGCGCGCACCGACACCATCGACGTGGTCGTCGGGTTGGAGTGCGGCGCGGACGACTACCTGCGCAAGCCGTTCGACCTGCCGGAGCTGGTGGCGCGGGTCCGCGCCGGGCTGCGCCGGGCCAGCGCCGTCGTCGAGGAGAACACCCTGACCGTCGGCGGGCTGGAGATCGACCCCCACCGCTTCATGGTGCGCAAGGCGGGCCGGGAACTGACCCTGACCGCCACCGAGTTCCGCCTGCTGCTGGAGCTGGCCCGCCGGCCCGGTCAGGTGTTCACCCGCGAGCTGCTGCTGGACCGGGTGTGGAACCACTCCCACCTCGGCGACTCCCGCCTGGTCGACGTGGCGGTGCAGCGGCTGCGCGCCAAGCTGGAGGACGACCCCGCCGAACCCCGGCTGGTCCGCACCGTACGCGGCGTCGGCTACAAGCTGACGGCCTGACGGGAGGGTGCCGCGATGGCCACGGGCACCGTACCGCCGGGCCGGCTCCGCCGCCGGCTGACGGTGGCGTTCGTGCTGGTCGCCGGGGTCTCCGCCGGGGTGCTCGCCGGTGGGTCGTACCTGATGCTGCGCCAGGCGCGGCTGGACGGCTCGGTGCAGCAGGCGGCGGCCGACGCCCGTTACCAGCTCGTCCTGGCCGGGCAGTTCGTGCCGCTGACCGACGTCCGCCGCACCGAGCTGCTGACCAGCTTCGAGAGCAGTGGCCGGCACGTCCTGCTGATCGCCGGCGACACCCGCGCGTCACACCCCGGGTACGCCCCGACCCCCGGCCCGCAGCTGCGGGCCGCCGTCGCCGACGGGCAGCTCGGGTACGAGCGCCTGGCCGGCGCCGGCGGGCGGCACCTGCTGGTGGTCGGCGGGCGGATCCCCGGCTCCACCGCCGAGCTGTACGCGGTCACCGACGAGAGCGACCTGAGGGGCGGGCTGGACCAGCTGCGCACCGCGCTGACGGTCGGTTGGCTGGCGGTGGTGGTGCTCGCCGCCGGCGTCGGGCACTCGCTGGCCCGGCGCACCCTCGAACCGGTGGGCCGGGCCAGCCGGGCGGCCCGGGCGGTGGCCGAGGGGCTGCTGGCGACCCGGCTGCCGGTGCGGGGCCGGGACGAGTTCAGCGACTGGGCCGCCGCGTTCAACGAGATGGCCCAGGCGCTCCAGACGAAGATCGACGACCTGTCCCGGGCCGAGGCCCGGGAGCGGCGGTTCACCGCCGACGTCGCGCACGAGCTGCGTACCCCGGTGACCGCCCTGGTGGCGGCGGCCTCGCTGCTGGCCGACCAGCTCGACGCGCTGCCGGCCGACTCCCGCCGCGCCGCCGAGCTGCTGGTCGCCGACGTGGTCCGGCTGCGAACGCTGGTCGAGGAGCTGATGGAGATCTCCCGGCTGGACGCCGGCCGGGAGGCGCTCAGCCTGGCGCCGGTGCCCGCCCTCGCCCCGCTGCGCGACCTGGTCGCGGCGCACGGGTGGGCCGACCGGGTCGTCGTCGCCGGCGACGAGGCCGTGCTGCGCACCGACCCGCGCCGGCTGGAACGGGTGCTGGTCAACCTCGTCGGCAACGCCGTCACGCACGGCGAGGGCGAGGTCCACGCCCGCGCCACCCGGGCCGGCCCCCTGCTGGTGTACGAGGTCAGCGACCAGGGGCCGGGCATCGCCGCCGAGCACCTGCCGCACCTGTTCGACCGTTTCTACAAGGCCGACCCGGCCCGCTCCGGTCGGGGCAACGGACTCGGCCTGGCCATCGCCCGGGAGAACGCCCGGCTGCTCGGCGGCCGGCTCACCGTGCACAGCACCCCCGGGGTTGGCACCACCTTCCGGCTGGCCCTGCCCCTGACCGACGCCGACCCGGGAGGCGACCCGTGAACCGGCTGCCCGCCCTCCTCGTCGCGCTCGCGCTGCTGCTGGTCGGCTGCGCCGACGCCCGCTCGGGCACCCTCGGGCCGGCGCCCCGCGCCGCCGCGCCCAGCACCGCGACGCCGCCCGCGCCCACCTCGACCGCCCCGCCGGTCACCCCCGCCGCAAGCACCCCGGGGGCCGCCGTCACCATCCCGCCCGGCACACCGGTCACCCCGCCCCGGACCGGCACGCCCGGCCCGGCCGGCACGGGGAGCGTGACCGTGCAGCTCTGGTTCACCCGGGCCGGGGCGGTGGTGCCGACCCGGCGTACCCGACCGGCGACCGTCGCCACCTCCCGGCTGGCGCTGACGGAGCTGGCCGTCGGCCCCACCCGCGCCGAGGCCGCCGTCGGCCTGGCCACCCTGGTCCCCGGCGGCGTCGAGATGGTGCGGATAGCCGACGGCACCGCGACCGTCTCCCCTCCCCCGGGCTTCGCCGACACCGACGCCCGGACCCTGCGGCTGCGGCGGGCGCAGGTGGTCTGGACGCTCACCCAGTTCCCCACCGTGCGGCGGGTGGCCTTCGCCGGCGCCGACGTCGTGCTGGCCCGCACCGACCTCGCCGACCTGCTCCCCCGGATCGTGGTCACCGAACCGGCGATCGGCCAGCGGGTCGCCGGCCCGGTCACCGTCGCCGGCACCGCCGACGTGTACGAGGCGACCGTCTCGATCCGCGTCCTCGACGGTGGCGGGCGGGTCATCGGCACCGGCTTCACCACCGCCACCTGCGGCAGCGGCTGCCGGGGCGACTACCGGGTCGGGGTCGCCTACCGGCTGGCGACCGCCGGTCCCGGCACCGTCGAGGTGTACGAGGTGTCGCCCCGCGACGGGTCCCGCACGCACGTGGTGGCCGTGCCGGTGGCCCTGGCCGCGACCAGCTGACGTCAGCACAAAACGGACGCGTTTTCCGCCGAGGCTGCGAGACATCTCATAAAGATCGGCGTTGGCGCATCCTCCGCACTAGCCTGAGTACGACATCGTTTCGCTCGGGGAGGATCATGCGCCAGGGAAACATCCCGGCCCAGGCGGGCACCACGGCCTGCGGGGAGCGCCACCCCGAGCTGCTCGACACCGTCCTCACGCTGATCCGCGAGGTCGGCTACGACCGGCTGACCATCGACGCGGTCGCCGCCCGGGCCCGGGTGAGCAAGGCGACCATCTACCGGCACTGGCCCGGCAAGGCCGACCTGGTCGCCGCCGCACTGCGACACCGGCACGTCGGCGTGCACACCCCCGCCGACACCGGTTCGCTCCGCGGCGACCTGCTGGAGCTGCTGCGCACCACCGCCGCGATCTGCACCGCCGACAGGGACCTGATGCAGGCCCTCACCCTCGCCATGCGGACCAGCCCCGAGCTGGAGCACCTGATCCGGCAGCAGGTGATGCCCGCCGGCCGGGTGGCCAGCGTCGCCGTCGTCGTCCGCGCCGCCGCCCGCGGCGAGATCCCCGCCGAGGCCGGCGAGCGGGACCTCTTCCACGACCTCGCCCCGGCCATGGTGTTGTCCCGGATCCTCGCCCACGGCCTTCCCGCCGACGAGGACTTCCTCACCCAGCTCGTCGACCAGGTGCTCGTCCCGGTGCTCCGGTACCGCGCCGACTGACCTTTCGGCCGTCCCGGGTCACGACCGACCCGGCGCGCCCGTCAACCGCAACGCCACACCGACGTCACGGAAGGCTGCACCATGCCCGGTTCCACCCTGACCGCCCCCGGCGCGCCCGACGCCGGGGCGCCGGTCGCGCCACACCCACGGCGCTGGCTGGTCCTCGCGGTCATCGCGATCTCCCAGCTGATGGTCGTGCTCGACGCCACCATCGTGAACATCGCCCTGCCGGAGGCCCAGGCCGACCTCGGCATCTCCGACGCCGACCGGCAGTGGGTGGTCACCGCCTACACCCTGACCTTCGGCGGCCTGCTGCTGCTCGGCGGGCGGATCGCCGACTACTGGGGCCGCAAGCGCACCTTCCTCGTCGGCATGGTCGGCTTCGCCCTGGCCTCCGCCGTCGGCGGCCTGGCCACCACCGGCGGGCTGCTCTTCGCCGCCCGCGCGCTCCAGGGCGCCTTCGGCGCGCTGCTCGCCCCGGCCGCCCTGGCCCTGCTCACCGTGCTCTTCACCGAGGCGAAGGAGCGGGCGAAGGCGTTCGCGGTCTACGGCGCCATCGCCGGCGGCGGGTCCGCCGTCGGCCTGGTGCTCGGCGGCGTGCTCACCCAGTACGTCGACTGGCGCTGGTGCCTGCTGGTCAACATCCCGATCGCCGCGGTCGCCCTGTTCGCCGCCATCCCGCTGGTGCCGGAGAGCCGCGCCCACGGCGACACCCGCTACGACATCCCCGGCGCCGTCGTGGTCACCGCCGGCCTGGTCTCCCTCGTGTACGGCTTCACCAAGGCGGCCGAGGACGGCTGGGACGCCTCCGCCACCATCGGCTTCATCGCCGCCGGGGTGGCGCTGCTCGCGGCCTTCGTGGTGATCGAGCTGCGGTCCAGCCACCCGCTGCTGCCGCTGCGCATCCTGCTGGACCGCAACCGGGGCGGGGCGTACCTCGCCTCCACCCTGATCGGGGCCGGGCTGTTCGGGGCGTTCCTGTTCCTGACCTTCTACTTCCAGCAGACGCTCGGGTACTCGCCGGTCGAGGCCGGCCTCGCGTCGCTGCCCATCACCGCCGGTGTGCTGCTCAGCGCCGGTGCGGCCAGCCAGCTGATGCCCCGGGTCGGGGCGAAGCCGCTGATGGTGACCGGCGCCGCGCTGGCCGCCGCCGCCATGCTGTCGCTGACCCAGATCGACGTGGACAGCTCCTTCCTGGCGCACCTGCTGCCCGCCCAGGTGGTGCTCGGCCTGGGCCTCGGCTTCACCTTCGTGCCGCTGTCCAGCCTCGCGCTGGTCGGCGTCCCCGAACACGACGCCGGGGCGGCCAGCGCCACCCTCAACGCCACCCAGCAGATCGGCGGCTCGCTCGGCACCGCCCTGCTCAACACCTTCTTCACCAGCGCGGTCGCCGCGTACCTGGCCACCCGGGTCCCCGACCAGGCGACGATGGCCCAGGCCGCCGTCCACGGCTACTCCGTGGCGTTCGCCTGGGGCGCCGCGCTGATCCTGCTCTCCGGCCTGGCCACCGTGCTGCTGATCAAGGTCCGCAAGGAGGACCTGGCCACCAGCGGCACCGTGCACATGGGCTGACTGCCCGTACCGTCGCGGCGACCCGGCACGGGTCGCCGCGACGGCGGCGGTCGCCGGACCCGGGGTCGAACCGGGCGGGCCACCGTTATGAGCAGCGGCTGGACCCACGTCCTCCGGCGGTACCACAGTGGACGGCAGTCGAGACCGAGACGGGATTCGAACCCGTGTGTACGGTTTTGCAGACCGCCCCCTGGCCACTCGGGCACTCGGTCGGGTTGGTGGAGCGATGCCTCCGGCTGGACTAGGCTGGCGATATCAGCAGCAGCGTGACCGCAGGCTCGTACGTCATCTCACCCCGGACCTGCCGACAGAGCGTCGCACGTCATTCGTCATCAGCCAAGTTATTCAGCTCCCATGACGCCGTTGCGACATTTAGCCCGCGCCAGCCTGCTCGCCGCGCAGTGCGGAAGCGATGACACAGGCAACAGACAACGTCGCACTTGGCGATTTCCTCCATGAGGCGCGCCATGCTCAGGCCATTCGAAGCCCTTGATATCGAGAATGCCTTAAGCTCACCCTCACGGTGATCGAACTCCATGGCAAAGAAGGGGTACTGGACGCCACAGTCCGCGCAGGGACGCGCCTTCGTCTCAGCAATCAGCTCGGCGCGTTCCCTGCGACGCTTCGCGTTGCGCTCGCGATAGACATCTCTGTTCTCCTCCTACCATCGACGCTTGGCCGCCTGGGCAGCTGCACTATTTCTTCCCACGCCTGTGCCACGGTTCCAGCCTCTTCCCTTGAAGTGGGAGATGTCGAGGTGCAGAGACTCTGCCCTGGCCTTGAACGACGCAAACGAGTTTCCACTCGGACTTACCCCAAGCCGCAGGGCAACTTGGCGCCAGGAACTCACCGCCGCGACCGCAGCCCTCAAGTCATCGTCACTCCAACGGGGCTTAACACCAGGCATGCCTGCTCCAAGCGAGGGATCGGGCCTCAAATTGAGGATTAAGCGTCACGTCTTGTTGATTGACGACCCGGAGATTTTAGCGGGGATCGAGGGATATGTCTGTCCCAGGTTTGCCGTAGGAGAAAGTCTTGCCCACGCAGCGAGGCGAGGTCGTCCAGGCCCGCGGTGCCCCCCATGGCGGCCTGGCACACTTCGACACGAGAGGTGCCGCTGCTCGCACCTATCGACTGCCGCTCCCGTCCCTATACGTGACCGGCGAGTGCGATGCCGCACCGGCGGAGGATGGGTTGCGTCCGACTTGTAACCTCGGCCACCATGAACGGCGCACTGGCCCTACTGGCCTTCCTCAGCGTGCCGGTGTACGCGAGCCTCGCGTTCGTCTTCTTGCGCCAGGTAGGCATAGCGCTAGCCTTCTGCACACCCCTGCGAGACTGGTATCGGATGTGGGCGGTACCCAAGGGAGACTTCCGATCTCTCATCTCCCTGCCGCTACTGTCAGCGGGCGCCGGCGTTGGCGGGGGTATCGGCGTGAACGTCGTCACCGATGCGGATATGGCGCCGTGGTGGGAGGCCGGGGTGCTAGCGGTCGCACTCGGCGTCCTGGCGCCGCCCTTCTTCGGAGTGCTGGCGGCGATCGAGCAGCGACCTGTGTCGCCCGCTCGTCGGCTGGCCTGGCGTCTCTCTGCGGTCTCGGCGGAGCTGGATGCTCCATTCCCACCCGTCGGCCACCTGTCCCACCTGCGAGCGGAAGTGGACCGGTACAGCCGGGTCGCGGACCGCCTGGTTGACCATCGCCTTTTACTCGGTCCTCGCCATCTCGCGGGAGACGCGTCCAAGTTTTCTTCCGAATTCAAAGAGGTTCTCCGAGAGGCTGGCGGCACCGTCGGGTGGGCCGTCATCGCCCTCCTGACGGCGTCGCCCCTGGCCTGGCCGCTCATCGCCTTGGTTAACTACTCGCAGGGGCGGCGACCTCACCCCGCCTTGTTACTGGCACCCGCCCTCTTGGTGGTGATCGTGGTGGGCACCGCAGTCCTCGCCAGGATCAATGACCACACCCGTCGGCGCCGCTTTGGCAGCTACTTGAGGGTCCAGTGCGGACAGATTCTGCTGCAGGTCGATCGCCTGTCGAGGCGTTACCCGGAAGACCGCGACCTTCGGGTCACCCGTTCCCTCGGCAAAGCACGATCTGCGGCTGCACCACCAACCCTGATCCGGCCCGCGCGGCTGCGAACTCGTCCAGTGCGGTCGTCGCAGCGTCCATAACGCTGGCCTGATCGCTGGACATCGAGCGCCGTAGCCAGACTGCGGACCGCTGGACCCAGGGCAGTCCCCTGCTGGCGTTGCTAGTCCTGCCGGCCCATCTGGCGCGTCCATGGGCAGGATGTTGTGTCTGCGGCCGATGGTCTAGGTGTTCTGTCCACCCAACGCATGAACTCTGATAGGCAGGTCTGCCGCAGGGAGGCGATGACGCAGGTGATCGGCGTCTTTTCGGCCACCGTAGCCGCCGGTGCGGATACGGACCGTGCCCCGACCAGGATTCGAACCTGGACTCTTCGGTTTCGTAGACCGACGCGCTCTCCGCTGCGCCACCGGGGCGTACGACCGGCATCCACCCCCCGCGGACGCCGGTCGTGCCTAACCCTTCACGCAGACCACCTGCTTGAGGTGCGCCACCACCTCGACCAGGTCGTCCTGCTGCGCCATCACCTCGGTGATGTCCTTGTACGCGCCGGGGATCTCGTCGACCACCCCGGCGTCCTTGCGGCACTCCACCCCGGCGGTCTGCTCGACCAGGTCGGCGGTGCTGAACGTCCGCTTCGCCTGCCCCCGCGACATCCGCCGCCCCGCGCCGTGCGACGCCGAGCAGTACGCGTCCGGGTTGCCCTTGCCGCGCACGATGTACGAGCCGGTGCCCATCGACCCCGGGATGATGCCCAGGTCCCCCCGACCGGCCCGGATCGCGCCCTTGCGGGTCACCAGCACGTCCACCCCGTCGTAGCTCTCCTCCGCCACGTAGTTGTGGTGGCAGCTGATCGGCTCCCCGTACGCGACCTGCGGGAACTGCTCGCGGACCACGCCGCAGAGCAGCGCCAGCATGACCGCCCGGTTGCGTCGCGCGTACTCCTGCGCCCACCACAGGTCCCGGCGGTACGCGTCCATCTCCGGGGTGCCGGCGAGGAACACCGCCAGGTCGCGGTCGGGCAGGTCGGTGTTGTGCGGCAGCTTCCGCGCCACCCCGATGTGCCGCTCGGCGAGTTCCTTGCCGATGTTGCGGGAGCCGGAGTGCAGCATCAGCCAGACCTGGCCGGCGTCCGGCCCGCCCTGCTCGACGCAGACCTCGATGAAGTGGTTGCCCCCACCGAGGGTGCCCATCTGGTGCTGGGCCCGGCTCTCCAGCTGCGCCACCCGGCGGTCCAGCTCACCGAACCGCTTCCAGAAGGCGTCCCAGCCGGCCTGCTCGAGGCCCCGGATCCGGCGCGGGTCGACCGGGTCGTCCCGCTTGGCGAAGCCGACCGGGACGGCCGCCTCGATCGCCGCGCGCAGCGGTGCCAGGTCGTCCGGCAGGTCGGCCGCGGTGAGCGAGGTACGCACCGCGGACATCCCGCAACCGATGTCCACGCCGACCGCGGCGGGCGAGACGGCCTGCCGCATCGCGATGACGGAGCCGACGGTGGCGCCCTTGCCGAAGTGCACGTCGGGCATGACCGCGACGCCCTGCACCCAGGGCAGCGCACCGATGTTGCGCAGCTGCTGCGCGGCCTGCGGCTCGATGCCGTACGGGTCGGTCCAGACCCGTACCGGCGCCCGGGTGCCCGGCAGCGGGGTGAATGCCATCGTCTTCTCCTGGTGTCGTGGGATGCCGCCCCGGGGCGGGGCGGCGGAAGGCTCGTGGACCGCCCGGGAATCGAACCCGGCGGGAGTGGCTTGCAAGGCCTCTCTGCGCCCCAGCGCGCAGCCCGTGAGGTGGGAGTGTTCCGAGCGGCTGGCCGGGTTCGAACCGGCGATCTTCGCCTTGGCAAGGCGACGCGCTACCACTGCGCCACAACCGCATGTCACTGCGTAGGCCGTACGGGGCTCGAACCCGTAACCTCCCGGTCGAGAACCGGGTGAGCTGCCAGCTTGCTCCAACGGCCCGTGCGGGGTGGTGGTGCCACCCCGTGTCGTACCCCCGGCCGACGCGCTCGCGGCGCCGGCCGGGGTCGTACTCATGCCATCCACTGTGGAGTTGAGAAGCAGCGAGGTCGCCGGCGGTGCCGGGACATGACGCAGGGGTGACAGGACTCGAACCTGCAACCGTCGGGTTTGGAATCCGGTGCTCTGCCAGTTGAACTACACCCCTCGGGCGGGTGCCGGGTGACGAAAAAGCCGCCCGGTCCCCGGTGGGGTGGGCGGCTGCGCTGTCGCGCTGGCGCTATCCGCGCCGCCACCCTCGTCGCCAGCCACACCGGCCCTGGAGCAGGCCCCGGGCTCGTTCGCCCGCGGGCAGCATGGCACCGCCGCGCGGCATGGACCGCGTGGTTTCGGTGCTGTTCTGCTGCTGCACGGTGGGCTCCCCGGCTTGATCGGCGTGACGTTGCGGTATTGACGGTAGGCGAGGCGTCCGGGTGCCCGCAACGGATATTCCGAGGATCCTTCGGTGATCGCCGAAGGATTCCGCCGCTACCGTCGCAGCCCGGTGCGAGGGAGGAGACGTCGATGGGGTTGGCGGAGCGGGTGGCGCAACGCTTCCGGGAGGTCAACGGGGACCATCCGATGACGGCGGCCGACGACGCGTACGTCGACGCGCAGTTCGTGGTCCTCGAGGAGCTCTGCGCGGCGCACGGGCGTGACGTCGACGCCGTACGCCGGCTGATGCTGGACCGGCGGTTGCCGCTGCCGGGCTACCTGCGCTCGGACGGCGCGCAGATGGTGCCGGCCGACCTGTTCTCGCTGGCCGACCGGGCGGGCGGGCCGGAGGCGCTGCGGGCCTGGTTCACCGCGCACTGGGCGGACGCGGCGCAGGGCGCGGCGGAGTGGGACGCCTACCTCAGCGGCCAGTACGTGTGCCTGCGGTCGGTGACGCCGGAGACGATCCGGCGCAAGGACGAGCTGACCGCGGCGATCCGCGCGGCGGTGGACCGGCCGGAGCCCGGCGCGGGGTGGGCGCGACGGTTGCACGCGCTGGTGGACGAGTTGGACGGGCTGGAGCCGGCCTTCACCGGCTACGACCGGCTGCGCTTCGGCGGCCCGACCTCCCGGGACAGCTGCATCGACGCGGTACGGGCGCGCTTTCCCCGTCCACCGGCCGCCGGGTGCGCACCCGGCCCGGCCGGTTCAGCGGGGTGACCGCCGTGCGCAGCTGCGCGGGGGTCAGATCGGTCCGGTCGGCGAGTTCCCACAGCGGGCCTCCGAATGGTGGACGAGCAGGTCCCGCAGGTCGGCGGGGAGGGCCGGGTTTCGGGCCAACCCGGCCAGCGCCTCGTCAGCCACCCGTCATCCCTTCGTCATGATCGCTTGGAGAGCATCTCAAGGTAGTGCGGGTTGGTCATCACGCCCAGCACGTTGCCGAACGGGTCCACCACGGACGCCGTGACGAACCCGGCACCCCGCTCGCGGATCGGGTCGTGCTCGCGGGCGCCGGCCGCCAGCAACCGGGCCACGGTGGCCGGCAGGTCGTCGACGTGCCAGTAGACGATCGCCCCGGCCGGGCCGGTGGTCGCGCCGGGCGGGGCGTACCGGCTGTCGATCAGGCCGAGTTCGTGCTGGTGGTCACCGAGGCGGAACTCGTAGTACCCGGGCCGCCCGTCGGCGCCGGCCCGCTCGAAGTACGGCTCGACGCCGAGCAGGTCGGCGTACCAGGTCTTCGCGGCCGGCAGGTCGTCGGCCCAGAAGCTGACGGTGGCGATGCCTCGCAACATGGTGGTTCCTCTCCTCGATCGGTTCCTCGCCACGCACGCTACGGTCGATTGCGGAAGGTGCGGTTCCGCGATGGCGGGCAGACTGTCCGGCATGGTGGAGACCTCGGTGCGGTTGCTGCGGTTGCTGTCGCTGCTCCAGTCGGGGCGGGACTGGCCCGGCGGCGAGCTCGCCGCCCGGCTGGGCGTGACCACCCGGACGGTGCGCGCGGACATGGAGCGGCTGCGCGCCCTCGGCTACCGGGTCGACTCGCGTCCGGGCGCGGCGGGCGGCTACCGGCTGGGGCGGGGCAGCGCCCTGCCGCCGCTGCTGCTCGACGACGAGGAGGCGGTGGCGGTCGCCGTCGGCCTGCGGGCCGCCGCGGCGGGCACCGTCACCGGCATCGAGGAGACCTCGCTGCGGGCGCTGGCCAAGCTGGAGCAGTCGCTGCCGTCGCGGCTGCGGCACCGGGTGGACGCGCTACGGGCGGCCACGGTCTCGGCGGCCGGGGGCGGTCCGACGGTGCCGGTGGCGACGCTGACCGACATCGCCGCGGCGATCCACCGGCGGGAGCGGCTGCGCTTCGACTACGTCCGCCGTGACGGCGCCGACAGCCGGCGGGAGGTGGAGCCGCACCGGCTGGTCTACACCGGACACCGCTGGTACCTGCTGGCCTGGGACCCGCAGCGGGCGGACTGGCGGACGTTCCGCGCGGACCGGGTCCGCCCGCGGTCGCCGAACGGCCCGCGTTTCGCGCCCCGGGAGGTGCCCGAGGCCGAGGTCGACTGGCGGGTGCGGCGGGGCGTCGGCTCCGTCGCGTGGCGGCACCCCGCACGGGTACGGCTGCACGCGCCCGCGGCCGTGGTCGCCGGGCTGCTCACCCCCACGGCCGGCCTGTTGGAGCCGCTCGACGAGGAGACCTGCCTGCTGGAGACGGGCGGCAACTCGCTGCACGACCTGGCCGGCTTCCTGGGCAGCCTGGACGTCGGGTTCGAGGTGCTCGACCCGCCGGAGCTGCGTGACCTGCTCGCCACCCTCGCCGCCCGCTACGCGGCGGCGGCGTCGGACCGGTCGGGCCGCCCGCCGTTGGTTCCGCCCCGGAACGGGTAACCGGCCCGGATGCAGCCGGACAGCGTGGACGTCGACGAGCCGCTGGCGGTGGACGTACCCCCGGCTCCGCACGACGCGAGCGGCGAGCAGGTGCCGATCCGCGACCTGGCGGGGCTGGCCCCGCCGCCCCGGCCGGCGCGGCGGTGGACGCCTCGGCGGGTGGTGGCCACCCCCGCGGCGCTGGAGCATCCGCACGGGCGGCGGATCGTCGGGCGGGTCGAGGCGCTGGGCATCGAGGTGGAGCGGTTGCGCGCGAACCGGCTGACCGGCCTGCGCGGGGAGACCGAGCGGGAGACGTACGCCCGGGCCAAGTCGACCATGGCGATCGTGGTCAGCCCGCCGTCGCGCCGTCGGCTGCAACCGATCGCGCCCAGCGCGGACTGGCGGGTGGACCTGGCCGAGGGCTGCCCGGCGCACTGCCAGTACTGCTACCTGGCCGGGTCGCTCTCCGGCCCGCCGGTGACCCGGGTGTACGCCGACCTCGACGACATCCTCGACGGGCTCGCCGACTACGCCGGCCGGGGCACGGTGACCAGCCGGAACGTCCGGCGCGCCGAGGAGGGCACCACGTTCGAGGCGTCCTGCTACACCGATCCGCTGGCCCTGGAGCATCTCACCGGCAGTTGGCGGCGGGCGGTGGAGCACTTCGCCGGCTGGGACGCCTCGGTGCAGTTGCGCTGGACCACCAAGTACGACGACGTGGGCACCTTCGTCGGGCTGCCGCACGCCGGGCGGACCCGGGTGCGGTTCAGCGTGAACTGCCTGCCGGTGAGCACCCGGTTCGAGGGCGGTACGAGCCCGGTGCCGGCCCGGCTGGCGGCGCTGCGCCGGCTCGCGCTCGACGGATATCCGGTGGGGTTGACCATCGCGCCGATCATCGCGCTGCCGGACTGGCGGACCCACTACGGCGAGCTGCTGGACCTGGTCGTCGACGCGGTGGCGGGCGTGCCGGGGCTGGACCTGACCGCGGAACTGATCACGCACCGGTTCACGCCGGGCAGCCGGGAGGTGCTGCTCGGCTGGTACCCGCGTACGAGGTTGGAGATGGACGAGGCGAGCCGCAGCCGCAAGCACGGGAAGTTCGGGGCGGTGAAGTTCGTCTACCCGCGCGAGACGATGGCGGAGCTGCGCTCCTGGTTCACCGCCGAGCTGGCCGCCCGGGTGCCGTCCTGCCGGATCCTCTACTGGACCTGACGCCTGGCACCAGCGGGGGCGGCCGGCTCAGCGGACGATCTTGAATGGGAACCTCGGGGTGTTCAGGCTGCCCATCAGCCGCAGCCAGACCGGCAGCAGCATCTCGGTGCCCCGAACTCCGCCGCCGAGGCCCTCGTCGCGGCCACCTGCGCGCCGCGTCCAGCCGACTGACCGGGCTTCGCCGACCTCCACCGGGCCGACGCCCCCGGCACGCCGTCGGCAGGGGCGGTGGAATGGACAGCAGCGGCGCGTAGCATCCACGCCCATGGCGCGGATCCGCTGTGACTTCTTCTCCGAGGCGCTGGGCATGGGGACGTCGATGACGGTGCTCCTGCCGGAGCGCGGCTCGACGCAGATCGGCATGGCCGGCGCCGCCCCGGCCGGCGATCCGCCGGTGCTCTACCTCCTGCACGGCCTGACCGACGACGACACCATCTGGACCCGGCGCACCGCGATCGAGCGGTACGTCGCGCCGCTGGGCCTGGCCGTGGTGATGCCCCAGGCGGGGCGGAGCTTCTACACCGACGAGGAGCACGGCAACCGGTACTGGACGTTCCTCAGCGAGGAACTGCCGCAGGTGTGCCGGTCCTTCTTCCGGCTCTCCGAGCGCCGGGAGGACACCTTCGTGGCCGGCCTGTCGATGGGTGGCTACGGCGCGGTGAAGTGGGCGCTGCGCCGACCGGACCGGTTCGCCGCCGCCGCGAGCCTCTCCGGCGCGCTGGACGTGGTCAACCGCCGGGACCACCCGACCAGGCCGGTCGACCGGGCCGTCTGGCACACCGTCTGGGGTGAGCGGGATGCGCCGGGCAGCGACGACGACACGGTCGCGCTGCTCGACCGGGTCGGCGGCGACGTGCCCGCGCTCTACGTCGCCTGCGGCACGGAGGACTTCCTCTACGAGGACAACGTGCGCTTCGTCGAGGCGGCGCGAGCGCGCGACGTCCCGGTGACCGTGGACTACTCCCCCGGCGATCACGACTGGGCGTACTGGGACGAGAAGATCCGTGACGTGCTGGCCTGGCTGCCGCTGGCCGGCGCGCGACCCGACGGCGGCGAGGCCCCTGCGCCGGGCAGCGCCCGCCACTGAGCCGGGTACGGCCGCGCGGTCAGACCCCGACGGAACCGTCGATGCCCTCCCGGAGGAAGTCGGCGTGGCCGTTGTGCCGGGCGTACTCGTGCATCATGTGCAGCATCACCAGCCGCAGTGAGACGTCCTCGCCCCAGCGCGCCTGGTGCCCGGTGACGTCGAGGGACTCGGCCTCCCGCTCGATGCGGCGGGCGTGCTCCACCTCCCGCTGCCACACCTCGAAGGCCTCCGCGCCGGTCGAGCCGGTCGGGTCGTACGCCTCCTGGTAGTCGCCGGTCTCGGACCAGATCAGCGGCACGTCCTCGGCGTCGATCACCCGCCGGAACCAGGCCCGCTCCACCTCCGCCATGTGCCGCAGCAGGCCGAGCAGGGTGAGCGTCGAGGGTGGCATGGACCGGCGGCGCAGTTCCTCGTCGGTCAGGCCCCGGCACTTCATCGCCAGGGTCGCCCGGTGGAAGTCGAGGAACGCGCGCAGCGTCTCCCGCTCCCCGGCGAGCAGGGGCGGGCCGGTCCGTTCCATCTCCACGAAGGCTCCTCCACCGGTGGCGACCCCACGGCGTCGACCTGCCCGCCGAGGGTTGGCAGTGATCATCGCAAGCCTAGCCCCAAATCACCCTGAGGTGATCATGGGGCGGGCGCCGCCGCCGGCCCGCCCGCGTGTTCAGCGCGGCCGCAGCGACGACACCGCCACCGGGAAGTCGAAGTAGGTCTCCGGGTACGGGTCGTCGGCGTGGCGGTAGTGCCACCACTCCCGGTCGTAGTTGACGAACCCGTTCTGCTTCATCAGCCGGCGCAGCAGCTGCCGGTTCTGTCGCGGCGTGCCGGTGACGCGCGGGTCGTCGGTGTGGGCCAGCGAGTCGAAGCAGTCGAAGCCGGTACCCATGTCGACGCCGCCGTCGGCGAAGCGTTGACCGGCCGGCGCGGTGCAGGCCACCAGCGGCTGCCCCGGGCGGTACGTGGCCCGCGGCGGTGCCGGCACCGGCTCCAGGGTCAGGTCCACCGTGCTGCCGCTGCTGTGCGAGGTGGGCGCGCCGATGTAGCCCTCGTCGAAGAGCTTCGACTTGGGCACCTGGGGGTAGAACTCGGCCTTCGTCCGCTGGTCGGCGGGGTCCTTCGCCCAGCGGACGAAGTCGTCGGCCGCCCGCTGGGGTCGGTAGCAGTCGTACACCCGCAGGCTGCGGCCCTGGGCGCGGGCGGCGAGCTGCACCCGGCGCAACGCCTCGGCCGCGGTGCGGGTGAGCAGGCAGAGTGGTTCGGGATAGCCGTCGACGGGCCGGCCGACGAAGTTGTGCGCGGTGGCGTACCGGATGTCCACCGCGATGCTCGGGTCGACCTCGGAGAGGAGCACGAAGTCCGCCGGGGCGGGTGAGCCGCTCGGCGACGGCGTGACCGCGCTGGGCTGCGGCGCCGGGGCGGGCGGCCGCTGGCAGCCGGCGACCGCCGCCACCGCCAGCAGCAGGGCCAGCGTCCGGGCGACCCGCCGCGCCACCCGCGCCGGCACCGCGCCCGGCCGGTCCCGGGCGGGTGTCGCCGGGCCGGCGCGGTCCCGGGCGGCGGGTCTGCCCGCGCCGGTGCGGACCCGGGCGGCGGGTCTGCCCGCGCCGGTGCGGACCCGGGCGGGTGTCACGCCCGACGCCGGGCGGCGGCCCGCCGGCGACGCCGTCCGATCAGCACGCCCGCGACCGCCACGGCGAGCAGCGCCGACGCCGCCCCGGCCAGCGGCCCGGTCCGCGTCCACCGGTCTTCGAGCGGGTCCACCCGGGCCGCTCCGCCCGCCTCGGCCAGCGCGGGCGGGGTGGCGGTGGGCGAGGCGGACGGTGGCGAGGCCAGCTCGCCGGGGCGTACCAGCCGGCCGACGGCGGCATCGCGGGGCAGCGAGAAGCCCCAGTCCAGGAGGGCAGCGCCCTGCTCCCAGCCGCGCCGCTCGGTCGCCTCCGCGCCGAGCAGGGTCACCACCAGCCGCCGGCCGTTGCGCTCGGCGGCGCCGACGTAGGTGTGCCGGGCCAGGTCGGTGTAGCCGGTCTTGCCGCCCAGCGCCCCCGGATAGCGGTAGAGCAGCTGGTTGTCGTTCTGGATCTGGAACGCCTTCTCGCGCAGCGCCGGCTGCGCCGGGACGACCGCCTCCAGGGTGGCGTCGTAGCGGCGGAAGGCGGGGTCGGCGAAGCAGGCGCGGGCGATCAGCGCCAGGTCGTAGGCGCTGGTGAACTGGCCCGGCCCGTCCAGCCCGGACGGGGTCACCGCGTGGGTCTGCAACGCCCCGAGGCGCTGGGCCTCGGCGTTCATCGCCCGGACGCCGCCGGCCTGTCCGTCGGGGCCGCCGCCGAGCCGGGCCAGGGCGTTGGCCGCCTCGTTGCCGGACTTGAGCAGCAGCCCCAGCCAGATCGTCTCGATCCGGTAGCGACCGCCCTCGACCAGCCCCATCGCCGAGCTGCCCGGCTCGACGTCCAGGTCCTCCGGGGTCACGGTGACCACCCGCTCCGGGTCCAGCTTCGGCAGCATGGCAGCGGCGAGCAGCAGCTTCTGCACGCTGGCCGGGGTGGCGTACTCGTGCGGGCCGCAACCGCCGAGCACGGCGCCGCTGTCCAGGTCCGCGACCAGCCAGGAGGTCGCCGGTACGGCCGGCGGCGCGGGCGCCCGGGCGGGTCGCACCAGGCCGGCGGTGGCCAGGGCGGCCCCACCGACGGCGCGCTGCGCGGGATCCGCCGGGGGTGGCGCGGGTCGCGGTGGCCGGGACACCGACGGTACGGGTGGGCAGGGGCCGGTGGTGATCGCACCGGTCCCGGTGGCGGCGGTGGCCGGGCCCGCGGGGGCGGCCACGGCCGGTGTCCCCGCCGGCGACAGCAGGACGGCGGCGAGGGCGGCGACGATCCGAATGCAAGCTCTCACTCTCCGAAACGGTAGTGAGACACTGCGGCCCGGTCCGCCGATCCGGGGAATCACCGCCGGCGGGGCGGACCGGGCCGCTAGAGTCGCGGCCCGGCCGCCGACCCGCTCGCGTCAGTGCCGCCGGGTGACCTTGCAGATCTCCACCGGCTCGGCCGGTGCGCCGTCGACCGGTGCCGGGTCCTCCGGGGTGGGCGCGATCCCGGCCGCGGCGATCCGGTCGAGCGTGGCGAGACCGGCCTCGTCGACCGAGCCGAAGACGGTGTAGTTGGGCCGCAGCGCCGAGTCGGCCTGCACCAGGAAGAACTGGCTGCCGTTGGTGTCCGGCCCGGCGTTGGCCATGGCAAGGGTGCCCCGGGCATAGAGCCGGCGGACCCCGGTCGGGTCGGTCGGCGCGGGCGGCAGGTCGGTGGGCAGCTCGTCGGCGTACCGGTAGCCGGGGCCGCCCGAGCCGGTGCCGGAGGGGTCACCGCACTGGAGCACCTTCAGCGTCGGGTACGCGGTCAGCCGGTGGCAGGGCGTGCGGTCGTAGAAGCGGTGCCGGGCCAGGTGCAGGAAGCTCTGCACGGTGCACGGGGCCTGCTCGCGGTCCAGGGTCAGCCCGATCGCGCCCTGGTTGGTGCGCAGGGTGACCCGGACGGTGCCCCGGTCCGGCGTCCGCCGGGGGTCCGGGGGCAGCGGCACCGGCCGGGCCGCCGGCTCGTCGGGCGTCTCGGTGTACGCGCACGGCCCGTTGGTCGTCCGCGGCGGCGCGGACGCGTCGGTGCCCGGTGCGGCGACCGCGGCGGTGCCGCCGGCGACGACCAGCGCGGCCGAGGCCAGCGTCACGCCGGCGATGCGGCGCAGCGCCGGGGCCACGGGCAGCCGCGGCGGGGTGGCGTGCGGTCGGGGTTCGCTCGACACGTGGGTCCTCCCTGGACTCGTGGTACCAGAAAGACCGGAGTCTATGGAGGTGTCGGCCGGTTGTCGACGCCGGTCAATCCCATCGGACCGCGCGGCGGCGCGGCCGGCAGCGACGCCGCCCGAGGGCCAGCAGTGCGGCGAGCAGCCCGACCAGTCCCGCCGAGCCGCCGACCACGGCGCCGCCGAGCCACTCCGGGGCACCGCCGGACGGCCGGCCGGCCGCCAGGGGCGCCCCGGCGTCCGGGGCCGCCGACGGGTTCGGGGCCGCGTCGTCCGCGGTGACCTCGCCCGGCTCCACCAGCCGGCCCACCGAGGAGTCCGGCGGCAGCGAGAAGCCCCAGTCGAGCAACCGCGCCCCCTGCTCCCAGGCCCGTACCGGCCGTCGTTCGGCGTTGAGCAGGGTGACCACCAGCCGCCGGCCGTTGCGCTCGGCCGCGCCGACGTAGGTGTGCCGGGCCAGGTCGGTGAAGCCGGTCTTGCCGCCGAGCGCCCCCGGGTACTCGTAGATCAGGGGGTTCTCGTTCTGGATCTGGAAGCCGGGCTTGCGCAGGGCCGGCTGGGCGGGAATCCGGGCCCGCTCGGTGAGCGCGTACCGCAGGAAGGTGGGGTTGTCGAAGCAGACCCGGGCGATCAGCGCCAGGTCGTACGCGCTGGTGAACTGGCCCGGCCCGTCCAGGCCGGAGGGGGTCACCGCGTGGGTCTGCAGGGCGCCGAGCCGGCGCGCCTCGGCGTTCATCTCCCGTACCCCGGCCTGCGCGCTGCCGGCGCCGAGCCGGGCCAGCAGGTTCGCCGCCTCGTTGCCGGACTGGAGCAGCAGCCCCAGCCAGACGGTCTCCACCGGGTACCGGCCGCCCTCCAGCAGCCCGACGGCGGAGCTGCCCGGCTCGATGTCCAGGTCGGCCCGGGTCACCGTGACCACCTGCTTCGGGTCCAGCTTCGGCAGCATGGTGGCGGCGAGCAGCAGCTTCTGCACGCTGGCCGGGGTGGCGTACTCGTGCGGGCCGCAACCGCCGAGCACCGCCCCGCTGTCCAGGTCCGCGACCAGCCAGGAGGTCGCGGTCACCGGCGGCGGCGCGGGTGTGCCGGGCGGGACGACCAGCCCCGGGGTCGCCAGGGCCTCCCCGCCCACCGCGCGCTGCGCGGGCACCGGTTCCGGTGGCGTCGGGCGGGGCGGGCGGGTCACCGCCGGTGCCGGCAGCTTCGGGCAGGGCGCGGTCACGGTGGGGGCGAGGGCCGCCGGCGGCGCGGCGTACGCCGGCACGGCCGTGGTGGTGCCGAGGAGTACGGCGACGGTGGCGGTGGCCAGGACCCGGGCTCTCATGGTCAGGCACCATACCGAGCGCCCCGCGGGTGACCGGCGCGGCTCACTGGGGGCGGTCAGCCGGGACCGGCGAGCCCGATCTCGGCGAGGTAGTCGTACAGGGTGGCCGAGGCGCGCAGCCGCCGCAGGCTGCGCCGGTGCAACTCCTGCTCGCGCCGGGCCAGCTCGGCGTGGACCCGCTGGGGGCGGCCGGTGGTGCGCATCTCGTCGAGGACGGCGGTCACGATCTCGAACGGGTAGCCGCCCCGGCGCAGCAGGGCGACGACCTGCGCGGCACGCAGCTCCGCCGCGTCGTACAGCCGGTATTTCGTGCCCGCCTCGCGGGCCGGCCGCAGCAGCCCCCGCTCCTCCCACAGCCGCAGCTGGGAGGTGCGGACGCCGACCAGGTCGGCGACCTCGCCGATCCGCGCGCCCCGGCGGGGCGCGGGCACCACGACCGGCGGGCTGACCACCACCGTTTCGAAGGCGCCGAGGACCCGACGGATCTCCGTCCGCTCGCGGTCCAGTTCGGCGTGGCCGGCGTCGAGCGCGGTGAGCACCGCCGCCAGGTCGCGCCGGTGGACCGCGACCATCACCTCCCGGGTACGCGCCCAACCGTGCCCCTCGGCCATCCGGCGCAGCACGGCGAGCGCGCGCACGTGCGCGGCGGTGAGCACCCGGTAGCCGCTCGGGGTGCGGTCGGCCGGTGGCAGGACCCCCTCGTCGAGGTAGTTGCGCACCTGTTGCGCGGAGATCCCGGCGGTCGCCGCGACGTCGACCACCCGCAGCCGCCTCTCCGTCACCGGGTCACCCTAGCGGCTACGACGTCGTTTGAGACTTTGGGCGCCATATCGCACCGCTCTGCTCGGCGAATCTCGCCGAAGCTTTCACACGGACGTCAATGAGACGATCGAATCCATGGAGCAGCGAGGGCGGAACGCCGCCGACAGCCACGACGTCATCGAGGTACGAGGTGCCCGGGAGAACAACCTCACCGGGATTTCCATCGACATCCCCAAGCGCCGGCTGACCGTCTTCACCGGGGTCTCCGGGTCCGGGAAGTCGTCCCTGGTCTTCGGCACCATCGCCGCGGAGTCGCAGCGCCTGATCAACGAGACGTACAGCGCCTTCCTGCAGAGCTTCATGCCGAGCCTCAGCCGCCCGGACGTGGACGCGCTGCGCAACCTGAGCGCGGCGATCGTGGTCGACCAGGAGCGGATGGGCGCCAACTCCCGATCGACGGTCGGCACGGCGACCGACGCGTACGCGATGCTGCGCATCGTGTTCAGCCGGCTCGGGCAGCCGCACGTCGGATCGGCCGGCGCGTTCAGCTTCAACCTCGCCGAGGGGATGTGCCCGACCTGCGAGGGGCTGGGCCGGGTCTCCGACCTGGACGTGGACGCGATGGTCGACGTGGAGCGCTCGCTCAACGACGGGGCGATCCTGGTGCCGAACTTCGCCGTCGACTCGTGGTACTGGCAGACCATCGTCGGCTCCGGCCTCTTCGACCCCGACGTCAAGTTGCAGGACTTCACCCCGCAGCAGTGGCAGGACTTCCTGCACAAGCCCGCCACGAAGATCAAGATGGGCAGCAACAACTGGACGTACGAGGGGCTGGCGGTGAAGGTGCGCCGGCTCTACCTGGCCAAGGACCGCGAGTCGATGCAGCCGCACATCCGGGCGTTCGTGGACCGGGCGGTCACCTTCACCACCTGCGCCGACTGCGGCGGCGCCCGGCTCAACCCGGCGGCGCTCTCCTCCCGGATCGCCGGGCGCAACATCGCCGAGTGCAGCGCCATGCAGATCAGCGACCTGGCCGAGTTCGTCCGCGCGGTGG
Source organism: Micromonospora sp. CPCC 205739 (assembly GCF_036906795.1). Classification (NCBI taxonomy): domain Bacteria; kingdom Bacillati; phylum Actinomycetota; class Actinomycetes; order Micromonosporales; family Micromonosporaceae; genus Micromonospora; species Micromonospora sp. CPCC 205739. The sequence goes on along the minus strand of NZ_JBAKHS010000025.1, from coordinate 2,947 downwards.
ACGACCCGTCGGTGGCCCCGCTGGTGGCCACCCTGCGCGAGACGCTGGACTCGCTGGTCGAGATCGGCCTGGGCTACCTCAGCCTCGACCGCGAGTCGGCGACCCTCTCCGGGGGCGAGGCGCAACGGGTGAAGATGGTCCGGCACCTGGGCTCCAGCCTCTCCGACGTGACGTACGTCTTCGACGAACCGACCGTCGGACTGCACCCGCACGACATCGCCCGGATGAACGACCTGCTGCTGCGCCTGCGCGACAAGGGCAACACGGTGCTGGTCGTGGAGCACAAGCCGGAGACCATCGCGATCGCCGACCACGTGGTCGACCTCGGCCCCGGTGCCGGGTCGGCCGGCGGCCGGATCTGCTACACCGGCGACGTCGCCGGCCTGCGCCGCTCCGACACCCTCACCGGGCGTCACCTCGACCACCGGGTCACCCTGCGCCACCCGGTACGCCGTCCGACCGGGCAGCTGCCCATCCGCGGCGCCGACCTGCACAACCTGCGCGACGTCGACGTCGACATCCCGCTCGGGGTGCTCACCGTGGTCACCGGGGTCGCCGGCTCGGGCAAGAGCTCGCTGATCCACGGCTCGCTGCCGCGCCGCAGCGGGGTGGTCGTGGTGGACCAGTCCCCCATCCGGGGTTCCCGGCGCAGCAACCCCGCCACCTACACGGGCCTGCTCGACCCCATCCGGACCGCCTTCGCCAAGGCGAACGGGGTCAAGGCGGCCCTGTTCAGCGCGAACTCCGAGGGCGCCTGCCCGACGTGCAAGGGCATCGGGCTGGTCTACACCGACCTGGCGATGATGGCCAGCGTCGCCACGGTCTGCGAACGGTGCGAGGGGCGGCGCTACACCGACGAGGTGCTGACGTACACGCTGCGCGGGAAGAACATCAGCGAGGTCCTCGCGATGTCGGTCACCGAGGCCCGGGAGTTCTTCCCCGGCGGCCAGGCGCGGACCGTGCTGGACCGGCTGGCCGACGTCGGCCTGGGCTACCTGAGCCTGGGCCAGCCCCTGACCACCCTCTCCGGCGGGGAGCGGCAACGGTTGAAGCTGGCCATCCACATGGCCGAGAAGTCGAGCACCTACGTGCTGGACGAGCCCACCACCGGCCTGCACCTGGCCGACGTGGACCAGTTGCTGGCCCTGCTGGACCGGCTGGTCGACGCCGGCAACACGGTGATCGTCATCGAGCACCACCAGGCGGTGATGGCGCACGCCGACTGGATCATCGATCTCGGCCCCGGGGCGGGGCACGACGGCGGTCAGGTCGTGTTCACCGGCACGCCCGCCGACCTGGTCGCCCAAGGTGACACCCTCACCGCCCGCCACCTGCGCGAGTACGTCGGCGGGTAGCGGCTCCGGCCGGTGGTCACCGGCGCACGGCACTCAGCCGGTGGTCACCGGCTCGCCGGCGCTCAGCCGTTGGCCACCGGCACTCCGGCCGGCCCGGTCCCGCCACCGCTGCACCACCAGCACCACCGGACCGACCATCAGCATGCACAGCGCGGCGGTCACCAGGAAGACGTCCAGGAAGAGCGTCGCCAGCACGCTGAGCACCGTCAGCGAGACGGTGGCCCGCCCGACGTGGCCGGGGGTGGACAGCGGTCGGCGGTGCGTACCCCGGTAGGGGGTGACGGGTGCGGCCATGGTGGTACCTGCCTTGCCTGGAGAGCGACCGCGACGGCGACGGTCCCCCGCCGCCGGCCCGGTGCCGCGCCGACCGGGCGCGGCGGATCATGGTGGCCCCGGTGGTACCCGCGTTGAGCTGCGGGAACCCTGGAGTAACCAGTACCACAGCCGGTGCCCGCGCGCCCGGCACGCGCCGACGCGGTCAGCGCAGCCCGCGCAGCCAGCGCCGCTGCCAGGGCGTCTCCACCGCCCGCGGGTGGTACCGCTCGCGTACCCAACCCACCGCCCGGTCCGGCGGAAGGCCGTCCAGGATCGCCAGGGCGGCCAGCGCCGTACCGGTCCGGCCGACGCCGCCCCGGCAGGCCACCTCGACGCGCGCGCCGTCGTGCGCCCGGCGCAGGGTCTCCCCCAGCGCGTCGAGGGCGTCGGCGCGGTCCAGCGGCAACCAGAAATCCGGCCAACGGATCCGGCGGTGCGGCCAGGCCGGTGCCGGGCCCGGGGCCAGGAGCAGGGCGAAGTCGGCGGGCGAGGCGGGATCGCCGATGCGGCGACCGCGCGCGGTCACGCCGCTGGGCAGTACGACCACTCCGGTCGTCTCGGACCAGTCCACCCAGTGATTGTGCGGGAAAGACAACGCCGCCCCCGGCCCTGGTGGGTCGGGGGCGGCGCTGGGGTGTCGGTGTGCAGGTCGCCTCTCGGCGAGTGGCGCGACGCGGCTCCAGCCGAACGGTATTCCGCGAAGGCAATTTAGGTGAGGCCCGGGGACACTGGACACACCGACACCCGAGTCAACAGGCTACCCACCCCAACTGTTCCAACACCCCTTGTGACCGCCACCACTATTGCCCGCTGCGGGACGTGGCCGCCAGTTGCTGGCTGGTCCCCCAAGGAGCGGAGGCGACGAAACGCCGAGCGTCGCCGCCGGCGACCGGTGGAACACCATGGGTGTCTCCGGCAGCGGGAAACACCCATAGCGTTCCACTCGCCGGTGGGGCTGCCCCTCGCGCCCCACTCCGGGCGCCCAGCCGCTCCGGTCACTCCCCTTCCGCGCACTCCCACCGGTCGCCCCCGCTCCGCGTTCCCCGCCCCATCCCTCGTTGATCATGACGTTAGCGGCAGCCAGGGAGATCCACGCCGCCGCTAACTTCATGATCACCGGGGTGTGGGTGGGGGGTGGATATGCCGCTGGCCGGCACCCCCGTGGGGGTGCCGGCCAGCGTGTCGTTTACGTGCGGTCAGTTGTTCCAGTGCTTGGCGACGAGGTCGGCGGCCTGCTGCTCCCACTGGGCGTAGTGGAAGGGGTAGGCCGAGACCTG
>NZ_JBAKHS010000024.1:0-81291 GCF_036906795.1 Micromonospora sp. CPCC 205739 | reverse complement strand
AAATCATAATTGGCACTGGCTTTACAAGCACCCTGTTGAGTTCTCAAAGAACAACCACACACCATCCGAAAGCTCTACACCGTAGAACCCCCGTCCGGGGCAACCTCTCTAACTTACCCGGCCCGACCCTCGCTGTCAACCTCGTTCTCAAGGTCATCAACTTGGCTCAGCCCGATCCACGCTGACGCACGCCGTATCCGGCGGTCGTTGCTGTCGTGGGAAGTCGGCAGACCGGCCGATCGCCGCTTCGCGGCCACCCGCCCGGCTCCCTGCCGGCTTTCGCACTCTACCCGGTCGGTCTCGCGATCGCAACCCCGTCTTCCGGAGTGCCTCGCACCGCCCGCCTCAGCCTCGCTCGGCGTTCCCGCCACGAGCCTGGTGCCCACTCTCGGCCGGTTTACCCGGCCTCCCGCGTGCAGAGAGAAAGTTACGCGGAGGGACCCCGAGAAGGCAAATCAATGATCGTCAGTGGTCCGGCGCGGGCGATCCGGCGCCGCGCCGGCGTACCCGATCGCGCACGGCGCTCCCCGCGCGGGCGGCGACGTGCCAGAGTGGCTGCCATGGATGACGTGTCCCGACCCGCGGCGGTGACGCTCGCCGACGAGGCGCTGCTCGGACTCCTGGCGCCCTTCTGGCAGCTGGTGATCGCCGCGGTCGTGCTCGCCGTCGTCCTGCTCTCCATCGCGCGACTGGCTCGGCGCGGCCGATCCCGGATGACCACGGCCCTGCTCGTCACCGGCGCGGCGATCGTCGGCCTGACCGTCATCGGCGTGCTCGTCCAGGGCTGACCGGCCCTCAGAGCCGCCGGTTGGCGAGGCTGGGCAGCTCCGCGCGGATCGTGTGCAGGCGGTCGAGGTCGAGGTCGACCACGGTCAGGCCGGGGCCGTCGGACACCTGGCCGAGCACCGTCCCCCACGGGTCGACCACCATGCTGCGCCCGAAGCAGGTACGCCCCGGCTCGTGGTCACCGATCTGGCCGGCGGCGGCCACGAAGCACTGGTTCTCGATCGCCCGCGCCCGCAGCAGCACCTCCCAGTGGTCCCGGCCGGTGTGCATCATGAACGCGGCCGGCACCACGAGCAGCTGCGCTCCCCCGTCGACGGCCAGCAGCCGATAGAGCTCGGGGAAGCGCAGGTCGTAGCAGATCGACAGACCCACCCGCAGCCCCTCGACGTCGACCACCACCGGCTGGTCGCCGGGGGCGACCGTCGCCGATTCGAGGTACGACACCCGCCCCGGGATCTCCACGTCGTACAGGTGGATCTTGCGGTAGCTGGCGGCGAGGGCGCCGGAGCGGTCGAAGACCAGCGAGGTGTTCCAGGTGTGTGCCTCATCCGGGCCCGCCTCGTGGAACGAGCCCGCCACCACCCAGATGCCGAGCCGCTCGGCGACACCGGCGAAGAACCTGCCCACCGTGCCGTCCACCGGCTCCGGCTCCGGCATGCCCCTGCTCGGGCCGAGGTAGTCGACGTACTCCGGAAGGACCGCGAGATCCGCGCCGGCCGCCGCGGCCCTGACCAGAAGGGCCTCGGCGGCGGCCAGGTTGGCGGCCCGGTCGTCGCGGGCGTTGAGCTGGCAGACGGCGACGCGCATGGAGATCAGGGTACGGGCGGACGCCGGGCGGCGACAGCGTCAGACGCTGGCGAGCACCAGGGCACCGGCGGCGAACCCGAGCCCGGCCAACTGCACCGGCCGGAGCCGTTCCCGGTCCACGGCGAGCGCGAGCAGCACGGTGCTGGCCGGGTAGAGCGCCGCGATCGCGGCGACGACGCTCAGGTGACCGCGACCCGCGGCGGCCAGGTAGAGCGCGTTCGCGGCGCTGTCGAGCAGGCCGGCCGCGGCCGCCCAGCCCAGCACCCGCGGGCCGATCCGCAGACGCACCCCGGTGCCGACGGCGAGCGCGACGCCGAAGACGATGGAACTGAGCCGCAGCGCCAGCACCGGCCACATCCCGGCGGCGCGGTCGGCCTGACCGAGCAGGGCGAAGAAGACCCCGAAGAGGGCTCCGGCGACGAGGGCCAACCCGATCAGCCGGGTGGAGACCGCGCCCCGCGCGCCGCCCTCACCGAGGCTGACCAGGGCGATGGCGAGCACGGCGAGGCCCGCCCCGCAGAGTGCGAGGGTGCCCGGCCAGCGCGCGGTCAGCAGACCCGCGACGATCGGCACCACCGCGGCGGTGATCGCGGTGACCGGTGCGACCACGGCCATCATCCCGGCGGCCAGGGCCCGGTAGAGCAGCATCACCCCGGCCGCGCCGGCGACGCCCGCACCGAGCCCCCACGCCAGGTCGACGGTGGTCGGTGTGCCGGGTACCACCAGCACCAGCAGGAGCAGCAGCGGCAGGCTCAGAAGCTGGGAGACCACGGTGACGGCGACCGGGTCAGCGCGGCGGGACGCCTTGCCGCCGGAGAAGTCGGCGGTGCCGAACGCGACCGCGGAGACCGCCGCGAGCATGATGGGGAACACCGGACGGTCCTACCAGACGGCGGGCAGGGCCGGCCACCGTGATCCCGTACGACGACAGCACGGCCACCATCGGTGGGCGTGCTGTCGTCGTCAGTGTGGAACGCCGGTCAGGCCGACTTCTCCTCGCGGTCCCGGCGGGCCCGGCGACCGGTGAACTCCCGCGGAACGATGGTCGGGTTGACGTTCTCCAGGACCACCTCACGGGTGATCAGCACGCGGGCCGCGTCGGGGTTGCTCGGCACCTCGAACATCGCGGAGAGCAGGACCTCCTCGATGATGGCGCGCAGGCCACGGGCGCCGGTGCCGCGCAGCATCGCCTGGTCGGCGATCGCCTCCAGCGCCGGCTCGTCGAACTCCAGCTCGACCCCGTCCAGCTCGAAGAGCCGCTGGTACTGCTTGACCAGCGCGTTGCGCGGCTCGGTGAGGATCCGGACCAGGGCGGTGCGGTCCAGGCTGCGCACGTTGGTGATCACCGGCAGCCGGCCGACGAACTCGGGGATCAGCCCGAACTTGAGCATGTCCTCCGGCATCACCTGGCTGAAGATGTCGTCGGTCGACCGCTCGGAGACCGACCGGAGCCGGGCGCCGAAGCCGGTGCCGCCGTGGCCGGTGCGGGCCTCGATGATCTGGTCGAGCCCGGCGAAGGCCCCGCCGCAGATGAACAGCACGTTGGTGGTGTCGATCTGGATGAACTCCTGGTGCGGGTGCTTGCGCCCGCCCTGCGGCGGCACGTTGGCCACCGTGCCTTCCAGCATCTTCAGCAGCGCCTGCTGCACGCCCTCGCCGGAGACGTCCCGGGTGATCGACGGGTTCTCCGACTTGCGGGCGATCTTGTCGACCTCGTCGATGTAGATGATGCCGGTCTCGGCGCGCTTGATGTCGTAGTCCGCCGCCTGGATCAGCTTGAGGAGGATGTTCTCCACGTCCTCACCGACGTACCCGGCCTCGGTCAGCGCGGTGGCGTCGGCGATGGCGAACGGGACGTTCAGCATCCGGGCCAGGGTCTGCGCCAGGTGGGTCTTGCCGCAGCCGGTCGGCCCGAGCAGCAGGATGTTGGACTTGGCCAGCTCGACGGCGTCGCTGCCGGAGCCCGGCGCGCCGGCCGCCTCGGCCTGGATCCGCTTGTAGTGGTTGTAGACCGCGACGGCGAGCGCCTTCTTGGCCTGGTCCTGGCCGACGACGTAGTTGTCGAGGAACTGGCAGATCTCCATCGGCTTGGGAAGCTCTTCCCACTTCACCTCGCCGGACTCGGCCAGCTCCTCCTCGATGATCTCGTTGCAGAGATCGATGCACTCGTCGCAGATGTAGACCCCGGGGCCCGCGATGAGTTTCTTGACCTGCTTCTGCGACTTGCCACAGAAGGAGCACTTCAGTAGGTCGCCGCCGTCACCGATCCGTGCCACCTACGTTCTCCCTGCACTCGTCGGCCGGAACGCCGGCCCTGACCTGCGGGCGCCGCGCGCCCGTCCGTCTCGATCCCTGCCCGCCGGCCCGATCCGGCCCAGCGGTACGGAACCGACGTTACCCGCTGACGGAGGTTTCTCCGACCCCCAAAACGGGTGTGTCAGAGGTCGGCCGGGAACGACGCCCCGACCGACCTCCGACCCGGTACTGCTCAGCTCGCGGCGTTCGCCGCCAGCAGGCCCTTCTTGCGGCTGGTCAGGATCGTGTCGACCAGCCCGTACTCCTTGGCCTCCTCGGCCGTCATGATCTTGTCCCGGTCGATGTCCTTGCGGACCTGCTCGATCGGGCGGTTGCAGTGCCGGGAGAGCATGTCCTCCAGCTGGGTCCGCATCCGCAGGATCTCCCGGGCCTGGATCTCGATGTCCGAGCCCTGCCCGTAGCCGCCCTCGGTGGCCGGCTGGTGGATGATGATCCGCGAGTTCGGCAGCGCCATCCGCTTGCCCGGGGTGCCCGCCGACAGCAGGACCGCCGCCGCGCTGGCCGCCTGGCCCAGGCAGACGGTGGAGATATCCGGACGGACGTACTGCATGGTGTCGTAGATCGCCGTCATCGCGGTGAACGAGCCACCCGGCGAGTTGATGTACATGATGATGTCGCGGTCCGGGTCGGTGCCCTCGAGCGTCAGCAGCTGCGCCATCACGTCGTTGGCCGACGCGTCGTCCACCTGGACGCCGAGGAAGATGATCCGGTCCTCGAAGAGCTTGTTGTACGGGTTGGACTCCTTGACCCCGTACGACGTGCGCTCGACGAACGACGGAAGCACGTAGCGGTTGTGCACGGCCGCGAACTGGGGCGGCAGGCTCAGATCGGTCATCGTCAGCTCCTCAGCTCAGGGTCCCGGCGCCATCCGGAACCTGAGCGGCCCCGATGATCACCTTGTCGATGAAGCCGTAGTCCATGGCCTCCTGGGCGGTGAACCAACGGTCCCGGTCCGAGTCCGCCTCGATCTGCGCCTGGCTCTGGCCGGTGTGGTGCGCGACCCGCTCCTGGAACATCCGCTTGGTGTAGAGCATCTGCTCGGCCTGGATCGCGATGTCGGAGGCCGTGCCGCCGAGACCACCGGACGGCTGGTGCATCATGATCCGCGCGTGCGGGAGGGCGTACCGCTTGCCCTTGGTGCCGGCGCAGAGCAGCAGCTGGCCCATGGAGGCCGCCATGCCCATCGCCACGGTCGACACGTCGTTGTCGATGAACTGCATGGTGTCGTAGATCGCCATGCCGGAGTAGACCGAGCCACCCGGCGAGTTGATCCAGAGGTTGATGTCGCGGTCCGGGTCCTCCGCGGCGAGCAGCAGCAGCTGCGCGCAAATGCGGTTGGCGACCTGGTCGGTCACCTCGCTGCCCAGGAATACGATCCGCTCCTTGAGCAACCGGTTGTAGACCGAGTCGTCGAGGTTGCCAATGGTGTCGCCACCGCGGGCCTCGATCGCCCGGAGCGGCTTCGCTGGGATGTGCATGTCGGTCATGGCAGCCCTTCGCTCTCCGTACCGTCCTCCCCGACACTAACCGCTCAGCCGGGTGATCGACTCCCGGTCGGGGCACTGTTCGCTCTCAGCGCAGCTGACCTGGAGACGTACCCGGAAAACGGTTTCGGCCGCCGTCCACCACAACGGGCGGACGGCGGCCTACCGGGAAGAATCAGTGCTCGTGGTCGTGCTCGTGCGCCTGCTCGCTCTCGGCCCGCAGCGCGTCGAGGGTCACCTCGTTGCCGGCGGAGTCCTTGATCTTGATCTTCTCCATGACCGCGGCGAGGGCCTTGCCCCGACGGACGTCACCGAAGACGGCGGCGGCCGAGCCGGAGCGCACCAGCTGGTCGTAGTACTGCTGCGGCGCCATTCCGGCCCGCTGCGCGCGGTGCACGATCTCGTGGCCGAACTCGTCGTCGGAGACCTGGACGTCCTCGGCGTCGGCCAGCGTGTCCAGCAGGAGCTGGATCTTGACGCCCTCGGTCGCCGCCTCGTTCAGCTCGGCGTCGATCTGCTCCTCGGTCTTCTCCTCCGCCGCGAGGTACTCCTCCAGCGAGGCGCCGATCCGCTCGAGCTGGTCGATCATCGCCGCCTTGCGGCTCTCGACCTCCTCGCGGACGACACCCTCCGGCGCCGGCACCTCGGCGGCCGCGACGAGCTGCTCGAGCGCCTTGTCGCGGGCGGCGTAGATCTGCTCGACCCGCTTGCCCCGGGTGACCCGCTCGCGCACGTCGTCACGGAGCTCGGCGATGGTGTCGAACTCGCTGGCCATCTGCGCGAAGTCGTCGTCCAGCTCCGGCAGCTCCTTCTCCTTGACCGTGCGGACGGTCACCGCCACCTCGGCGTCGCGGCCGGCGAAGTCGCCGCCCACGAGCTGGGTGGTGAAGGTGGTGCTCTCCCCGGCGGCGAGGCCGACCAGGGCCTCGTCCAGCCCCGGCAGGAGCTGCTTGCTGCCGACCTCGTGCGAGATGTTGCTGGCCGAGCCGCCCGGCACGTCCTCGCCGTCGACGGTGGCGTTCAGGTCGATCTGGACGTAGTCGCCCTCCTGGGCGGCCCGCTCGACCGTCTTGAGGGTGGCGAAGCGCTCGCGCAGGTTCTTGACCTGCTCGTCGATCTCGCTGTCGTCGATCTGGAGCTCGTCCACGGTCACCTCGACGGTGGCCGGGTCCGGCAGCGTGATCTCGGGCCGGACGTCGACCTCGGCGGTGAAGTTCAGCGAGTCACCGTCGTTGAACTCGGTGATCTCGACCTCCGGGCGGCCGAGGGTCTTCAGGTCGTGCTCACGGACCGCGGCGAGGATGTTCTGCGGGATGGCCTCCTGCACCGCCTCGTTGAGGACGGTGCCCCGGCCCACCCGCTGGTCGATGACGGCGGCCGGCACCTTGCCCCGGCGGAAGCCGGGAACCTGCACCTGCGAACCGATCTCCCGGTACGCCTTCTTGAGGCTCGGCTCGAGCTCGACGAACGGCACCTCGATGGCGAGCCGCACGCGCGTCGGGCTCAGAGTCTCGACGGTGCTCTTCACAGGCGTACTCCTTGACGGATCTCAGTTGAGTCTGGGCGTGTTTGCGCGCATCGAGTGTAGGCGAGCCGGGCTGCCGCTCCGGCAGCGCCCGGGTACCCGCGCAGAAAAATCGGCGACGGCCCGGGCGACCCGGCCGGCGGACGACAGTCGGGGTGGCGGGATTTGAACCCACGGCCCCTCGCTCCCAAAGCGAGTGCGCTACCAAGCTGCGCCACACCCCGTGGCGACGAGAAGTGTATGCCGTCGGTACCCGCCGGAGGTGCCGGGGAGGCCCCCAACGCGCCGAACCCCCACCAACCGGACACCCACCCGCCGTCCGGTCCTCGCGCGACGGGGCCGCTGCGGGTCGCGCATCTTCCAGAGAAAGCGTGGCCTTGGGGCGCTCGGAGGCCACGCTTTCTCGGAAAGTGTGCGGATGTTGAGTCGGCGCGTGGGACATGCCTGTGCGCGCCGGGTGGGCGGACCGGGTAGGCTGTCGGCGCGTCTCGCGATGGCGGGGCGACTGCGGGCGTAGCTCAATGGCAGAGCTTCAGTCTTCCAAACTGACGGTGCGGGTTCGATTCCCGTCGCCCGCTCCAACGGTCTCCGGCCCAGGTCAGAGGCTGCATACCTCGATCCTGGGCCGGTCGACCACTCCCCCGCTTCGATCTTGCGGGCCATCCGTGGGCCACTAGCTGCTCTGGCCAGACCAGGACGTCAGGACCATCTGTAGTGTGCTCGGACAGGTGAGTCGTCAGGGCATCCACGGCGGCAGCCGGAAGGGCGGCGACCCGGACCCGGCGGCCGACTTGGGCGGCCCGAACTCCAGGTCGGTTCTGCCGAAAGATCTCGTTCTCGCGCACCCCAGTGTTGAGGATGGCCCGCAGCAGCGCTTACGCCTTGACCGCCTGAGGGTCTGGCACGCCCGCATGCCTGCTTCTCGGTGGCGAAGGTGCGCGGCGCAGTCCGGGCGCATGCGCCACAACCTAGCCAGGGGCGGGCCCGTGGAGACGACGAAAGAGCCCCTCTAGGGTGGACCCATGGCGTCGGTCAAGCAGTTCCAAGTCACCTTCGACTGCGCAGAACCTCAGCGCGTCGCTCGTTTCTGGTGCGAGGTGTTGGGGTACGTCGTACCGCCGCCACCGGAGGGGTTCGCTACGTGGGACGACTTCGACCGCGCGCTGCCGCCTGAACATCAGGGTTCAGCGTTCGCATGCATTGATCCCTCAGGTGTGGGCCCGCGACTGTTCTTCCAGCGCGTTCCCGAAGGCAAGGTCGTCAAGAATCGGCTGCATCTTGACGTGCGGGTCGGCACCGGGCTCGTGGGTGAGAAGCGCCTGGCCGCACTTGAGGCCGAATGCGCACGACTGGTCGCGCTCGGCGCGGTACGCGTGCGACTACTGCCTGCCGATGGCGGCAACGAGTCGTGCCTCGTGATGCAGGACATCGAGGGCAACGAGTTCTGCCTCGACTGACTGGCCGCGAACGTCCGCTCACGCCGCGATCCGTGCGCGGGTGAGTCGTAGACGGTTACGTTCCACGCCAGACCCGTACGGTGTCAGCGTCAAGCATCAGGTGGGACGCGCGTGTCAAGCATCAGCCGCGACCCTCCGGCTGGCATCGGCCGGCCGGCCACGCTGACCTACGAAGATATACGGCTATCTCGATTGAATGGCTGAGTCGCGGCTCCGGGGCGTTGACGAAGATCGGGGAGCGCCGCGCGGATCATCTCGGTCTGGTGGCGGGTTGAATGCGTGCCATGTCGCTGACCCTCGGACCCGCGTTCACGATCCCCGGCTATACCACCATGGCCCCGCCTGACTACACCACCGAGTGCGACGCAACCGTGTACGCGGCAGATGGCGTGGTGGGATACCCCGCTTTCTGGTTGCACTACCTGTCGGGACCGGTGGGTGCCTACCCGGAGTCGGAGGCCGCCTTCGAGGTGCAGGCCGCTGATTACCACGCGATGGGCGCCGTCCTCGACGACCCCGAGCGTTGGCCGGTCATCTCGGTTCGGCTCGACGGAGAAGCGTGGCTACGGATCGTGTACCGCAACGTCGAGGACGAGGCGGGGATCGACTTCGTGGAGGAGCGGCCGGGCCGGCCGGCCGAGGTGGCCACCTCGGTCGAGGGCCATGGGTTCACGTCCGCGATGACCTGGGCGGAACTGCTCGCCGCGGCCGCGCTGCCGGACGAGCGGCTGACCTGGGCGCAGCGGCTCATCCTGATGCTGCCCATGCTGGGTCCGCAGGAACTGTCCGAGGACGCCGAGGAGATTATGCACAGGGCACTGGAGGGGATCGGTGCGACAAACCGGACGGCCTTGGCAGCGGCCTTGCTCGATGCCCGGGACTGGCGTACTCACTAGCCGGAACCTGAAGGACCTCGGGGCTCCGCCCCGAACCCCGACCCTCCCCAGAGATCCGCCGAAGACGAGCGTCGCGCATTGGTCGGACGACTGTCTGCGCACCGTGATGGTTCGCTCAACTCCGACGGAGCGACTCCACCGCCTGGCCAGGACGCCAGTTTCCTGCCGGCTCTGGTCGATGGTCCGGTGCTGGCTTGATCGGTGACGGGCCGCCTCCCGTTCTTGAGGGGCCGATCAGGGCGACGACTGCTGACACGATCGTCTCGATGGCCCGAGCTCCATGGTCCGAGGTGTCGATCTCAACGACGGCGTCGACGCCCTCCGGCGGTTCGAAGATCGACCGCTTCATCTCACCCCGCTGGAACAGGGATAGGAGCTGCTGGTCGATGGCCCCGCCTTCGGCCGCCCGAGCTTGAAGTCGCCGGTCGATGACCGCCTCCTGGGCGACGACGTGAACGGCCAGCACCCGGGTGTCACACGCAAGCAGCACGTCCAGCAGCTCGCGGGACAACACCGAGGACTCCACGACGAAGCTCACCCCTGAGGCCGCGAGCAGCCGGATCGCGTCGACCATCACGGCCTCAGCCCGGAGGCTGACGGGACCACCGGCAACGTGGAAGTCCCGGTCGAGCCGGACCCGCCCGTCCTCGGCGACGGAGGCGGAGGACAGCCCAAGACCTGTCTTGATCTCATCGCGGGTCAGGAACGGGATACCGAACCGGCCGGCAGTTGCAGAGGCAATGGTGGTCTTCCCAGCCCCCGGACACCCGCAGACAGCAATCACCACCGGCCGTTCCCCCACCAACATTCGCCGATCTTGGCAGACCACGGACACGCTGTCGACGTGCCAGGCGAAGGCTTTGCGCTGCCACCTACCGTGGGCGCGAACATCCCACGGGCGACGTCTACGGGGAGGCGGCGTGGTCAAGCGGTACCGGCGGCGCCCACGAGCGACGCGACCATGGACCGCCGGGCAGTCGGCCAGCCCGGTCCAGCCGGAACCCCGTAGCCGATGGCGTCCTGGCTACTGGCTCCGGCACCCGGCCCTTGGCGTTCCCGTCGGAGCACTGCTGGTACTGGTCCTCGTCTACTGCGGCTTCGGAAACCTGCAGCTCCGGAACCAGTTGGTGGAGCACGGCGAGCGGACCGTCGGGACGGTGCGCGAGCTGCACGATCGGCAATGGTCAGCCTCGGTCAGCTTCACCACCCGAAGCGGGGACGAGGTCACCACCTGGATCAGCCATTCTTTCTGGAACGAACCGAGCGTCGGGGAAGAGGTCGACGTGATCTACGACCGGTTCAACCCGGTCGGGAGCGCATTCCTCGCGGGCGACGAACCTGGCCTGCTCCCCCCGTTTCTTCTCCTCGGTGGCAGCGTCGTGCTGGCGCTGGTCGACGCATGGTGGCTGCGGCGGAACTGGAGCCGGCTGCGGAACGAGGCGGAGGCGTGGCGCCACCGCCACCCCGTGCCTCGGCTCGGCGCGCGGCGGTAGGGCCGTCCAGTCGATCAGCGGCGAAGCTGAGCGTGTCAGCACTCAGCAGAGCTGCGACCGAGTGCGCAACCGGGGTCCGCGAACCCTTGCGACCTCCGGACGGCAGCCGGCCTGCCCGGTATCGTGCGCCTCCCTGGCAGACGCTCACTGCGTGGGAGGAAGCGTGGGATACGAGCTGCACATCAGCCGAGCCGAGGAGTACTACGACAGCGAGGAGCACCCCATCGCCCTGGACGAATGGCTTTCCTACGCGGGGAGCAACCCGACGCTCAGCGAAGACGGCTGGCTCGGCTCGGACCCGCCCGTCTTCGGGTACACCTGCACCGACGGAAGCGTGGTCTCGCTGGCCTGGTTCGAAGGTGCCATCGACATCAAGGGCCACTTCAACGGCGACGCCTACCAGGAGTTCGGGACCATCGCCGAGGACCTGCAGGCGAACCTTCAAGGCGACCACGGCGAGCGGTACACGGCGGACGGCGTTCTTCCCCCCACCCGATAGCTGGGGCGCGCAGTGGCCTGCTAACGGTCTTGGGCCGACGTCAACCGCGTGGCCAACCAGGGCTCGGGCTCTGCTCTGGCAGCAGGAATCGCGGCCTCTATGCGCAGTCCGACGCCGACCAGGACAAGGAGCCCGGCGAGGACGTGCGGCTCCGTCTCCCCGGAGTCGTTCGTCATTGTCAGCAGAGAGATCAGCAGGCCCGCGAGCAGGGCAACAGTGCCTACTACTCGTCTGGTGGTCGCTCGCCGGGCTTGGATGTCCACTGTGGAACCGTAGCGGAAGACCACGCCTGGGGACTGTCCGCATCACGACCGACCGGCTCGGGGCTGACGTCGGCGCGGACCACCGGCGCGAGGGCAAACCAGCCGCCGTCGTCCACCGCCACCGCGATCCGTACCCGCCCGTCGCCGTCGTCGAAGCCGGAGCTGATCACGACGTACCGGCGGCCGTCCGCACCGGTGACGTCGCGCCGCTCCCGCTGGTCGAGCAGGGCCCGCCAGTGGTCGTGGCCGAGCCGCCGCCACTCGTCGAGGCGTTCCTCCGCCAGGCGGGCGGCCATCCTCCGGTCCAGTCCCATGTGATCACGCCCCCTCGGCACAGCGGACCGGTCCGGCGATACCGACCCCGCTCCGACCGGCGTGGACACTACGCCCCCCGTCGCTCGTCCATCCCGGCCGTGGTGGCCGCCGCCACGCCCCGGGCGGGAGGCCGGTCGATCGGGCCCGCTGCATCGGCTGCGTACGATGCGGGGCCGGGCATTCCCTCGTCCGCGTGGAGGTACCGATCGATGGCAGGCCAGCAGGACGGGTTCGCCCTCGGCGTCGACCTCGGCACGTCCAACACCGTCGCCGTGCTGCGCCGGCCGGACGGGCGGACCCGGCCGCTGCTCGTCGACGGGCAGCCGATCCTCCCCTCCGGCGTGTACGCCGACGCGGACGGGCGGCTGCACGTCGGCCGGGACGCGCAGCGGCTGGCGCAGGCCGACCCGGGCGGGTACGAGCCGAACCCGAAGCGCCGGGTGGACGAGGCGAGCGTGTCGCTGGGCGGGCGCGCGTACCCTCCGGCGGAGCTGCTGGCGGCGACCCTGCGCGCGGTGGCGGAGTCGGCGGTCGCGGCGGCCGGCTTCCTGCCCCCGGCGGTGGTCACCTACCCGGCGGCCTGGGAGGCGCCCCGACGGCAGGTGCTGCACGAGGCGCTGGCGCTCGCCGGCTGGCCCTCGGCCGCCGAGCACACCATGTCCGGGCCGATCCCGCCCGGGACCCGCCTGTTGCGGGAGCCGGTGGCCGCCGCCCGGTACTACACCGACGTGCTGCGCAGGCCGGTGCCGGTCGGCGCCGCGGTCGCCGTCTTCGACTTCGGCGGCGGCACGCTGGACGTCGCCGTGGTCCGCAACGAGGGCGCCGACCCGTGGGGGGACTCCGGGTTCACGGTGATCTCCAGCGGCGGGGTGGCCGACCTGGGCGGCCTGGACCTGGACGCCGCCCTGGTGGGCCGGCTCGGGGAGCTGGTCGCCGCCGCCGACCCGGCCCGCTGGGCCCGGCTGACCAGCCCCGGGACGGCCACCGAGTGGCGGGACCGGCAGCAGCTCTGGGACAACGTGCGCGGGGCGAAGGAGATGCTGTCGCGGGCCACCGTCGCCCCGGTCGCCGTACCGGGGGTGGAGACGGCGGCGCGGCTGGAGCGGGCCGACCTGGAACGGCTGGCCGCTCCCCTGCTGGCCCGGGCGGTGGCCGCGACCCGCGAGGTCATCGCCGGCGCGGGGCTCACGCCGGAGCAGCTCGCCGGGCTCTTCCTGGTCGGCGGGTCGTCCCGGATACCGCTGGTGGCCCGGATGCTCCACGCCGAGCTGGGCATCGCGCCGACCGTGCTGGAACAGCCCGAGCTGCCGGTCGCGGAGGGCGCGCTGACCGACCTGCCGCTGCCCCGGTCCCGGCCGACGCCGGTCGCCGCCGGGGCACCCGCCCAGGCGGCGGCAGCCGCAGCGCCCGCCCCGGCGGCCGCGCCCGCAGCCGCCGGTCATGGGAAGACGGCGACGGCGGCGACCCTGCCCCGGCCGGCGCCGACCCCGCCCGATCCCTACCTGCCCGGGCAGGCGGTGCCACCGGCAGCCGGGCCGGTGGCGGGTGCGCCCGGCGTACCCCGGTCGGCTCCGCCGGTGTCGCCGGCGCCCGGCGGCGGTCCGGCCGGGCCGGCACGGGGCCGGCGGGGGCTCTGGATCGGGCTCGCGGCGGGCCTCGCGCTGGTCGGCGTGGTGGCCGCGACGGCACTCTGGCTGACCCGGGACCGCTACCCGGCGCTGGAGTTCCGGACCCCGGAGGTGGTGGCCACGCCGAAGGCCGGCGCGGAGCGGGCGACCGCGATGTTCACCGCCGTCCTCGGCGACCGCGCCTACCTCGCCCACCGGTTGCCCGACGACCGGCTCGAGGTGGTGGGGGTCGACGCCGGCAGCGGAGGCGAGCTGTGGCGCAGGCAGACCCGGGCCGGCGCGCAGCAGTGGGCCGGGCTCCGGGCGCTGCCCGGCGCGGTGGCGGTCCTCGCCGACGCGCCCGGCGACAGCACGCCGCGCGACCTGCTGGTGCTCGACGCCGGCTCCGGCGAGGAACGCTGGCGGCTCTCCCTGCACGGCGACGACGACCTGCACTACACCCGGGACACCGTGGTGTGGGTCGACCGGACCGGCGATCGCCTGGTCGGCCTGCGGTTGCGCGACGGCCGCGAGACGTGGCGCCGGGACAGCCCGCGCAGCGAGTACGGCGAGAGCCGTACCCGGGTGGTGCGGGTCGGCACGGCGGAATCGTCGGGCGGCGCCGCGTCCTTCAGCGGCGTGCCGACGGTGCCCTGGCTGGGTACCGCCGACCGGCTGGTGCAGGTGGGCGCCGACCGGTCGGTCCGGCTGATCGACATGGGCAGCGGTGACGTGCTGCGTAGCCGGCCCAACGTGGCCGACGTCGACGACCTGGTGGCGGCGTACGGCGACCGGCTGTACGTCACCGAGGACGAGCGCGGCTACCGGCTGCTCGGGTACGACCTGGCCAGCCTCGCCGAGCCCGACGTGCTCCACAGCGCCCCCGACGACGGGCGCCGGCCGAAGTCGCTGGTCGCCTGTGGCGAGCACCGGGCCTGCCTGCTGGAGGTGCCGGACGGCGAGACCGCACGCACCGAGGTGGTGGTGGCGACCGAGGGGAAGGGCAGCCGGCACTGGGCCGCCCCGGAGGCCGACGGGCTGGTGCCGGTCGGCGAGCACCTGCTGGTCCGGCGGGACTCCCCGCAGTCCGCGGTCACCCTCTTCGACGCCGACGGCCGGGCGGTGCTGCCCGACCGGGACGGGGTGGCCGTCCGGCTGGACGCGGGCAACCTGCTGATCTTCGCCGAGCCGCCGAGCACGGTCGAGGACGACCGCAGCCTCGCCGGGATGGCGGTGGGCGCGGACTCGCCGTTCGAGATGGGTCAGCTCAAGGACGTCCGCAGCGGTTCCTGCTCGTGGAACACCACGGTGATCGCCTGCGGTCGGGAGAAGGACTTCGTGCTGTACCGCTTCGCCGGGGACGGCTGAGCCGCCCGCGAGCCGGCCGTTTTCCGCCGGTTCGCCCTGGGTAGGGCATGTGCATGGAGACGAACACGAACGCGTACCTGGTCGGTGGCCCCCGTGACGGCAGCACTCAGCAGGCGGAGAGCGCCCTGCTGGAGATCGAGTTGGACGGCATGATCCACCGCTACGTGCGCACCACGAAGCAGCACGGCGAGGACGGCACGGTCTACAACTACGACGGCATGGTCGCGCCGGACGGCGGGCAGCCCGGCGTCGAGGACCCAGCCGCCCGGGTCGCCTCCCCCAAGGCGGACGCCGAGGGGCACGGCGGCACGTCGTGACGGCGTGGCCGGGCACGGATGAACAGCGGCCGGCGGGGTAAGCACGGCCGGCCTGGTGGAGAACGACCAGTTGTCGCGGCATCCCGCGACCGGACGCGCGGGCGGGCGGCCCCGGCCGACCCGCCCGCGAGTTACGGGGTCAGTTGCCCGTGACGAAGTTCCAGACCGACACGACCCACTCGGTCTGCTGCAGGTAGGCGACCCCGACGCCGACCAGGAAGATCGCGGTCACCAGGTGCGCGCCGCGCGCGCCGCGCCGCACCCGGCCCAGCTGACGTTCCCAGATCACCCGCCCGACCAGGCGGGACAGCGCGAAGAGGCCGACCGCCACCAGCAGGCTCAGCACGAAGGTGAGCAGCGGCGCGCCCAGGTCACCCCGGCCGGAGATCGCCCAGATCCCCCAGCAGACGAAGGCGAAGAGCGCCCCCGCCATGCTCCACTCGCGGCCCTGGCGCAGCTGCGCCAGGTGCCAGCTCATCGGCCGGCGCGGGGCGGGCTCGGACCAGCCGTGGTCACCGCCGTCGACCGTCGGGAACTGCTCGGTGCGTGGGGTACGCGGCCGCCCGACGGAGGCGACGCCGGGGCGGAACGCGTCCCGCTGCTGCGGCACCGCGACACCGGGCTGCGGCGGCACCTCGACGGTCCGCTCCGCCCACGGCTGTGTCTGGTCTGCCATGTCCTGTTCCTCCCCTGACCGATGCCGGCCTTCGACCGGCCCGCCGTCTTCGAGGGTAGCCAGCCGGCAAACCGGTCGCCGCCCCGCCGATGTTCGGCTGGACAGGGGCGATGAGCCGCCCCGCCGCCGACGTGCAGATCCCGGCCGCGTCCGACTTCGGGGAGATCGCCGACCTGATCGGTGACGCGTTCCACACCGCCCTCGACGCCGAGGTCCGCGAGGTCGAGCGGGACATCTTCGAGCCGGAGCGGTCGCTGCTGGCCCGCGACGGGGGGCGGGCGGTGGCGCACGCCTCCGCCTTCACCCGCACGCTCACCGTCCCCGGGGCCACGATCGCGGCGGCGCACGTCACCATGGTCGCGGTGGCCGTCACGCACCGCCGCCGGGGACTGCTCCGCGAGCTGATGCGCCGCCAGCTACGGGAGATCCACGACGCCGGCCGGGAGCCGGTCGCGGTGCTCTGGGCCAGCGAGGGGCGGATCTACCCTCGGTTCGGCTACGGCCTGGCCGCGCAGCGCCTCGCCGTCGACTGCCCGGCCACCACCGAGCTGCGGCTGCCGGAACCGGCGTCCGCGCCGGGCACCCTCCGCCTGGCCGACCCGGTCGCGTCGCAACCCGAGCTGGCCCGGGTGTACGACCGGGTGCGGCCGGACCGCCCCGGCTGGTCGGGCCGGAACGCGCGCTGGTGGCGGTACGTGCTGGCCGACCCGGCCGCCTGGCGGGGCGGGGCGGCCCCGCGCCGGGCGCTGCTGCACGAGGGGCCGGACGGCGTCGACGGGTACGCGCTCTGGCGGACCCGGGAGGAGTGGGACCAGCGCGGGCCGCGCGGGCAGGTGCGGGTGGACGAGGTGGTCGCCGCCGCCCCCGAGGCGTACCTGGCGCTGCGGCGGACACTCTTCTCGATCGACTTCCGGGAGCTGCGTCCCGGCGCGCTCGCCGCCGCCGGGCCGGCCTTCGGGTGGCACCGCGCCCCGGCCGCGATGGAGGTCTTCTGAGCGCCGCCGGGGCCCCCGGAGCCGGCGCGGGCGGTACGGTCGGCTGATGGCGGATGTGGAGCGACGGCGACGCCGGCTGCGGCACCAGCCCGACGGGGCGGCCGGAACCGGCGATGGCCCGGCGGCGGCCACGGCGGAGGTGCACGACGGCACACCCCCGCCCCGCGCGCGGCGCGGGGCCGAGGAGAGCGAGCGGGGCCTGCGGGGCCTGGTCGGGTCCGGCTCCTCGCAGGTGGGGGTCGGCGCCGCGTTGCGGGCCCGGGACGCCGCCCGGCCGACCGACGAGGACCTGGCCGACGCGGAGGCCCGGCTGGTGATCGTCCGTCGCAACTGGGTGCCCCGCGAGGACCTGCCCCGCTCCAGCCGGTGAACCGGCGCTGGGCCGGCCCCTGCGCGGCGCCGTCGACCCGGAGCTGGACCGGCCCCGGGAGGGCCGGTCCTCAGGCGGCGGTCAGGGCAGCTCGGGGAGCCGGCGGGTGCGCTCGTAGTCGGCCATCTGGGCGATCCGGCGGGAGTGCCGCGGGTTGCCCGAGAAGGGCGTGGTGAGGAACGCCTCGACGATGGCGGTCGCCTCGTCCAGGGTGTGCTGGCGGGCGCCGACGGCCACCACGTTGGCGTCGTTGTGCTCCCGGCCGAGCTGGGCGGTCTCGACGTTCCAGGCCAGCGCCGCCCGGACGCCGGCGACCTTGTTGGCGGCGATCTGCTCGCCGTTGCCCGAGCCACCGATGACCACCCCGAGGCTGCCCGGGTCGTTGACCACCCGGTCGCCGGTGTGCAGGCAGAAGGCCGGGTAGTCGTCGTCCGGATCGAAGGCGTGCGGGCCGACGTCGACCAGCTCGTAGCCCTGCTTGGTCAGGTGGTTGGCCAGGTGCACCTTCAACTCGAAACCGGCGTGGTCGGATCCCAGGTAGACGCGCATACCGCGCAGTCTGTCAGGCCGCGCCCCGGCACGTCGCGCGGGCGGCGTACCGGGGCGGATTCGTCACAGCGTCGGCCGGGGCAGCTCCGCGACGACCAGGCCGCCGCGCGCCTTCGGGGTGAACCAGGTGCTCTTGCGGGGCATCTTCTCCCGGGCCAGGTTGACCGCGACGAAGTCGTCCACGGTCACCGGGGCGATGAGGATCGCCAGCTCGGCCCGGCCCGCGTCCACCTCGCCGGTGAGCCAGCTCGCCGGGTAGTCGCCGCCGACGTAGGTGATCCGCTTGTCGCCCGGGTCGAGGCCGAGCGCGTCGCGCAGCAGCAGCCGCTCGACCAGCGCGTGGTCCAGGTTCTCCAGCCGGCCGGCGCCCTCGTCGTGCGGCAGCGCGACCGCGTACCCCTGTCCGGGGAGCCGGAGGTGGACGGTGCCGCCGGCCCGCGGGACCTCGACCGGACCGGCGATCGGGGTGATCGTCGCTCCGGCGGCGCGCAGCCGGTCGAGCAGCTCGTCCGGCGTGGTGGTCAGCTCGCTGACCAGCCGGTTGTAGGGCTGGATGGCGACCGAGGCGGGCGTGGTGACCACCGCGAGGAAGCGGGACAGACCGCCGGTCTGGGCGGCCAGGCTGCGGTGGTTGCCGTCGGCGACCACCAGTTCGCCGCCGCCGGCCAGCGCGGTCAGCTCGTCCTGCTGCGGGCCCGGGCCGAGCAGCCAGATGGCGTGCGTCCGACCGGCCTGGTCGGTGTCGGTCGCGGCGGGCGCCCCGGCCGACTCGGCCGCCGCCGCGAGCGCGGCGTGCAGCTCGTCGCCACGCCCGGTCTGGAGCAGGAGTACGGGCGAGAGCAGGTGCCCCAGCGCCTCGGCGAGCGCGACCCGCTCCCGCACCTTGGCGATGAAGACGTCCTCGTTGCGGATGACCAGGCCGGGCTCGTCGGCGCTGGTGGAGATCTGGTCGGTGTCCACCATGGCGAACAGCCCGTACGCCGACTCGTCGCCCGGCGCGCTGATCCGGTAGAGGACCACGACCTGCTCGGCCGGGGTGTAGCTGCCGTCGGCCTTGGCCTCGGCGAGGCGGGCCACCGCGTCGCCGAGCGCGTCGAGGAAGGACTTCCCGAGGCTCTCCGGCGCCCGGTGGGGCATCTCGATGCCGAGGGCACTGTGCGGGTTCGCCTCGATGATCGCGGTGATCTCCGCGTCGTCGGCGAACTCGTCGTAGTTCTGCGCGCCGGTGCCGCCAGTGGTGATCCAGGCCCGGGCGATCGGATGCACGACCGTCATGCCCGTTGACGCTACCGGCGGCGGCGACCCGGGCGACGCGTACCCCGCGCCGGGTCCACCAGATGAACCGCTCATCCCCGCTCGGCCGGCTCCTTGGCGCGGCGGTGCCGCCCGGTCTGGCCGGGGACCGGCGCGACCCGGCGGGCGGGCGTGGTGCCGCCCGGGCCACCCGGCCGGGCCGGCGGGGCGCCGGGCGGGGTGGCCCGGGAGGTGACCGGGACCCGGGCCACGCCGACCACGATCGGCGGGGCGAGCAGGTCGACCATCTCGACGGGGAGCTGGGGGCTGACGATGGGCCAGTGGCAGTCGTCGACCGACCAGTACGTGGCGGGGTCGGCCACCTCCTGGCTGGTGGACGGGTCGTCAGCGGACGGACGGCGGTGCTTGGCCATCGGGAAGCCTCCGGGTCGGCCGGGTGCGGCCGCTGCGGCCGCTGCCACCGGGAAAAACGACACCGTGCCCGGGAGGGTGACGCGGCATCGGCGGCGGCCTGAGGGGCTGCCGGCGTCAGTGGACCCGCTCGACGGGCGAACCCGGTGCGCGGACGCTGTGGAGCTGATGTCGTGAACGAATCACCAACGAATCGTCCACGTCATCAGTTCGACAGGAGCCCCACACCGTCCTCGACCCCGGACCGGGTCGTCGCCCCGGACCGGACGAGCGGGCCCGGGGCGACGGCCGGGATTCAGTCGAAGATCGGGCCGAGCTCGCGGGAGCGCTTGAGCTCGTAGAAACCGGGGGTCCCGGCGACCAGCAGGACGCCGTCCCAGAGCCGCCCGGCGGCCTCGCCCTTCGGGGCCGGCGTGATCACCGGGCCGAAGAAGGCCACCTGGGCGCCGTCCGGGCCCGGGGCGTGGATGACCGGGGTGCCGACGTCCGTGCCGACCGGGCGCATCCCGGCCTCGTGGCTGGCCCGCAGCGCCTCGTCGTACTCGGTGGTGTCGGCGACGGCGGCCAGCGCCGGGTCCAGGCCGACGTCGGTGAGCGCGGCCTTGAGCACCTCGGGGCCGAGCTGCTCCTTGCCCAGGTGGATCCGGGTGCCCATCGCGGTGTAGAGCTTCGCCACCGCCTCCTGGCCGTGCTGCTGCTCGACGGCCACGCAGACCCGCACCGGGCCCCAGCCCTTCTGCATCAGCTCCTGGTACTCCTCGGGCAGGTCCCGACCCTCGTTGAGCACCGAAAGGCTCATCACGTGGAAGCGGATGTCCACCTGGCGGACCTTCTCGACCTCCAGCAGCCAACGGGAGGTGATCCACGCCCAGGGGCACAGGGGGTCGAACCACATGTCGACGGTGACACGTTCGGTCACGGTGAGGTCCCTTCGCGACGGGTGATGCGCCGGCAGCCCCGGCGCCGCTGCTTTCGATCCTCACCCCGCAGGGCATCGACTGGTAGCGGAATGAGAGCGTGACCTCGACCACCGCGGGGCGTCGGTGCATGGAAGACTCGGCTCGGGGCCGGCCGTCACGAGCGGCCGACGGGCTGGCGCAGCCGCGAGGCGGCGAGAGTGGGATGGAGACGAAAGTGCCGGGAGTGCGCAACCTGACCCAGGTCGAGGCCACCGAGCGGGCCCGCCTGCTGGAGGTGACCGGATACGACATCAGCCTGGACCTGTCGACCGCGGTGCAGGCCGAGGGCCGTACGTTCCGGTCGGTGACCGAGGTCCGGTTCCGCTGCGCCGAGCCGGGCGCCAGCACCTTCATCGAGACCGCCGCCGACTCGGTGCGTTCGGCGACGCTGAACGGCACGCCGGTCGACCTCTCCGGCTGGTCCGCCGAGAAGGGCCTGGCACTGTCCGGGCTGGCCGCCGAGAACACGCTGGTCGTGGACGCCGACTTCGCGTACTCCAACAGCGGGCAGGGCCTGCACCGCACGGTGGACCCGGTCGACGGCGAGACCTACCTCTACAGCCAGTTCGAGACGGCGGACGCGCAGCGGGTCTTCGCCTGCTTCGACCAGCCCGACCTGAAGAGCGTCTACACCTGGCACGCCACCGTCCCGGAGCACTGGCGGGTGGTGTCCAACATGCCGGTCGAGCGCGAGGAGCCGGCCGGCGAGGCGCTCAAGACCGTCCACTTCGTGGAGTCGGTGCGGATGAGCACCTACATCACCGCGCTCTGCGCCGGGCCGTACCACGAGGTGCGGGACAGCCACGACGGCATCGACCTGGGTGTGTTCTGCCGGGCCTCGATGGCGCCGCACCTGGACTCCGACGACCTGTTCCTGATCACCAAGCAGGGCTTCGACTTCTTCCACGAGCAGTTCGGGGTGCGCTACCCGCTGCCCAAGTACGACCAGCTCTGGGTGCCGGACTTCAACGCCGGCGCGATGGAGAACTTCGGCTGCGTCACGCACGCCGAGTCGCACTACCTGTTCCGCTCGCAGGTCACCGACTTCGAGTACGAGCAGCGGGCCAACACGATCCTGCACGAGCTGGCCCACATGTGGTTCGGTGACCTGGTCACCATGCGCTGGTGGAACGACCTGTGGCTCAACGAGTCGTTCGCCGAGTGGGCCAGCCACTGGTGCAACACCCACGCCACCCGGTTCAACGAGGCGTGGACGACCTTCCTGTCGATCCGCAAGAACTGGGGCTACCGGCAGGACCAGCTCTCCTCCACCCACCCGGTCTACACCGAGATGCCGGACCTGGAGGCCGTCGAGGTCAACTTCGACGGCATCACGTACGCCAAGGGCGCCAGCGTGCTCAAGCAGCTCGTCGCGTACGTCGGCGAGGAGCCGTTCCTGGCCGGGCTGCGGGCGTACTTCGGCAAGCACGCCTGGGGCAACGCCACCTTCGACGACCTGCTCTCCGAGCTGGAGACGGCCTCCGGGCGGGAGCTGCGCAAGTTCGCGGCGCAGTGGCTGGAGACCGCGCAGGTCAACACGCTGCGCCCCGAGGTGACCATCGGCGACGACGGGACGTACCAGCGGGTGCTGGTCCGCCAGGAGGCGCCGGCGGGGCACCCGACGCTGCGCACCCACCGCATCGGCGTGGGCCTCTACGACCTCACCGACGGCCGGCTGGTCCGCCGGGAGCGGATCGAGGTGGACGTCACCGGCGAGCAGACCGAGCTGTCGGCGCTGCACGGCACGCGCGCCGCCGACGTGCTGCTGCTCAACGACGACGACCTGACCTACACCAAGCTGCGGCTGGACGAGCGGTCGATGGCCACGGTGGTGCAGCACATCGCCGGACTGGACTCCTCGCTGGCCCGCGCCCTGTGCTGGACGGCCGCCTGGGACATGGTCCGCGACGCCGAACTCGCCGCCCGCGACTACGTGGCGCTGGCGCTGACCGGGCTCCCCGCCGAGACCGACATCAACCTGATCACCGCCACCCTGCGCCAGGCGAGCACCACGCTCACCGTCTACGCCGACCCGGCCTGGGCGCCGACCGGCTGGGCGGAACTGGCCCGTACCGCGAAGACGGCGCTGGCCGCCGCCGAGCCGGGCAGCGGCTTCCAGCTCGCCTGGGCCCGCGCGTACACCTCGGCGGCCCGCTCGGGTGAGGACCTGGCGACCCTGCGCGGCTGGCTGGACGGCACCGGCGTACCGGCCGGTCTGACCATCGACACCGAGCTGCGCTGGACGATCCTGCAGTCGCTGGTGGCCAACGGGGCGGCCGGCCCCGCCGAGGTCGAGGCCGAGCTGGCCGCCGACCGGACGGCCAGCGGCGAGCGGGAGGCCGCGTACGCGAACGCGCTGGTCCCGACCGCCGAGAACAAGGCGGCGGTCTGGGCGGAGCTGACCGGTCCGCAGTCGCTGCCGAACTGGCGCAACCGGGCGCTGTTGCAGGGCTTCACCCACCCGACGCAGGTGGAGCTCACCGCGCCGTACCGGGAAAAGTACTTCGCCGCCGTGGCGCAGGTCTGGGCGCAGCGGGACAGCGAGCCGGCGCAGGAGTTCGTGCAGCTCGCCTACCCGGCGTACCTGGTCGAGGAGGAGACCGTGGCCGCCACCGACGCCTGGCTGGCGCAGGAGGGGCACCCGGCGTCGCTGCGCCGGCTGGTCGCCGAGGGCCGCGACGGGGTGGTCCGCTCGCTGAAGGCCCGCGCGAAGGACGCCCGGAGCGCCTGACCGAGGAGTACCACGGCCCCGGGGCCGGCGTGGGCGGAAGCCTCG
The DNA here is from genome assembly GCF_036906795.1 of Micromonospora sp. CPCC 205739. Classification (NCBI taxonomy): domain Bacteria; kingdom Bacillati; phylum Actinomycetota; class Actinomycetes; order Micromonosporales; family Micromonosporaceae; genus Micromonospora; species Micromonospora sp. CPCC 205739. The sequence continues at coordinate 58,168 of NZ_JBAKHS010000024.1, read as the reverse complement.
CCGGCCCCGGGGCCGTTATCGTGGCGGATGGAGGTGAGCGTGATGGCACACCCTGGCTACGAGTGGCGCCCACCCGAGCGACGCTGGCGTGAGCAGGATCTTCTCGACCTGCCCGAGAACGGGAACCGCTACGAGCTCATCGACGGGAGCTTGCACGTGACCCCACCTGCCGGGCCGGACCACCACGAGCTGGCGGACGACATCCGGATGGCCCTGCGGCTGGCCGCTCCGGCCGGTTGGCGGGTGATCCGGGAGATCGGGATACGGATTCCGGACGGCAACCTGATTCCGGACATCACCGTGTTGCAGCCGACGGCGCCTCGCGACCGGCTGTGGACCGAGCCGAGCGACGTCGCCCTCGTCGTCGAGGTGGAGTCACCCAACAGCCGCCGGCATGACCGATTCACCAAGCCCGCCCTTTACGCCGAGGCGCGGATTCCTGCCTACTGGCGGGTGGAGCGGAGCGATTTCGGGCCGGTGGTGTACCGGTACGCGCTGGTGAAGGGCGTCCACTACGACCTCCTCGGCACGGTGGGGCCGGACGATGCCGTCGAGGTGGCCGAGCCGTGGCCGATGCGGCTCGACCCGAGCGTCTGGCCGCGCTGAAGCGCAACGAGAAAGCCCGGTCCGCCTGAGGCGGACCGGGCTTCGTCGTACCGCTGGGGCTCAGGCCCGCCCGGCGTGGCTGGCGAGCTGGTCGAGGCCGTTGATGATGCCGCCGGCCAGGTCGCCGCCGCCGAAGGCGGCCACCATCGAGAGCGCGGCGAGGCGGGCGTACGTGTCGGGGATGCGCTTGCGCGCGTGCCGACCGGTGACGACCTCCAGCTGACGCTGGTTGGGCGACACCGCGATCAGGACGGACCGGTCGGGCTCGGCGAGCTGGTGGTGCAGCCGCTCGGCGTGCTCGCGGACCGGCTCGTCGAGGCCGCCCACGTAGACCGAGAAGACCAGGCCGGTGCCCTGGTCGGCCAGGCGGAGCGCCTCGTCGATGCGCAGCAGCTGGCGGGTCGAGAACGGCCCGTCCAGCACCTCGGGCGGGTTTCCCGTCCCGGTCTGCTTCTCACCAACGGTCACTTGCGCCTCCGGTTCCACCGGCCGGCGCCTCGATGCCGGCCTGCTCGAGCTTGTGGCTGGTCAGCGCCGGCGCCTGCGCGCCCGCGGCCAGGGCGGTGCCGGCCGAGTCGGCCAGCTGCTCCGGGCGGCTCAGGAACCAGACCGGGGTGAAGTCGAAGCGACGGCCCGGGCGGTAGCGCTTGGACCCGCCGCCACGGCGGTTGCTGGCGTACACCAGCCCGACGATCACCAGCATCACCGCCGCCGGGATGCCGACGAAGATCAGCAACGTCTCAGTGACAGACAATCCCAACGCCCCCAGGCGGAAAGAGAGACCAGAGCATCCGGGTCGGGTGGAGGGTCATGGCGCCGACCGCCCGACTCCGCTGCCATTCACGTTAGCGGAGTCGACGCCCCGCCAGATTGCGGGGTGCCGATCCCATCCGTCACTGCAGCCTTCCAGTTGCGCCGCGGTGGCGATCAGCCGGGCGTCGTCGCCGTAGCGACCGGTCAACAGCACCCCGACGGGCAGATCCGTCGCGGTACGCCCGAGCGGTAGCGAGACGGACGGGTCTCCCGTCACGTTGAACACGGCGCAGTACGGCGAGAACCGGCGCTGCCGGTCGAAATCGGCGGCCGGGTCCTCATCGGCGGTGAACCAGCCGACCGGTGCCTGCGGTGCGGCCAGGGTGGGGCAGAGCAGCAGGTCGCACCCGGCGGTGCGGCGGACGCCGAGGCGTACCTGGGCCTGGATCTCGCCGAGGGTGGCCAGCAGCGCGCCGGCGCCGACGGCCGCGCCCCGGGCACGCAGGAACCGGGTCAGCGGCAGCAGCTCGGACTCCCGCTCCGGCGGCACCGGGGCGAGCGCCAGCACGTACCAGAGGGTCTCGAAGAGCGGCCACACCGCGGGGCCGAGCGGGCGGTCGACCTCGACCACCTCGTGGCCGGCCGCGGTGAGCAGCGCGGCGGCCCGGTCCACCGCGGCGACGCAGTCGGGATGGACCGGCTCCTCGGCGAGCATCGGGGCGTCGAAGCGGCCGATCCGCAGCCGGCCCGGGGCGGCCCGGCGGGCGACGGCGAGGTAGCCGCCGTCGGGCCGGGGCGGCGGCAGGTACGGCTCGCCGGGCACCGGCACCGCCATCACGTCGAGCAGCGCGGCGACGTCGGCGACGGTCCGCCCGAGCGGGCCGTTCGTCGGCAGACCGAACGCGCCGGAGCCGAGCGGGCCGCCGGAGACCACGCCGCGGCTCGGCTTGTAGCCGACCAGGCCGCAGAGGGCGGCGGGGATGCGCAGCGACCCACCGCCGTCGGAGCCCTGGGCGACCGGGATCAGGCCGGTGGCGACCGCGGCCGCCGCGCCGCCGCTGGAGCCGCCGGCGGTGTACGCCAGGTCCCACGGGTTGCGGGCCGGCGGCGCGACCAGCCCCTCGGAGTAGAGCGAGCAGCCCAGCTCGGAGGTGGTCGTCTTGCCGAGGCTGACCAGCCCGGCGGCGCCCATCAGCCGCACCACGTCGGCGTCGACCGGCGGGACGAAGTCGGCGAAGGCCGCCGAACCGAAGGTGGTGCGCACCCCGGCGGTGAGGGTCAGGTCCTTGATCGCGGTCGGTACGCCGTGCAGCGGGCCGCGCCGCTCGACCGGCACGGCGTCGGCGGCCCGGGCGGCGGCGAGGGCGCGTTCGGGCGTGACCGTGACGAACGCGCCGACGGTGTCGCCGAGCCCGTCGACCCGTTCGAGGTGGTGCGCGACCAGCTCGACGCTGGAGAGTTCGCCCCGCGCGACGGCGGCGGCCTGCTCCAGCGCGGTCAGGTCGTGCGGCTCGGCCATGTCGCCATCCTGCCCGCTCGGCGGCCGGTTGGCCCGGCGACACGACCGGGGCGGGCGGGCGGCTCATACCCCCCTGACATGACCCGACCGGGATTGCCCCCGTCCCGGGACCGGAGGGGAGAGTGACCGCATCGATTCACACCGATCGATGCCACCACCCCCGTCCATCCCGTAGGGAGCCACCACCGTGCAACCTGTCCCCGCCCCGCACATCCACCAGGTCCCGTCCCGGCCGGTGCACCACTGGTCCCGCCGCGCCGCCGGGTCGCTGCTCGCGCTGGCCCTCGCCGGCGCCGGCCTGACCGCCGCACCGGCCGCCCGGGCCGCTGCACCGGACGTCCTCCCGGTCGCGGCGCTCGCCGCCAACCCCTACGAGCGCGGCCCCGCCCCCACCGTCGCCAGCATCGAAGCCAGCCGGGGTCCGTTCGCCATCGCCCAGACCACGATCGCGGCCAGTAGTGTCACCGGCTTCCGCGGCGGCACGGTCTACTACCCGACCAGCACCGCCGAGGGGACGTTCGGCGCGGTGGCCATCTCCCCCGGCTACACCGCGACGCAGTCCAGCGTGGCCTGGCTCGGCCCCCGGCTGGCCTCGCAGGGCTTCGTCGTCATCACCATCGACACCCTGTCCCGGTACGACCAGCCGGCCAGCCGCGGCACCCAACTGCTGGCGGCGCTGGACTACCTGAGCACCACCAGTTCGGTACGGACCCGGATCGACCGGAACCGGCTCGCCGTGATGGGTCACTCGATGGGCGGCGGCGGCAGCCTGTCGGCGGCCAACACCCGGCCCGCGTTGCAGGCGGCGATCCCGCTGACCGGCTGGCACACGGTCAAGAACTGGTCCTCGGTGCGGGTCCCGACGCTGGTCGTCGGCGCCGAGAACGACTCGATCGCCCCGGTCTCCTCGCACTCGGAGCCGTTCTACACCAGCCTGCCGGCCACCCTGGACAAGGCGTACCTGGAACTCAACGCGGCGAGCCACTCCGCACCGACGTCGACGAACGTCACGATCGCGAAGTACAGCATCTCCTGGCTCAAGCGCTTCGTCGACGACGACACCCGCTACGAGCAGTTCCTCTGCCCGGCGCCCCGGGGCACGGCCATCCAGGAGTACCGGGACACCTGCCCGCACTCCTGACGGCGATCGCCGGCCGGACCCGTCGCCCGCTTCGGACGGCGGGTCCGGCTTCGCGGGCGGGAGACGGATCGCCGCCCGCGGCGTCAGGAAAGCGTGCCGGCGGGGGCGACCCACTCGGACCGGGGGCCGCCGACCTCGGTCAGCAGGTCGAAGTCGCGGTCATAGTGCAGAACGGTCGCCGAGTACTCGGCGGCCACGGCGGCGACCGTCACGTCGACCGGGCTGGCGGCGCGGTGGTGACCTCGGGCGGTCAGGGCCAACTGGAGGTCACGGGCTCGCGTCGAGACCGCGGCGGTGACCGGCAGGTCCACCATGAGCTGGGCGCGACGGGCACGGATGGTCATGGCGTCCCGAAAGTCGCGAGCGCTACGCCCGTCCTCGAGATCGAGCGGGAGGCACGTCGCTCCGAGACCCTCCTCGAGGATCGCGGTCAATCGCTTGTACACCACCGGCAGACGCATCCGGGCCCAGGCCGACGTGTCGATCAGATAGAGCCCGCCCGGAATCGTCACGCCGCGTCCTGGCGTCCGCCTGGCGTCTTGTCATCGTCCAGGATTCCGGTCCAATCCCGGTCGACGGCCAGCAGCTCACGTACGGCCTCCAGCCGCTCACTGCGCTCCGCGACCAGTCGCAGCGCCGCGTGGATGGTGTCCTTCTTGCTCTTGGTGCCCAACTCACGACGCGCGCGTTCGAGCAATTCATCGTCAAGATCGATAACAGTCTTCACGAGCAGAGTGTATATCGAGACGCCTGGCTTATATACCCGTCCGGCCGAGGAAGCGCAGCGCGTTGCCGCCGAGGAGCTGGTCGCGCTGCTCGCCGGTGAGGAAGTCGGCCTCGTGGACCACCCGCCCGACCGGCCGCTCCCCCAGCGGGTACGGGTAGTCGCTGCCCAGCAGCACCCGCTCCGCGCCCATGGTGTCCACCAGCAGCCGCAGCGCGGCCGGGGCGAAGACCACCGAGTCGACGCTGAACCGGTCGGTGTAGGAGCTGGGCGGCGCGGTCGAGGCGCCGCGTACCAGGTCGCCGCGGCGGTGCCAGGCGTTGTCGGCGCGGCCCAGCCAGAACGGGAAGCTGCCGCCGCCGTGCGCGAAGCAGATCCGCAGCGTCTCCGGCACCCGGTCGAACACCCCGCCCAGGATGAGCGCCAGCACCGACAGGTGCGTCTCGGCGGGCATGCCGGTGAGCCAGCGGGCCATCCACCGGTCCAGCCGGGGCCCGCCCGGCATGTCCCACGGGTGCACGAAGACCGGCGCGCCCACCTCGGCGCAGTGGGTCAGGAACTGCACGATGCCGGCGTCGTCGAGGTCGCGGTCGCCGACGTGGTTGCCGATCTCCACGCCGGCGTGCCCGGCCGCCAGGCAGCGGTCCAGCTCGGCGCAGGCCGCGTCCGCATCCTGCAACGGCACCTGGCAGAACGGCACCAGCCGGTCCCCACCGGCGGCGGTGACCTCCAGGGTGAGGTCGTTGAAGATCCGGGCGACCTTGAGCGCCTGGTCGGCCGGACGGTCGTAGGAGAAGAAGACCGGGGTCGGGGAGACCACCTGCAGGTCGACGCCGTCGGCGGCCATGTCGGCCAGCCGGGTCGGCGCGTCCCAGCACTCGGCGCCGACCGGTCGGAACTCCGTCTCCCCCACCATGATCATGGCGGCGCGCTCGGAGTCCACCCGCAGCCAGGGCCAGCCGGACCCGCCGCACGCCGCGGCGAGGTCCGGCCACCCCTTCGGTACGACGTGCGTGTGCACGTCGACGACCGGTGGACGCATCAGCCCTTGCCCGGGTGCAGCGTGCCGCACTTGTCGCAGGTACGCGCGGACTCGTCGGCGTAGAACGCCTGGAAGACCGGGGGCAGGTCGGCGGCGATGTCACGCACCTGCAACTCCACCTCGTGCACCTTGTGCCCGCACTCCGGGCAGTACCACTGGAACTTCTCCAGCGTGCCCTCCTCGCGGACCCGCTCCACCACCACGCCGATCGAGCCGGGCTCGGGACGCTGCGGCGAGTGCGGGGTGTTGCGCGGCAGCATCCACATCTGACCCTCGCGCACGTGCACCGTACGCGGCCCGTCGGGCGTCATCAGGTTGATGTGCATGTTGCCCTTGACCTGGTAGAAGAACTCCTCGTACGGGTCGACGTGGAAGTCGGTGCGCTGGTTGGGTCCGCCCACCACCATCACGATGAAGTCGTCCCCACCCGGGAACATCTCCTTGTTGCCCACCGGCGGCTTCAGCAGATGCTGGTTCTCCGCGATCCAGCCCGGGAAGCTGAACGGCTCGGCGATCTCACTCACGACGGACCTCCTTGGGGAAGCAGGGCGACGGCTTGGATCTCGATCAGCAGGTGCGGGTGCGGCAACTGGTGGACGGCCACCGTGGTCCGGGTCGGCCCGGTGGCGTCGAAGAACTCCGCCCACACCTCGTTGTAACCACCGAAGTCGTTCATGCTGACCAGGTACGAGGTCACCTGGACCAGGTCGGACAGCTCCGCACCGACCGACCGCAGCAGGTCGCGAATGTTCTCGATCACCGCCCGCGTCTGCACCCGGATGTCGAGATCCGTGGTGCCGAACTCGTCCACCGACACACCCGCAAAGGTGTTGTCCGGCCGACGCGACGACGTGCCGGAGACGAAGACGAACCCGCCCGCCACCTTGACGTGCGGAAACGCCCCCCGCGGCACGGCCTTCCCGGCGACGACCCGGGCGGTCACGAGGCGGCCCGCAGCGAGGCGGCGCCGAGCTTCTCGACCACGGCACGCACATGGGCACCGGGACGCAGCGGGACAGCCGCGGTGGCGGCACCGGCGAGGAAGACCCAGCCGGAGTGCAGCCGCACCCCGTGCCGGCCGGCGAGCCGGATGCCCTCGTCCAGGGCCCGGCGCGGGTCACCGAGGATCGCCGCCGTCGAGCCGACCTGCGCCACCCGCCCGTCGATCTCCAGCAGCACGCCCAGGTTGTCCAGCCCGTCCGGCACCGGCGACCACGGCCCGACCACGAACGCCGCCGCCGAGGTGTTGTCGGCGACCACGTCCGGCAGGGAGAAGGTGAAGTTCGCGTAGCGGGAGTCGATCAGCTCGATCGCCGGGGCGACCGCGCGGACCGCGTCGGCGAAGGCGCCGACCGGTTCGCCCGGGTCGGGGAGCCGGTCCAGCAGGAACGCGACCTCCGGCTCGACCCGCGGGTGGATGAAGTCGGCCACGTCGACCGTGCCGCCGTCCGGGACCCGCATCACGTCGGTGAGCCGGCCCCAGATCACCTCGTCCACCCCGACCTGGGCCATCTTCGCCTTGCTGGTCAGCCCCATCTTGAGCCCGACCAGCCGCTCGCCCCGGTCGAGCCGGCGCTGCAGCAGCGCGGTCTGCACCGCGTACGCGGCGTCGACGTCCAGCCCGGTCTCGGCGGCGAGCTGCGGAATCGCGGTGGCGCTGTCGGCCGCCGCGCCCAGCTTCTCCGCGATCCCCGCGATGTCCGGCCCGATCACGGCGTCCCCTTCGTTCGCGACTGCGGGGCTCGCAAACCCGGCTCACTCCTCGCGCTCACCGGCGATCTCCCCCTGCTCCTCGCGCCGACCGGCCAGGTCGAGCGCCACGTCCACGATCATGTCCTCCTGGCCGCCGACCATCCGCCGCCGGCCCAGCTCGACCAGGATCGAGCGGACGTCCACGCCGTACCGCGCCGAGGCGCGCTCGGCGTGCCGCAGGAAGCTGGAGTAGACCCCGGCGTAGCCGAGCGACAGCGTCTCCCGGTCGACCTGGACCGGGCGGTCCTGCAGCGGGCGAACCACGTCGTCGGCCGCGTCCATCAGCGCGAACACGTCGCAGCCGTGCTTCCAGCCGTGCAACTCGGCGACCGCGACGAAGACCTCCAGCGGCGCGTTGCCCGCCCCGGCACCCATCCCGGCCAGCGACGCGTCCACCCGGACGGTGCGGCCGTGCGGGGCGTCCGGGCCGACCGGCCCGTCACCGGCGATCCGGCCGTGCTCGACGGCGACCACGCTGTTGGCCACCCCGAGCGACAGGTTGTGGTGGGCGTGGATGCCAATCTGCGTCTCCGGCGCCAGCACCTGCCGGTACGCGTCGACCCGCTGCGCCACGTCCGACATCAGCAGCCGACCGCCGGAGTCGGTGACGTAGACGCAGTGCGCCCCGTACGACTCCATCAGCTTGGCCTGGGCGGCCAGCCCGGCCGGGTCGTTCATGTGCGACATCATCAGGAACCCGGAGACGTCCATGCCGTTCTCCCGGGCCCAGGAGATGTGCTGGGCGGAGATGTCCGCCTCGGTGCAGTGGGTGGCGATCCGCACGCTGGTCACCCCGAGCGCCTTCGCCGCCTTCAGGTCGGCGATGGTGCCGATCCCCGGCAGCAGCAGGGTGGTCAGCTTCGCGCTGGTCATCACCTCGGCGGCGGCGGAGATCCAGTCGGCGTCGCTGGCCGCGCCGTGGCCGTAGTTGACGCTGGAGCCGGCCAGCCCGTCGCCGTGCGCCACCTCGATGGCGGCCACCCCCGCCGCGTCCAGCGCGGCGGCGATGGTGCGTACCTGGTCGACGGTGTAGCGGTGGGCGATGGCGTGCATGCCGTCGCGCAGCGTCACGTCCTGGATGTAGAGGTCGGTCACGCCGCCACCTCCGTGCTGCTCGCGCGGCGGGCCAGCAGTCGCTCCGCGGTGCGCAGCGCGGCCGAGGTCATGATGTCGAGGTTCCCGGCGTACGCCGGCAGGTAGTGCCCGGCCCCGGAGACCTCCAGGAAGACCGAGACCTGCCACCCGGCCAGGTGCCGGCCGAGCGACGGCACGTAGGTGTCGACCCGGTCGAACTGCACGTCCTGCTTCAGCCGGTAGCCGGGGACGTACTCCTGCACCGTGGCCACCATGTCCGCCACCGAGGCGGCGATCGCGGCCCGGTCGGCGTCGGCGTCCGGGCAGAGGCAGTAGACGGTGTCGCGCATCAGCAGCGGCGGGTCGGCCGGGTTGAGCACGATGATCGCCTTGCCGCGCTCCGCGCCGCCGACCACCTCGATCGCCCGGGCGGTGGTCTCGGTGAACTCGTCGATGTTGGCCCGGGTGCCGGGGCCGGCCGACTTCGAGGCGATCGAGGCGACGATCTCCGCGTACGCGACCGGGGTGACCCGGCCGACGGCGGCGACGATCGGCACGGTGGCCTGGCCGCCGCAGGTGACCATGTTGACGTTGCTCTCGTGCAGGTGCTCGTCGAGGTTGACCGGCGGCACCACGTACGGGCCGATCGCCGCCGGGGTCAGGTCGACCACGGTCCGGTCGTGCGCCCGCAGCACCGCGTCGTTGTGCCGGTGCGCGGCGGCCGAGGTGGCGTCGAAGACCAGCTCCACGTCGGCGAACTCGGGCAGCGCCACGAGGCCGTCCACGCCCTCGGCGGTGGTCGCCACGCCGAGCCGCCGGGCCCGGGCCAGCCCGTCGGACTCCGGGTCGATGCCGGCCATCGCCACCATGCGCAGGCTGTCACTCAACCGGAGCACCTTGATCATCAGATCGGTCCCGATGTTGCCGGAGCCGATCACCGCCACCCCGACCGTCACGCCGCCTCCTTGGACGAAGAGAAACAGGTCCGTACCGAGCCGAGCCCGGAGATCCGCGCCTCGTACGCCGCGCCGGGGGTGACCGGCACCATCGGGCCGAGCGCCCCGGAGAGCACCACGTCGCCGGCGCGCAACGGGTCACCGGCGCGGGCCATCGTCCGCACCAGCCACTCCAGCGCGTGCAGCGGATTGCCGAGGCAGGCCGCGCCGGCGCCGACCGACACCGGCTCGCCCGCGTGCTCCAGCACCATCCCGCACAACCGCAGGTCCACGTCGGCCAGCCGGCGCGGCGTGGTGCCCAGCACGAAGAGCCCGCTGGAGGCGTTGTCGGCGACGGTGTCCACGATGGAGATATCCCAGCCGGCGATCCGCGAGTCGACGATCTCGATGGCCGGGAGCACGTGGTCGACCGCCCGGATCAGGTCGACGGTGGTGACCCGCTCGTCGGTCAGGTCCGCGCCGAGCACGAAGGCGATCTCCGCCTCCACCCGGGGCTGGAGCAGCCGGTCGATCGGCACCTCGACGCCGTCGCCGACCGCCATGGCGTCGGTCAGCACCCCGAAGTCCGGCTGGAAGACGCCGAAGTTCTCCTGCACCGCCCGGGAGGTCAGCCCGATCTTGGCACCCACCCGGCGCTCGCCCCGGCCCTGCCAGGCCCGCGCCTGGAGCTGCTGCACCCGGTACGCCGACTCGACGTCGGACTCGGGCAGCAGCCGCCCGCGCAGCGGCGGGCAGGGCTTGCCGCTGCTGCGGGCCTCGGCCAGCTCCCGGTTGGCCGCTTCGATGTCAGCTTTCACGCCGGCTCCTCGCCCGTTCACGACAGGTCCACACAGACGTTGGTGAGCTCGGAGTAGAAGTCCAGCGAGTGCACGCCGCCCTCCCGCCCGATCCCGGAGGCCTTCACGCCGCCGAACGGGGTGCGCAGGTCGCGCAGGAACCAGGTGTTCACCCAGACGATGCCGGCGTCCAGCCGGGCGCCGGCCCGGTGCGCCCGGCCCACGTCCCGGGTCCAGACCGTCGCCGCCAGGCCGTACTCGGTGCCGTTGGCCAGCGCGTACGCCTCGTCCTCGTCGTCGAAGGGCGCCACGTGCACGACCGGGCCGAAGATCTCCTCGGTGTTCGTCCGGGCGTCCGGGCCGAGCCCGGTCAGCACGGTCGGCTGCACGTACGCCCCGCCGTCGCGGGTGTCGCCGAAGCGCGGCGTGCCGCCCCCGGTCAGCACCTCGGCGCCCTCGGTGCGGGCCAGCGCGTAGTGGCCGAGCACCTTGTCCCGGTGGGCGTGCGAGATGAGCGGCATGTTCGCGGTGGCCTCGTCGGCCGGCCACCCGTACGCCAGCTCCCCGGCCCGCTTCGCCAGCCGGGCGGTGAACTCCTCGAAGACCGGCCGCTGCACGTAGATCCGCTCGGTGCAGAGGCAGACCTGCCCGCCGTTGGTGAAGCTGGAGCGCACCGAGCCGGCCACCGCCGCGTCCAGGTCGGCGTCGGCGAAGACCAGCCCGGCGTTCTTGCCGCCCAGCTCGAACGAGACCGCCTTCACCCCGTCCGCGGCGGCCCGCATGATCGCGCCGCCGGTGGCCGACTCGCCCGTGAAGGTGATCGCGTCGACCCCCGGGTGCCGGGTGAGGAACTCACCGGCCGAGTCCGGGCCGAAGCCGTGCACCAGGTTGAACACCCCGTCCGGCACGCCGGCGGCGGCCATCACCTCGGCCAGCAGCGTCGCCGAGGCGGGGGTCTCCTCGCTGGGCTTGACCACCACGGCGTTGCCGCAGGCCAGGGCCGGGGCCACCTTCCAGGTGAGCAGCAGCAGCGGCAGGTTCCACGGCACGATCACGGCGACCACGCCGACCGGCTTGCGGACGGCGTAGTTCAGCGCCCGGCCACCGGCCGGGGTGACCGTGGTGAACGACTCCGTCGGCGCGGTCGCCACGATCTCGGCGAAGGCGCGGAAGTTCGCCGCGCCGCGCGGGATGTCCAGGGTGCGGGCCTGCGAGATGGCCTTGCCGGTGTCGGCGACCTCGGCGGTTACCAGGTCGTCGAAGCGCCGTTCCAGCTCGTCGGCGACCCGGCGCAGCACCTCGGCGCGCTCCCGCTCGCCCATCCGGCCCCACGGCCCGCGCAGCGCCGCCCGGGCCGCGGCCACCGCGTCGTCCACGGTGGACCGCGACGCCTCGACCACCTCGAAGACCGGCTCACCGGTGACCGGGCTGCGCTTGGTGAAGCGCCGGCCGGCGTCGACGAACTCGCCGCCGACGAAGTGGCGCAGCAGCCCCGGCCCGTCCGGCGCGTGCCCGGCCATCAGCCGCGCGTCCCAGAGCGTCATCCGCGCCTCCCCAGGCCGATCGCCGCACTCACCACGCCGGCCAGCAACGCCAGCCCGCCCGCGGCCACCGCCCCCGCCACCGCGTACTGGCGCCGCACCCGGCGGCGCACCTCGGCGTACGGGGTGGTGGAGAAGGAGACCAGTTCGTACTGCGAAACGTACCGGCCGGGCAGCGCCCGCTCCAGCGCGTGCTCGATCCGCTTGCGGGTCTGGAAGACCGGCGAGGCGACCTTGTCCCGCATTTCCACGAAGTTGGCCAGTGCCATCCGGGCGATCGCCTCGGCGTTGTCCTGCCGGCGGCGCTGGTAGAGCGGCAGCGCGGCGGACCAGTCGTCGCCGCACTCGTCGAGGCAGCGGTCCAGCTCGACGACGTCCTCGAAGGCACAGTTGGCGCCCTGGCCGTAGAACGGCACGATGGCGTGCGCCGCGTCGCCGAGCAGCGCCACCTTCCCGTCGACCTGCCAGGGCGCGCAGCGCACCGTGCCGAGCACCCCGACCGGGTTGTGCTGGTAGTCGTCGACCAGGTTGGGCGCGAGCGGGATCAGGTCCGGGTAGTGGGTGGCGAAGTGCTGCTCGATCGCAGCCGGGCTGCCCAGCGAGGCGAAGCTGGCGGTGCCGTGGGTGGGCCAGAAGAGGGTGCAGGTGAACGAGCGGTCCGGGTTGGGCAGCGCGATCATCATCGAGGTGCCGCGCGGCCAGATGTGCAGCGCCGACGGATCGAGGGCGAACTCGCCGCCGAGCGGCGGGATGGTGAGTTCCTTGTAGCCGTAGTCGAGGAAGTCCAGGCTCTCGGTCAACGCGCCGTACCCGAGCAGTTGCCCGCGCACCGCGGAGCCGGCGCCGTCGGCGCCGAGGACGACCGAGGCGGTCGCCGTGACCTTGCCCTGCGGCGTCTCGAAGGTCATCTCGCCGCCGGCCGGGTCGAGGCCGACCAGCCGGTGGTCGAAGGCGATCCGCACCCCGGGCAGCGCGGCGGCGGCGGTGAGCAGGGCGTTGTTCAGCGCGCCCCGGCTGATCGAGTTGATCGCCCGGTCCCCGGAGCCGCTGTACGACTGGAACTGCGGCTCGCCGGCGACCGGGTGGATCATCCGGCCGCGCATCGGCAGGGCGTCGGCCATCACCTGCTCGTCCAGGCCGATGCGGCGCAGCGCGTCCAGGCCGCGCTCGGAGAGCGCCAGGTTGATCGACCGGCCGCGCTCGGCCCGCCCGGCGCGCGGGTCCGGCCGCCGCTCGTAGAGGGCGACCGGATAGCCGCGCCGGGCCAGGAAGCAGGCCAGCAGGCAGCCCGCCAGCCCGGCCCCGACCACCGCCACCTCGTCACGTTCCATGCTCATGGGCGCTCCTCGGCAACGGTCGCGGCCAGCGCGTCGGCGACCCGCCAGCAGTCGTGGTACGTCGAGTAGAGCGGCACCGGGGCGAACCGGATCACGTCCGGCTCCCGGGCGTCGGCGATCACGCCGTGCTCGTGCCGCAATCGCTTGGTCAGCTCGGCGGCGCTGCCGACGCCGATGCGCACCGAGAGCTGGCAGCCCCGGCGGGCGGGGTCGCGCGGGGTGACCACGGTCAGCGGCCGGCCGGGGGTCACCTCGTCGAGCAGCCCTTGCAGGTAGCCGGTGAGCCGGAGGCTGCGCTCGCGCAAGGCGGGCATGCCGACGCGGTCGAAGAGTTCCAGCGAGGTGCGTACCGGGCCCATGGCGAAGATCGGCGGGTTGGAGATCTGCCAGGCCTCCACGGTGGCCGGCGGCCGGGAGACCGGGGTCATCTCGAACCGGGTGGCCGCCTCGGTGCTCCACCAGCCTTCGAAGCGGGGCAGGCGGTCATCGCCCAGGTGGCGCTCGTGGACGAAGACCCCGCCCAGCGCGCCGGGCCCGGAGTTGAGGTACTTGTAGGAGCACCAGGCCGCGAAGTCGACGTCCCAGTCGTGCAGCGCCAGCGGCACGTTGCCGGCGGCGTGCGCCAGGTCCCAGCCGACGACCGCGCCGGCCGCCCGGCCGGCGGCGGTGATCGCCGGGATGTCCATCAGCTCGCCGGTGAGGTAGTTGACCCCGCCGAGCAGCACCAGCGCCACCCGGTCGCCCTCGGCGGCCAGGTAGTCGGTCACGTCCGAGGTGCGCAGGGTGTCCTCGCCGGGGCGCGGGGTCAGCCGGACCACGGTGTCGTCCGGGTCGAGGCCGTGGAAGCGGGCCTGGCTGCGCACCGCGTAGCTGTCCGAGGGGAAGGCGCTGTCCTCGATGACGATCCGGGTCCGCTCTCCGGCGGGCCGGTAGAAGCTCACCATCAGCAGGTGCAGGTTGACGGTGAGGGAGTTCATCACCACGACCTCCGCCGGCCGGGCGCCGACCAGTCGCGCGGCGGGCGCCGTCAACAGCTCGTGGTACGGCAGCCAGGGCCGCTGCGCCTCCAGGTGCCCCTCGACACCGAGCGCCTGCCAGGCGTCCAGGTCGGCGAGGAGTTCGGCGCGGGTGGCCCGGGGTTGCAGCCCGAGGGAGTTGCCGGCCAGGTAGGCCGCCTCCGGGTAGCGGCCGCCGTCGGCGGGCGGCACGTGGAAGAGGTGACGGTGGCCGGGGTCGGCGGCGTCGCGGCGGTGCGCGTCCTGCTCCGAGGTCGACATGTCCCGCTCCCCGCTCACATCGCCGTCCGGGCCGACCACAGCTCCGGGAAGACCACCCGGGCCATGCTGCGCTGCAGCCACGCCAGTCCGGCGGAGCCGCCGCTGCCGACCTTCGCGCCCATGGTCCGCTGCACGGCCTTGACGTGGTTCCACCGCCAGTCACCGAACTGCTCGGCCACCTCGGTCAGCGCCTCGCCGAGCAGGCGGAGGTGGTTCTGCGGCCCGCCGTCGTCGTAGATCTCCACCCAGGCCGCCTCGACCGACGGGTGCGGCCGGTGCTCGACGGCGACGTCCCGCTCCAGCAGGTCGGCGGGGAGGTCGTGGCCGTGCCGGGCGAGCAGGGCGAGCACGTCGTCCCAGAGGCTCGGCACGGCGAGGGCTTCGCGCAGCTCGTCGTAGACCTGCTCCTGGCGGCGGAACGGTCGGATCAGCGCCGGGTCGCGCAGGCCGAGCAGGAACTCCAGGTGCCGGTACATGGCCGACTGGAAGCCGGAGCCCTCGCCGAGCAGGTTGCGGAACCGGTTGAAGTCGGCCGGGGTCATCCAGCGCAGCCCGCGCCAGGCCGCGTTGAGCCCCTCCAGGTGCATGGCGGCCCGGCGCAGCGGCGCCAGCGCCTCCCACACCCGGTCGGCGCGCAGGTCCCGCTGCGCCTGGCGCAGCTCGTGGCAGGTCAGCCCGAAGTACAGCTCCATGATCTGGCTGACCATCAGGAAGGACATCTCGCCGGGGTCGGTGCTGAGCGGCTGCTGCAGGGTGTGCAGCGTGCTGGCCTGCACGTACGCGTCGTACGGCACCCGGTCGGCGAACTCGAGCGTGGGCTCGCCGCCGTTGCGGGCCGCCCGCGCGGCGCGCTGCTGCGGGGTGACCGGGCGCACCGCGGTGGTCCCCGTGGGCGCCCGCAGATCCGTCTGATCCACCTTGTCGTCTCCTCCGTGTGCCGGGTGACGACATGATCCCCCGGTCACAACGGCGTACGGAATGCCGATTCCACGGTGATCCGCCGTGATCGCCTTTGACGCGGAAGGCTCTTCTGCCGTTCGGCTTCAGGAAGGTAAGGTCCACGCGTGGACGAGATGGACTGGGCCCTGCTGCGTGAGCTGCAGGCCGACGCGCGGCTGTCGTACAGCGAGCTGTCCCGGCGGGTGCACCTGTCGCCGCCGGCGGTGGCCGAGCGGGTCCGCCGGCTGGAGGAGTCCGGCGTGATCACCGGCTACCACGCCCACGTGGACCTGACCCGGGCCGGTCGCGGCGTCGTCGCGATGATCCGGATGTCCTGCTACGGCTCGCGCTGCATCCTGCACGACCCGGACGTCGCCGACTGGCCGGAGATCCGGGAGATCCACCGGATCACCGGCGACGCGTGCAGCATGCTCAAGGTCGCCGCCGGCTCGATCACCGAGTTCGAGGCGGTCATCGACCGGCTCGCCCCGTACGGCCAGCCGTCCAGCACGATGGTGCTCTCCACCCCGCTGGACTGGCACCCGGTCACGCCGCTGCCGACCCCGCCGGCCGGGACGCCCTCGCCGGGCGCCCGCCGCCGCTGAACCGAGGCGGGGTTTGCCCCCCGGCGAGCGGGAATGCAGGCCCGGACACCCGTCGCAGGATTCCGGCGCACCTGGCCGGGAGGGGAGAATCATGCGGGGGCTCAGCTCGTACCATCGTGCCTTTTCCGCCGTCCTGACGATGTTCGTCCTGGTCGCGGCGTTCGTGCTGGCGACGGTCTCGCCGGCCCGGGCCGGGGAGAACACCTTCGTCGAGGTCACGCCGAACACCGCGCAGGCCGGCACCCGGGTCAACATCCGGGCCAGTTGCGACAAGGCCAACAACCAGCAGGCCACGGTGCACTCCGACGCCTTCGGCCGGGTGGTGCTGCGGCCGGACAACGGCTTCCTCACCGGGGCCGTGACCATTCCGGGCAACAAGCAGCCCGGTGACTACTCGGTCGACCTGCGGTGCCCCAACGGCGAAACCGCGGCCACCACCCTGACCGTGCTGAACATGGCCCAGCCCACCAAGGGCCCGGCGACCGGAGGCGGCGGCACCGCAGCCCGGGGGGCGGGTTCACTGCTGCTGGTCGGCGGCCTGGCCGTGGTGGCCGTGGTGGCCGGGCTCGGGATGTTCGGCGGGGGCCGTCGGCGGGCCGGCGCCGGCTCCTGACCTTCAGTCGCCATGACCCGCACACGCCGACGTACGCCGCGGTCGGGTCGGGACCGGGTCCGCGCCGCGGCCCGGCTGGCGGCCCGGGCGGCCCGCCGCTTCCGCCGGGTGGCCGGCCAGGCCTTCACCGCCAGCGTGACCACCACCGACCCGGTCGCCCACGCCCGGCCGGTACGGCCGGCGGCGAACCGGGCGGCCCGGCCGGGCGGCTTCCGGAAGCGGGGGCCGGGTGCCCCGGTGCTGGTGATCGCCAGCCTGATGGCGCTGATCGTCACGATGCTCGGCGTCGAGCAGGTGACCGGCCTCAGCGTGCTGCCGGACCGGTTCATCGCCGGCCTGCGCCCGCCGCCGAAGAAGTTCCCGGTGCTGCCGGGCAGCCCGCCGACCCGGATCGCGATCAGCCGGATCGACCTGCGGGCGCCGGTGCACCACGTCGGGATCGCGCCGGACGGCAGCATCGGGGTGCCCGACGCCGCCCGCGCCCAGGAGGCCGGCTGGTACGACCAGGGCCCCACCCCCGGTCAGTACGGCCCGGCGGTGATCGTCGGGCACGTCGACACCACCACCGGTCCGGCGGTCTTCCACGAGCTGCGGGAGCTGCACGACGGCGACACCGTCGAGGTGACCCGCGAGGACCGCACGGTGGCGGTCTTCGAGGTGGACCAGGTGCAGCGCTACGACAAGGAGGAGCTGCCGGTGGACGAGATATACGGGGACTTCAGCCGCCCCAACCTGCGACTGATCACCTGCGGTGGGCGGTGGGTGGGCGGCCGGACCGGGTACGCCGACAACGTGGTGGTGTACGCCTCGCTGGTGGAGGCGCGCATCCGGTGACGGCGCCGGGCGGGCGGCTGGCTCAGGCGGCCTCGGGCTCGCGCAGGTCGAGCCAGTCCGCCCAGCGCGGGTCGGGGGCCCGGTGACCGAGCACCCGCCAGGCCGTGCCCTTGGGGGCGGCGGGCAGGGAGTGCAGCCGCCAACCCAGCTCGGCGGGGGTCTTGTCGCCCTTGGTGTGGTTGCACCGCGCGCAGGCGGCGACCACGTTCTCCCAGGCGTGCCGGCCACCCCGGCTGCGCGGGAAGACGTGGTCGATGGTCTCGGCGGGGCCCCGGCAGTAGGCGCAGCGCCCGCCGTCCCGGGCGAAGATCGCCCGCCGGGACAGACCCACGTGGGTGCGGTACGGCACCCGGACGAAACGGGTCAGCCGGACCACCGAGGGCACCGGGAGCGCGTCGCGCGCGCTGTGCAGGACGCCGTCGCCGTCGGCGACGCAGACCGCCTTGGCGGAGAGCACGAGAATGGCGGCGCGACGCACCGACACGACACACAGCGGCTCGTAGGTGGCGTTGAGAACCAGCGCGCCGGAGCCCACCGTGGGTCGTATGTCAGGCATCGTGCTCACCCTCCCGGTCCAGCCGCTCCCACCACTGGCCACGCCGGTCGGGCCCGCGCAGCGGGGAACCACGACCGACGCCGGCAGGATCACCGACGTCCGTTGCGCCAATCGTCCCTGATAAGACCCGTGATTGCACGTACTAATCCGGGCTCCCTCGTGAAGCTTTCTCGGCGCGTGGAAAGATGTCCGGTTCGCGCGCGGCGGACCGTGGCGGGACGCAGGTCGCCCGGCGGTGGGTCGGCGGCGGGCCGCCGACGGTGTTGCGGTACGAAAGCAGGGTGAGTGCCACCCGTGTGACCGTCGCCGTGCCGACCCCCGACCCCTCGCCGTCGGCCGAGTGCCTCCAGGACACCCTGTGCAAGGGCGTCCTGGACGTGACCGGCTCGGTCTGGTTCGCCGAGGGCAGCTACTGGATCCTGCTCAAGCCGCTGCGGGTCGTGCTGATCCTGCTGCTGGCGTTCGCCGCCCGCTGGGCGTTGCACCGGACGATCAACCGGCTGGTCCGCACCACCACCGACGCGGCGGTGCCGACCATGCTCCGGCCGCTGCGCGAGCGGATCCCGTCGGCCTCGCTCGACCCGGCGGAGTTCATCCCCGAGCGGCGCCGCCAGCGCGCCGAGGCGATCGGGTCGGTGCTGCGCAGCCTGGTCACCGCGTTCGTCTTCGGCATCGCGCTGCTGATGGTGCTCAAGGAGTTCAGCTTCGACCTGGCACCCCTGCTGGCCAGCGCCGGCATCGCCGGCGTCGCCCTCGGCTTCGGCGCGCAGAGCCTGGTGAAGGACCTGATCGCGGGCCTGTTCATGCTCATCGAGGACCAGTACGGCGTCGGCGACACGGTGGACCTGGGCGAGGCGACCGGCGTGGTGGAGTCGGTCGGGCTGCGGGTCACCACCGTCCGCGACGGTCGCGGGGTGCTCTGGTACATCCGCAACGGCGAGATCGTCCGGGTGGGCAACAAGAGCCAGGGCTGGGCCCTGGTGGTGGTGGACCTGCCGATCGGCTTCGCCAGCACCGAGCAGGCCAGCGCCGTGCTGCGGACGGCGGCGGCCTCGGTGGCGCTGGACCCGGAGCTGGCCCCGGAGATCGTCGAGGCGCCCGAGGTGCTGGGCGTCGAGCAGATGACGGTGGACGGCGCGGTGATCCGGACGGTGGTCAAGACGACCGCGGACGGGCAGTTCGCGGTGGGCCGGGAACTGCGCCGCCGGCTGGCCGAGGCGTTGGAGAACTCGGGCATCACCGCGAAGATCGCCGCCGCCCGGCTCTACCCGGGGTTGCCGCAGACCGGCGGGACCGGCCCGGCCGGGACGGCGGGCACCCCCGGCACCGGCCAGGGTGGGGCCACCTGACCTGCGACCGACGACCGGAGCCGGGTTATCCGAAATCTGGGGGTCGCGGACCGCGCGGCCCCTCGGGTATCGTCCGTTCGTTCAGTCGGAGATGCGACGACCAATCCGTTCGCCCTAGCCAGTTGTCAGACGATCGGGCAGAATCCGGTGCACGCGCTCCCGCCGGAGCGTGATCATGTCCTCGCTGATCCGTAGATCTGACGACGGGGTCCCGTCAGGCCGTCACGAGTGGCCGCTCGCGGGGCACGATGGAGGCGACGGTGTCCGACGAGCGACCCTCTCCGGACGGGCCGGCCACATTCCGGGAGGTGTTCGGCCAGTCCGAGTACCGGGCGATCTTCGCGGCCACCGTGTTCTCCTGGGTGGGCGACTACGTGGCCAAGGCCGCGGTCACCGTGCTGGTCTACCGGCAGAGCGAGTCGATCGCCCTCTCCGCCGCCGCGTTCGCGGTCAGCTACCTGCCCTGGCTCGTCGGCGGGCCGCTGCTGGCGGCGCTCGCCGAGCGCTACCGCTACCGGCAGGTCATGGTGGTCTGCGACCTGATCCGGATGGCGCTGATGGCGCTGATCGCCGTGCCGGGCGTGCCGGTGTGGGTGATCCTGGCCCTGCTCTTCGCCACCACGCTGGCCAACCCGCCCAGCCAGGCCGCCCGCTCCGCGCTCATGCCGGCCATCCTCACCGGGGACCGGCTGGTCCTCGGCCTGTCGCTGAACGCCAGCTCCGCCCAGGCCGCGCAGGTGGTCGGGTACCTCCTCGGCGCCGCGGTGGCGGCGGTGAACCCGACCGTCGCGCTGCTGATCAACGCGGCCACCTTCGCCGTCTCCGCCGCGCTGACCCGCTTCGGCGTCCGCGACCGGGAGCCGGCGATGACCGCCGCGCACCGCAGCCACCTGTTGCGCGAGACCGGGCAGGGCTTCCAGATCGTCTTCGGCACCCCGGTCCTGCGGGCCATCGCCGTGCTGGTCTTCAGCGCCATGCTCTTCTCGATCGTCCCCGAGGGGCTGGCCGCCGCGTGGGCCGCCGAGAGCTCCGGCGACGGGCTGGACAGCGGCGTCGCGCAGGCCGTCATCATGGCCGCGAACCCGGTCGGGTTCATCCTCGGCGGGCTGGTGGTGGGCCGGGCGGTCGCGCCGGCCCGCCGGCTCGCCCTGATGCGGCCGCTGGCGGTGATCGCCCCCCTGGTCCTGGTGCCCACGCTCCTCGACCCGCCGCCGGTGGTGGTGGCCCTGCTCGCGGCCGCCTGCGGCTTCGCCGCCGCCGGCCTGCTACCGACGGCCAACGGGCTCTTCGTCCGGGCACTGCCCAACGGCTACCGGGCCCGCGCCTTCGGCGTGATGGCCACCGGCATGCAGGTGATCCAGGGCGCCTCGGTGCTGGTCACCGGGCTGCTCGCGGACCGCTTCTCCATCCCGCTGGTGGTCGGCCTGTGGAGCGCCGCCGGCGTACTGCTGATGCTCTTCACGGCCCTGCGCTGGCCGGACGGGAAGACCATCGACGCGGCCGTCGCGGCGGCCGACCGGGCCAACCAGGACGACGCCGCGGCCCGTGACGCGGCGCACGCTCCCCGGCCCCGCGCCGGCCGGGCGGCGGAGGGCCGCTCCGGCGAGCGGAGCCGCCACAGCCACGCTGTGACGTGATCGGCAGCCGTCCCGGCCGGTACGCGGCGGTCGCCGCGCCGGGGCACCTGGCAGGATGGAACGGTGAATCCCGCAGCTGAGTCCGACCGGCCCGGTGCGTCGATGACCCTCTTCGAGGCGGTCGGCGGCGAGCCCACCTTCCGCAAGCTGGTCGACGAGTTCTACGCCGGCGTCGCCACCGACCCGCTGCTGCGGCCGATGTACCCGGAGGAGGACCTCGGGCCGGCCGCCGACCGGCTGACGCTCTTCCTGATGCAGTACTGGGGCGGCCCGAACACCTACTCCGCCCAGCGCGGGCACCCCCGGCTGCGGATGCGGCACGCGCCGTACCGGATCGGCGCGGCCGAGCGGGACGCCTGGCTGCACCACATGCGGCGGGC
Organism: Micromonospora sp. CPCC 205739; assembly: GCF_036906795.1. Taxonomy (NCBI): domain Bacteria; kingdom Bacillati; phylum Actinomycetota; class Actinomycetes; order Micromonosporales; family Micromonosporaceae; genus Micromonospora; species Micromonospora sp. CPCC 205739. The sequence continues at coordinate 36,757 of NZ_JBAKHS010000024.1, read as the reverse complement.
GGTCGACCGGCTGGACCTGCCGCCGGAGATCGCCAAGGCGCTCTGGGACTACCTCGAACGCGCCGCGTACTTCATGGTCAACGTGATGGAGGACCCGGCCGGGGACGCCTGAGGCGCCGAAGCGGTCGCGGCCGGCCCGTGCCGGCCTGCGACCGTCGGCTCAGAGCAGCGCGCCCTCGTCGTGCAGCCAGTCCACGAAGGTGGTCGCCACGGCCGCGCCGCAGTCGAGCATCTCGACCAGAAGCGCGTCGTGGGTGCCGGCGCCGAGCGGCACCTGGAGCTCGCCGTAGATCGGCAGTTGGCCCCGCTCGGTGGGGTCGCCGATGTACGCCTTGCAGAACCGACGGGTGTGGTTCCACTCGTTGACCACCCGGTAGGCCCGGTCCGCCCAGTCCGGCGGCACCGTCGCGTGTGGACGGGCCCGCATCACCAGGATCTCGTCCTCGGGGCCCTCCAGGGTGACCAGCACCGCGTGCCGCTCCCACATGGCCAGCAGGTTCCCGTCGCCGTCGGCCAGGTACCGCACGTCGAGCAGGTCCAGAGCCTCACAGACCCTGCGCAGGGTGACCGGCTCCACACTGACCGGCATGTCCGCGATCACCGGCCGGTCGGCCGCCTGGCAGTCGTCCCCCGGCTGCCGGGGGGACGGTGGTCCGACCCGGACGGTGCTGTCCACTGTGATCCCGGTTCGAGTTTCCGGGTCGCCGCCAGCGGCGGGACCAGGGCGCCATGACCACCACGGCATCGCTCGCGCACCTCACTCCCCAGCGGATCCGAACGCCTACGGTGCGTTGGATCCGAGGATGGACGGTACCCGGACAGCCGGGTTGAAGCACCCCCCCAACGACAGCCCCAGGCCAGAAGGATGACCATGGGTCATCCGTTCGGATGATCCTTCACCGGCCGGATCGCCAGCTCCGAAACCTTGCGCGACCAGGCCGCTCCGTACGGTCCCACCAGGCCGACCCAGCGGCCCGCGACGCGTACCTGGACCTCGCCCGGGGCGTCGGCCGGCCCGAGGAAACCCATCCGGACCAGGCCCTGAACCAGGCGCTGGGTCACCTCGACCGGCTCCCCCGGCGGGTCGTCCGGGGTGACCACCACGGCCACGTGGTCCAGCAGCGCGTCACGCAGCACCCGCTGACCCACCGCACGGCCGCCCACACCCTCGGTGGCGGCGGTGCGCAGGGTGCCCGCCGCCGCCTCGGCGATCCGCCGCAGCTCCCCGGCGGGCAGCGCCTCCACCCGCCGGCTCGCCACCGGCGGCAGCGGCCAGCGCCACCGGTCGTCCCGCCGGACCGGCAGCGCCCCGCCGGCGGACTCCAGCTCGGCCAGCAGGTCGGCGGCGGCGACCGTGACGTCACCCGGGCCGGCGCCGGCCACCGTGCGGACGACCAGCACGTCCCAGGGCAGCCGGGCCCAGAGCGCGGTACGTCCGCCCCCGGCGGCCGGACGGAGCCGGACCACGGTGGCCGGGTCGAAGCGGACCACCCGGGCCAGGAAGGCGCCCGCGTCGGCGACCCCGTCCAGCCCGTGCCCCGGCGTCACGACGGGCGCGCCACTCACGCCGCCCCGCCCGCGGGCGCGTACGCGAGCAGGAAGGCGCGCTCGTCGGAGGTGATGCGGCGGGGCCGCTTGGCCACCAGGTCGAACGGCACCAGCACCGAGCGGGCGGTGCTGGCCAGCACGTCGCCGTCGTACAGCTCGTAGGCGACGGTGAACCGGGACGCCCGGATCTCCTCCACCCAGAGTTCGATCCGGACGGTGGGGGCCGCCTCCGCAGTGGCCCGGCCCAGCGCGTAGTCGACCGGGCGCAGGTAGTCGACCTCGTGCCGGCGGATGACCACCCCGTCGGCGAACGAGCCCACCCCCCACGCCCGGCCACCGGCGAACATCAACGCCACCCGCGCCTCCTCGTAGAGGGTGAGGAAGCGCGAGTTGTTGACGTGGCCGTACGCGTCCAGGTCGGACCAGCGCAGCGTGCAGTGGTAGACGAACCGGTCCGCCATGCTCAGTCGCGGGTGAGCTTGCGGTAGGTCACCCGGTGCGGGCGGGCCGCCTCGGCGCCGAGCCGGTCGACCTTGTTCTTCTCGTACGCCTCGAAGTTGCCCTCGAACCAGAACCACTTGGACGGGTTCTCGTCGTCGCCCTCCCAGGCCAGGATGTGCGTGGCGACCCGGTCCAGGAACATCCGGTCGTGGGAGATGACCACGGCGCAGCCGGGGAACTCCAGCAGCGCGTTCTCCAGGCTGGAGAGCGTCTCCACGTCCAGGTCGTTGGTCGGCTCGTCGAGCAGGATGACGTTGCCGCCGATCTTCAGCGTCAGCGCCAGGTTGAGCCGGTTGCGCTCGCCGCCGGAGAGCACCTTGGTCGGCTTCTGCTGGTCCGGCCCCTTGAAGCCGAACGCGGCGATGTACGCCCGGGACGGCATCTCGACCTTGCCGACCATGAGGTGGTCCAGCCCGTCGGAGACGACCTCCCAGACGGTCTTGTCGCCGTCGAGGCCCTGCCGGGCCTGGTCGACGTACGACAGCGAGACGGTGGGGCCGACCCTGACCTCGCCGCCGGTCGGCTGCTCCAGCCCGACGATGGTCTTGAACAGGGTGGTCTTGCCGACGCCGTTCGGGCCGATGATGCCGACGATGCCGTTGCGCGGCAGCGAGAACGACAGGCCGTCGATCAGGAGCCGCTCGCCGAAGCCCTTGCTGAGGCTGTGGGCCTCGATGACCGTGCTGCCCAGGCGCGGGCCCGGCGGGATCTGGATCTCCTCGAAGTCCAGCTTCCGGGTCTTCTCCGCCTCGGCGGCCATCTCGTCGTACCGGTCGAGGCGGGCCTTGGACTTGGTCTGCCGCGCCTTGGCGTTGGAGCGGACCCACTCCAGCTCCTCGGAGAGGCGCTTCTTCATCTTGGCGTCGCGGCGGCCCTCGACGGCCAGCCGGGCCGCCTTCTTCTCCAGGTAGGTGGAGTAGTTGCCCTCGTACGGGTACGCCCGGCCGCGGTCCAGCTCCAGGATCCAGTTGGCCACGTTGTCGAGGAAGTACCGGTCGTGGGTGATGGCGACGACGGTGCCGGCGTACTTGGCCAGGTGCTGCTCCAGCCACTGCACGCTCTCCGCGTCCAGGTGGTTGGTGGGCTCGTCGAGCAGCAGCAGGTCGGGGGCCTCCAGCAGCAGCTTGCAGAGCGCGACCCGGCGGCGCTCACCACCGGAGAGCTGGGTGACGTCGGCGTCCGGCGGCGGGCAGCGCAGCGCGTCCATGGCCAGTTCGAGCTTGGAGTCGATGTCCCACGCGTCGGCGTGGTCCAGCTCCTCCTGGAGCTTGCCCATCTCCTCCATCAGCTCGTCGGAGTAGTCCGTCGCCATCTGCTCGGCGATCTTGTTGAACCGCTCCAGCTTGGCCTTGGTCTCCGCGACCGCCTCCTCGACGTTGCCGAGGACGGTCTTGGCGTCGTTGAGCGGGGGCTCCTGGGCGAGCATGCCGACGGTGTAGCCGGGCATCAGCCGGGCCTCGCCGTTGCTCGGCCGGTCCCAGCCTGCCATGATCTTGAGCAGGCTCGACTTACCGGCGCCGTTCGGGCCGACCACACCGATCTTGGCCCCCGGCAGGAAGTTCAGCGTCACGTTGTCGAGCACGACCTTGTCGCCGTGCGCCTTGCGCGCCTTTTCCAGGACGTAGATGAACTGGGCCACGGTGCGGGCTACCTCCGTCGGTTGCTGTCGCCGATTGGCGGGCACGGCGCGGGCTGCGACCTCCACCCGCCGCCGCCGGCCGGGAGCCGGCCGCGCGCACGCCGTCGTCAATCCTGACAGGTACGACGCGCTGCGCCCACATCACCCCGCCCGAGCAGTACGCCGCGGGTCGCGTTCCGGCGGGACGGCCGGCTTCCCGGCGGGCCGGGGTACGGCCGGTTCCCGACCTGTCAGCAGGGGCTGTCACCATGATCACGAGGACGGTTCAGCCACCGTGGGGCGGGTAGGAGACTCCGGCACGGGGCACCAGAGGCCGCAGCTACGCTCAGTACGCTCAGCGCGGTGGACCCGTCAGTACCCGGAGGTGGCCGATCGTGACCGTCCGTAGCTCCTTTGTCGTTGTGGCGAACCGATTGCCGGTCGACGAGGTGAGCACACCCGAGGGACGGCAGTGGCGACGCAGCCCGGGCGGGCTGGTGACCGCGCTGCATCCCGTCCTCGCCGAGCACCAGGGCACCTGGGTCGGCTGGGCCGGGGGCACCGGGGCCGCTCCCGAACCGTTCGACCTGGAGGGCATCCGCCTGCACCCGGTGCCGCTGAGCGCCGAGGAGCTGGAGCGCTACTACGAGGGCCAGTCCAACGCCACCATCTGGCCGCTCTACCACGACGCGGTCGAGACCCCGGCGTACAAGCGGCGCTGGCGCGAGGCGTACCGGCTGGTCAACGCGCGGTTCGCGGAGGCCGCGGCGGACGTCGCGGCCGAGGGCGCCACGGTCTGGGTGCAGGACTACCAGCTCCAGCTGGTCCCGGCGATGCTCCGCGAGCTGCGGCCGGACCTGAAGATCGGCTTCTTCCTGCACATCCCGTTCCCGCCGATCGAGCTGTTCATGCAGATGCCGTTCCGCACCGAGATCCTGCGCGGGCTGCTCGGCGCCGACCTGGTCGGGTTCCAGCAGCGGCTGGCCGCGCAGAACTTCGTCCGGCTGGCCCGGCACCTGCTCGGCCTGCGCTACGAGGGCCAGATGATCCAGGTGGACGGCCGGCAGGTGAAGGCCGGCGCCTTCCCCATCTCGATCGACACCCAGGAGATGGAGCGGATGGCCGCCGACCCGGCGATCCAGGCCCGCGCCAAGCAGATCCGCGAGGAGCTGGGCAACCCGAAGACGATCATCCTGGGGGTCGACCGGCTCGACTACACCAAGGGCATCGAGCTGCGGCTGAAGGCGTTCCGGGAACTGCTCGCTGACGGAAAGCTGACAGTGCCGGACGCGGTTATGGTGCAGGTCGCGACGCCGAGCCGCGAGCGGGTGGAGCACTACCAGGCACTTCGCGTCAAGGTGGAACGCGAGGTTGGTCGGATAAATGGCGAATTTGGACGGGTGGGCGTGCCGGCGGTGCATTATCTGCATCAGTCGTACAGTCGCTCCGAGCTGGCCGCGATGTACGTCGCGGCCGACGTGATGATGGTGACCCCCCTGCGAGACGGAATGAATCTGGTGGCCAAGGAGTACGTGGCATCGCGCGCCGACCAGGGCGGCGCGCTCGTGCTCAGCGAGTTCGCCGGCGCGGCCACCGAGCTGCGTCAGGCATTCCTGTGCAACCCGCACGACCCGGACGCGGTCAAGGACGCCCTGCTGCGGGCCGTACACGTGGAGAAGCCGGAGGCCCGTCGACGCATGCGGATCATGCAACGTCATCTGCGCGCCCACGACGTGGGGCACTGGGCGAAATCGTTCCTCACCGAGCTCGGCACCCCCGGGGCGGAGGCCGCGTGAACGCCCCCAGCGACATCCTGACCCCCGCCGCCGGGACGATGGACCCGGAGCTGCGCGCGGCGATCGGGCGGATCGCCCGGGTCCCCCAGCTCCTGGTCGCCTGCGACTACGACGGCACGCTCGCGCCGATCGTGGAGGACCCGAGCAAGGCCGTGCCGCTGCCGGAGTCGGTCGCCGCGGTCCGCGCGCTCGCCGCGCTGCCGCAGACCACCGTCGCGGTGGTCTCCGGTCGCGCGCTGCGCGACCTGGCCGCGCTCTCCCGGCTGCCCAGCGAGGTCCACCTGGTCGGCAGCCACGGCTCCGAGTTCGACATCGGCTTCGTCGAGCGGCTCTCCCCCGAGCTGGTCGCCGTCCGCACCCGGCTGCGCGACGCGCTGCGCGAGATCGCCACGGCCCACCCGGGCGTCCGGCTGGAGCGCAAGCCGGCCAGCATCGCCCTGCACACCCGCGGGGTCGCCCCGCAGGTCGCGGCGGCGGCCATCGAGGCGGTCCGCAACGGTCCCGCGAAGTGGGGCGACGTCACGGTCACCCAGGGCAAGGAGGTCATCGAGCTGTCGGTGGTCGCCACCCACAAGGGCACCGCCGTCGACCAGCTGCGTACCCAGCTCTCGGCCAGTGCCGTGCTCTTCATCGGCGACGACGTCACCGACGAGAACGCCTTCGGCAACCTGCACGGGCCGGACATCGGCATCAAGATCGGCCCCGGGGACACCCAGGCCCACTTCCGGGTGGCCGAGCCGCTCGACGCGGCCCGGGCCCTGGGCCTGCTGCTGGAGACCCGCCGGCACTGGCTCTTCGGCGAGCGGGCCGTCCCGATCGAGCGGCACTCGATGCTCGCCAACGGCCGGACGGTCGCCCTGCTCACGCCCGAGGCCAAGGTGAGCTGGCTCTGCCACCCCAAGCCGGACTCGGCGGCGATCTTCGCCGACCTGGTCGGCGGCAGCCCCGCCGGCCACTTCACTGTCGGGCCGGAGCGCGGTGGCATCCCGCTGGGGCAGCGCTACCGCAGCGGCACCATGACCGTGGAGACCCGCTGGTCCGGGCTCACCGTCACCGACTGGCTCGACCTGCCGGCCCGGGAGACCACCCCCGACGGCCCGGCGATCATCACCGGCGACTCCACCCTGGTGCGGGTGCTGACCGGCTCCGGCAAGGCCCGCATCGACTTCGCCCCGCGCCCCGAGTTCGGTCAGATCCAGGTCCAGCTGCAACCACTCGACGACGGCCTGCTGGTGCTCGGCTCCAACGAGCCGGTCGCGCTCTACGCCCCCGGCGTCGAGTGGGAGGTCAGCAACGACGGCGGGTACGAGACCGCGCGCGCGGTGGTCGACCTCTCCGCGGCCGGCGGTCAGGTGGTGCTGGAGCTGCGCTTCGGCACCCACAGCCTGGAGCACCACGCCGTCCCGATCCACGAGCGCCAGGCCAGGGCCGAGCAGCCGTGGAAGGACTGGGTGGCCTCGCTGCGGCTGCCGACCACCGCCCGCGAGCTGGTCGCCCGCAGCGCACTCACGCTGCGCGGCCTCTGCCACGAGGCGACCGGCTCGATCCTGGCCGCGGCGACCACCTCGCTGCCGGAGGAGCTGGGCGGCGTCCGGAACTGGGACTACCGCTACTGCTGGCTGCGGGACGCGGCGATGACCGCCCGCGCGCTGGTCGACCTCGGCTCGCTCGAAGAGGCCGAGGCGCTGCTGCGCTGGGTGGACGGCTGCATCGAGCGCACCGGCGGCCACCCGGAGCGGCTGCACCCGCTCTACACGGTCGACGGCTACGAGCTGGGCGCCGAGGCGGTCATCGACACCCTGCCCGGCTACGCCGGCTCCCGGCCGGTCCGGGTGGGCAACCTCGCCAACCACCAGCTCCAGCTGGACGTCTTCGGCCCGATCGCGGACCTGATCGCCGCCGTGGCCGACGCCCGGGGCTCGGTGCGCGACGACGAGTGGCGGGTGCTGGAGAACATGGTCGAGGCGGTCCGCCGCCGCTGGCACGAACCCGACCACGGCATCTGGGAGGCCCGCCTCCCCCCGCGGCACCACATCTTCTCCAAGGTGATGTGCTGGATGACCGTCGACCGGGCACTGCACGTCATGCGCCAGCACGGCGGCGAGGACCGGCCGGAGTGGGTGGAGCTGCGCGACCGGATCGGCGCCAACGTGCTCGACAACGGCTGGCACGAGGAGGTCGAGGCGTACAGCGTCGCGTACGGCGACGAGGACATGGACGCCTCCTCGCTCTGGATCGGTCTGTCGGGGCTGCTGCCGGGCGACGACCCGCGCTTCCTCTCCACCGTGCTCAAGATCGAGGCGGACCTGCGCAGCGGGCCGGTCGTCTACCGGTACCACTGGGACGACGGCCTGCCGGGCCGGGAGGGCGGCTTCCACATCTGCACGGCGTGGCTGATCGAGGCGTACCTGCGCACCGGCCGCCGCACCGACGCGGAGGAGCTGTTCATGCAGATGGTCGACACGGCGGGCCCGACCGGGCTGCTCCCCGAGCAGTACGACCCGCTCGCCGAGCGCGGCCTGGGCAACCACCCGCAGGCGTACAGCCACCTCGGCCTGATCAAGTGCGCGATGCTGCTGGACAACATGCTCAAGCAGTGACCTGACCAGCGACGACGGCGGCCGGAGAGATCCCTCTCCGGCCGCCGTCGCATCTCCGCCCCGGAGGCGCCGGTTGCGGGGCCGAAGATCCACCCCCGTTTGCGGCGCGTCGGGCTGTCGTCGCGGTGGTGGGTCAGGTGTCGAGTGCGCCGACCACGTCGCCGATCACCACGATGGCCGGGGGGCGCAGGCCGGCGGCGACCACGTCGTCGGCCACCGCGCCGAGCGTGGAGCGCAGCGTCCGCTGGGAGCCGGTGGTGCCCTCCTGGATCACGGCGACCGGGGTGGCCCGGTCCCTGCCGTGCGCGGTGAGCGTCGCGGTGATCGCGGCGAGGTTCTTCAGCCCCATCAGGACGACCAGGGTGCCGCGCAGCCCGGCCAGGGCCGGCCACCGCACCAGCGAGTCCGGCGAGTCCGGCGCGACGTGCCCGGACACCACCGTGAACTCGTGGGCCACCGCCCGGTGGGTGACCGGGACGCCGGCCACAGCCGGGACGGCGATCGCGCTGGTCACGCCCGGCACCACGGTCACCGGTACGCCCGCCTCGGCGCAGGCCAGCAGCTCCTCGCCGCCCCGGCCGAAGACGTACGGGTCGCCGCCCTTGAGCCGGACCACGAACTTCCCGGCCAGCGCCCGGTCCACCAAAATGCGGTTGATCTCCTCCTGGGCGCGGGACGGCCCGTACGGGATCTTGGAGGCGTCCACCAGCTCGACGTCGGGGCGCAGCTCGTCCAGGAGCAACCCCGGCACCAGCCGGTCGGCGACCACCACGTCCGCCTCGGTGAGCAGCCGCCAGCCCTTGACGGTGATCAGCTCCGGGTCGCCCGGACCGGCCCCCACCAGCGCCACCCGCCCGGGCGCGACCTGCCCCGGCGTCGTGCCCCGTCCGGCGGCGGCCAGGCCGGTGCGGACGGTCAGCAGCTCGCGGACGGCGTCCCGGACCCCCATCGCGCGGCGCGGGTCGCCTCCGCCGAACACCGCCACGGTGATCGGGCCGTGCCGGGTCACCGCCGGCGTCCACGCGGTGGCGGCCAGGCGGTCGTCGGCCCGGACGCAGAAGATCCGGCGCTCGGCGGCGGCGGCGCTGACCGAGGCGGCGGCGAGCGGGTCGTCCACGGCGACCTGGACCAGCCAGGCACCGTCCAAATCGGCCGGGGCGAACCGGCGCGGCGCCCAGTGCAGCCGGCCGGCGTCGACGTGGGCGTGCAGCGCGGGGGTCAGCTCCGGCGCGACGAGGAAGACGTCCGCCCCGGCGTCCAGCAGCGCCGGCACCCGCCGGGTGGCGACCGCTCCCCCGCCCACCACGACCACCCGCCGGCCGGCCAGCCGCAGGCCCAGGGGGTACGGGTTGGCGCTCACGCCGCCGCCTCGTCGGGCTGGGCGGCGGCGCGAGGCGGCACGCCACCGGGCCGGATGCCTCGCTCGTTCACTTCTCGGAGACCCCTGCCGAGTCGAAGGTGGCGACCTCGTGCAGCACCCGGACCGCGCCGGTGACCACCGGCAGCGCCAGCAGCGCGCCGGTGCCCTCGCCGAGGCGCAGGCCGAGGTCGATCAGCGGGTCCAGGCCGAGGTGGCGCAGCGCCACGGTGGCACCCGGCTCGGCGGAGCGGTGCCCGGCGACCATCGCGCCGACCGCCTCCGGGGCCAGGGCCGCGGCGACGAGCGCGGCGCTGGCGGCGATCACCCCGTCCAGCAGCACCGGGACGCGGCGGGCGGCGGCACCGAGGATCAGGCCGGCCAGCGCCGCGTGCTCCAGGCCGCCGACGGCGGCGAGCACGCCGAGCGGATCGGCCGGGTCGGGCCGGTGCCGGGCCAGCGCGGTCCGCACCACGCCGACCTTGCGCCGGTACGTCTCGTCGTCCACCCCGGTGCCCCGCCCGGTGGCCTCGGCCGGGTCGGTGCCGGTGAGCGCGGCGATCAGCGCCGCCGACGGGGTGGTGTTGCCGATGCCCATGTCGCCGGTGAGCAGGATGCCCGCCCCGGCGTCGACGAGTTCGCCGGCGATCCGGATGCCGGTCTCCAGCGCCGCGCGGGCTTCGTCCCGGGTCAGCGCCGCCGTGACGGTCATGTCCCGGGTGCCCCGGCGGACGTTCGCGGCGACCAGGCGGGGGCCGGCCGCCCCGGCGGCGTCCGGGTCGACCGGGAGCGGGGTGGCCACGCCGACGTCGACCACGGTGACCGAGGCGCCGGCCTGGCGGGCGAACGCGTTCACCACCGCCCCGCCGGCCAGGAAGTTCGCGATCATCTGGGCGGTGACCTCCTGCGGCCAGGGGGTCACCCCCTGGGCGTGCACGCCGTGGTCACCGGCGAAGATCGCCACCGCGGCCGGCTCGGGCAGCGGTGGCGGGCACGCGCCGGCCAGCCCGGCGAGGCGTACGGAGAGCTCCTCGAGGGCGCCGAGGGAGCCGGCGGGCTTGGTCAGCCGGGCCTGGAGGTCGCGCGCGGCGGCCATCGCCGGCTCGTCGAGCGGCCCGATCGCCGCGATGGTGGTCTCCAGCATCATGCCTCCAGGATCTCGGCCAGTACCTCGGTGAACGCGTCGGTGGTCGCGGGGTCGCGGACGGCCACCCGCAGCCAGTCCGGCCCCAGGCCGGGGAAGGTGTCCCCGCGCCGGACGGCCCAGCCGCGCTCGCGCAGCGTCTCCCGCACCCGGTCGGCGCCGGCCAGGTGGAGCAGGACGAAGGCGCTGGCCGGGCGGCCCGCGACGCGTACCCCGGGCAGGGCCGACAGGCGCGCGACCAGGTGGTCGCGGTCGGCGGCGAGCCGCGCGGCGATCTCGCGCTCGGCCGCGACGGCGGTGGGCGACGCGCAGGCGGTGGCCGCGGCGAGCGCCGGGGTGGAGACGGCCCAGAGCGGCTGGACGGCGGCGAGCCGGTCCAGCAGATCGGCCTCGCCGAGCAGGTAGCCGATCCGCAGGCCGGCCAGCCCCCAGGTCTTGGTGAGGCTGCGCACCACCACCAGGCCGGGCAGGTCGCGCCGGCCGGCCAGCGACTCGGGCTCGCCGGGCACGCCGGGGGCTGCGGTGGTGTCGGCGAACGCCTCGTCGACGACGAGCACCCGGCCCGGGCGGGCCAGGGCGGCCAGGTCGGCGGCGGGGTGCAGGACGGAGGTGGGGTTGGTCGGGTTGCCGATCATGACCAGGTCGGCGTCGGCGGGGATCCGCGCCGGGTCGAGCCGGAAGCCGTCGGCGGGGTCGAGCAGCACCCGCTCCACCTGGTGCCCGGCGGCGCGCAACGCCGCCTCCGGTTCGGTGAACTGCGGGTGCACCACCACCGGGCGACGTACCCCGGCCAGCGCGCGGGCCAGCAGCACGAAGCCCTCGGCGGCACCGGCGGTGAGCAGTACCTCCTCCGGGGGACGGCCGTGCCGGGCGGCGACGGCCGCGCGGGCGGGGCCGGGGTCCGGGTACGCGGCCAGCTCCGCCAGCGAGGCGGTCAGCGGATCCGCCAGCCAGTCCGGCATGGTGTCCCGGCGGACGTTGACGGCCAGGTCCACCAGGCCCGGGGTGGCCTCGACGTCCCCGTGGTGCCCCAGGTCGGGCTCGTCCCCGGCGCCCGGCGGCACCTCGATCAGCTGACCACGCATGTCCGTGATCCTGCCGGGAAGCCGCCGTAGGGGACAGCGCATCCCGACGTGGGGCACGTCACCGCTCGGCGGCGGTCCCGCCCGTTTATGAATTCTTCTCATTTCCGAATCGGAAATGTCATAACTTGACCATGTGAGCAACCGACCCCTTGCTGCCGCTGGTCGTTCCGTTCCTCTCCTCCGCGCCGGGTTGATCGCCGGCATCGTGGTCGCCGCCGTGGCCTACCCCTTGGTCGCGGTCACCGGCATCGGCGCCAAGGCCACCGCCCACGCCGTGGAGCAGAAGACGAGCATCCTGCGCACCGCGCTGCCGGCCGAGACGTCGTACCTCTACGCCCCCGACGGCAGGACGATCCTGACCATGTTCTACGAGGAGTACCGGCAGTACACGAAGCTGTCGGACATGTCGCCGAACATCCAGCAGGCGATCATCGCCGCCGAGGACAACCGCTTCTACCAGCACCACGGCGTCGACCCGAAGGGCGTCGCCCGCGCCTTCGTGGCGAACGCCCGCTCCAGCGGCGTCTCCCAGGGCGCCTCGACGCTCACCATGCAGTACGTCCGGATGGCGCTGCGGGACAGCGCCACGACACCGAAGGAGGTCCAGGAGGCCACCCAGCAGACCAGCCTGCGCAAGGTCCGGGAGATGCGGATGGCCCTGGACATCGAGAAGGAGCTGACCAAGGACGAGATCCTGGAGCGCTACCTCAACTCGGCGTACTTCGGCCACCGGGCGTACGGCATCTACGCCGCCGCGCAGATCTTCTTCTCCAAGACCCCGGCCACCCTCACCCCGGTCGAGGCGGCCACCCTCGCCGGTCTGGTCAAGTCCCCCTCCGAGTACGACCCGATCACCTCGGACCAGAAGGACGCCACCGGGCGGCGCAACTACGTGCTCGACCGGATGGCCCAGCTCGGCTACCTCTCCCCGGACGCCGCCGCGGCGGCCCGGTCCGAGCCGATCCGGACCCGGGTCACCAGCCCGGCGAACGACTGCGTCTCCCTGCCCAGCCGGTACCAGACCTGGGGCTTCGCCTGCGACTACGTGAAGAACTGGTGGAGCGCGCAGCCCGCGTTCGGCGAGAACCGGCTGGAGCGGATGGACAAGCTGCGCCGGGGTGGCTACCGGATCGTGCTCAGCCTCGACCCGAAGATCCAGTCGGCGGCGGAGAAGAACGTCGGCGCGAAGGAGAACGTCGGCAGCCCCTTCGCCAACGGCATCGTGGTCGCCGAGCCGGGCACCGGGCGGGTGAAGGCGATGGCGGTGAACCGGACGTACTCGCTGGACCTGGCCGAGAACGGGCCCAGCTCCAACCCGGAGGCCGGCCCCAACGTCAAGGCGAACTTCCCGAACACCGTGGCGCCCCTGCTCGGCGGCGGCAGCCTCCCCGGGTACCAGGCCGGATCGACGTTCAAGATGTTCCCGATGCTGGCCGCGCTGGACGCCGGGTTGCCGCTCTCCACCACCTACGACTCGCCGTACCGGTACCGGTCCGCCGTCTACGACGGGTGGGCGCCGTCCAACGCCAGCGGCGCGATGAGCGGCCGGCAGACCATGTGGTCCGGCTTCGGCAAGTCGGTGAACACCTACTTCGTCCAACTGGAGGAGCAGATCGGCGCGGACCGCGGGGTACGCCTCGCCGAACAGCTCGGGCTGCGCTGGCGTACCGACGTGGACCGCGACCACGCCTCCCCGGCCAAGGCGAAGAAGTGGGGCGCGTTCACCCTGGGCGTCTCCGACGCCACCCCGCTGGAGATGGCCAACGCGTACGCCGCGATCGCCGCCGACGGGCGGTACTGCGAGGCGATGCCGGTCATGTCGATCACCAACCGGGACGGCACCCCGGCGACGTACAAGACGGCGTCCGGGATCGAGCGGGAGGTGGCCAAGCCGCGCTGCCGCCAGGTGGTCAGCGCGGACGCGGCCCGGGCCGCCACCGACGCCGCCCGCTGCCCGACCGGGGACACCCCGGCGAAGGGCAGCTGCGGCGGCTGGTCCACGGCGGACAGCGTCCGGGGCACCGTGGGCCGCCCGGTGGCCGGCAAGACCGGTACCACGGACAGCACCCGGACGGCCTGGTTCGTCGGGTACACGCCCGAGCTGGCGGCGGCGAGCTTCATCGCCGACCCGGACAACCCGTTCAACGCGGTGGGTGACGGCCAGTCCCAGATCCCCATCGCCGCGGTCGCCGAGACACTGCGCGACGGCCTGAAGGGCGCGCCCACCCGCCAGTTCATCCCACCGTCGGACCGCATCGTGGGGTGAGCCCGGCTCGCCTCACCCGGATACCGGGAGCGCTGCGTCAGGAACGGTGCGGTTCCGGGCGCGGCGCTTCCGCTTGCAGCGGTGGCCGGGGCTCGGTGCAGGCCGGCGGCGGCCGGGGTTCGGTGCAGGTCGGCGGCGGCCGAGGTCAGTGCAGGTCGGCGGCGACCAGGGACCAGAGTTCCAGGTCGACGCGGGCGCCCCGCACGAAGCCGGCGTTGCGCAGCAGGCCCTCGTAGCTGAAGCCGGCCTTCTCGGCCACCCGGCGGGACGCCACGTTGCCCGGCGCCACCCGCAGCTCGACCCGCTGGAAGCCGTGCTCCAGGATCAGGGCGATGGCCAGCGCGTCCACCGCCTCGGCGGCCAGCCCGAACCCGCGGGCGTGCGGGGCGAGGGCGTACGACACCTCGGTGAGGCGGGCGCCCCAGTCGGTGCGCCGGGTCCAGAGGCAGCCGACCACCCGGGCGTCCTCCCGGCGGAGCACCGCGTAGTGGTCGCCGTCGCCGCTGTCGCGCCGCTGCCGGGCCAGGTCCGTGCACCAGGCCTGCCCGTCGATCTGCCCGGCGGCGTCGGCCAGCGGCAGCCAGCGCTGGGTCTGCCGGTCGGCGAAGACCTCGTCGACCGCTTCCGCGTCCGCCGCCACCAGCCGGCGCACCTCGATCCGCGGGGTGGAGACGGTCAGGTCCGGGAAGCGCCGGACCGCCACCTGCCCGATCACGCCGGCGCTCCGACGCCCTCGGCGATCCCGGCCGCCGACACCAGTCGGGTCGCGATCGCCGGATCGGCCGCCCAGTGCAGGCCCAGCTGGGAGGCGTGCACGCCCCGCCAGACGAAGCCCTCGGGCGCCCCGCCCTCCCAGCTCCACGCCGGGCGCTCGCCGGCCCGGGGGGTGAGCACGGCACCGTGCTGCTTGTAGCCGACCACCGTGGCACCGGCCTCGGCGACCACGCTGGCGGTGCGGGCGGTCGCCTCCCGGTACCCGACGACCAGGCCGTCGCGGCTGGCGCCGATCGCGTCCAGCACTCCGCACATCGGCCGGCCGTCCAGCTCGCGGGCCAGCCAGAGCAGGCCCGCCCCCTCGGCCAGCACCGGGCGGCCGGTGCGGGCCAGCTCGGCGACGGCGATGCAGAGCCTCCGGTTGGCGGAGAGCTCGTCGGCGTACGACTCGGGCAGGCCGGCCCCGACGACCAGCGCGCGGGTGCCGGCGGGCAGCGCCTCGTCGCGCAGCGGGTCGACGGTGACCACCTCGGCGCCCGCGGCGCGCAGCAGCTCGGCGGTCTCCGCGTAGCTGTAGTTGCCACCCGGCCCACCGGCCAGCGCGACCACCGGGCGGCCCTCCACCGGGACGGCCGACGACGGCGACCAGGGCTCGACGGAGAGCGCGGGCGCGGAGCGGGCCAGCGCGAGCAGCCGGTCCAGCTCGACGGTGCCGGCCACCGCCTCGCCGAGGCGCCGCACCGCGCGGGCCGCCTCGGCGTCGCCGCCGACCACCGGCAGCACACCGTGGCGCCGGGCGGGCAGCACCGGGGGCAGCTCGTGCCGGCGCAGCGCGCCGTAGACGGGGACGTCGACGTCGTCGAGCGCCGCCCGCAGCATCGCCTCGTGCCGGGGCGACGCCACCTGGGTGAGGATCACCCCGCCCAGCCAGAGCTGGTCGTCGTAGGAGCGGAAGCCGTGCACCAGGGCGGCCACCGACTGCCCCATCGCGGCCACGTCCACCACCAGCACGACCGGGCTGCGCAGGGTGGTGGCCACCGCCGCCGTGGACTCCGCCTCGGGACGGCCGGCCACCGAGTCGTACAGCCCCATGGTGCCCTGCACCACGGCCAGCCCGGCGCCGGCGGCGCCGTGCGCGAAGAGCGGCCCGAGCCGGTCGGCGCCGACCAGCCGCGCGTCGAGGTTGCGCCCGGGCCGACCGGCGGCGAGCCCGAGGTACGCGGCGTCGACGTGGTCCGGGCCGACCTTGAAGCCGGCGACGTCCAGGCCCCGGTCGGCGAGGGCGGCCAGCAGGCCGATGGCCAGCGCGTTGGTGCCGTGTCCGGAGGACGGCGCGCTGAGCACGAGGCGCGGCACGGCGGTCATCATCGACTCCTCGCGGGCGACGGGTGGTGGTACGCGGACGACCCGGACGATCACGACCGGAGATCCGCTCGCGTGACCATACCCGCCCACACCGACGTGCGGCGGCCGCCGACCGGTCGGCGCACCGGGCCGGCGCGGTCAGTGGCCCCGGTCATACGGGTAGCCTCGTGCTGTGTACCGGTTCCTCCTGACGCCACGTTGGCTGGGCATCCTCGCGCTGACCCTGGTCGCCGCCGCGGTGATGGTGCAGCTCGGCAACTGGCAGCTGGACCGCTACGAGCAGCGCACGGCGGTCAACGAACGCATCGACGCCGGCAGCCGGGGCACCCCCGCGCCGCTGCGCGACGCGCTGCCCGCGCCCACCGGCGGGGCGGGTTCGGTCGGCCCGGCGCCCGCCGAGCGCGCCGAGTGGAGCCGGGTCACCGCCACCGGCCGGTACGACGCCGCGAACGTGATCCTGGTCCGAGGCCGGACGGTCGAGAGCAAGGTCGGCTTCGAGGTGCTCGCCCCCCTGGTGCTGGCAGACGGCACGGCCGTACTGGTCGACCGGGGCTGGATCCCGCCCGCGCCGGGTGGCGCGATGGCCATGCCGCAGGTGCCCGCCCTGCCCACCGGCGAGGTGACGGTGGTCGGTCGGGTGCACCCCACCGAGACCGGCGGGGCCGGCGTGGACCGGCGCGAGGGCCGGCTGGAGACCCGCCGGGTCACCGTCGACAAGCTCGCCCGCGAGCTGCCGTACCCGCTGCACGGGGCGTACTTGCTGCTGGACGAGCAGACCCCGGCGGACGACCCGGCCTTCCGCGCGGTACCGATCGGGCACGCCAACAACTGGCAGAACTTCGGCTACGTCGTCCAGTGGTGGCTCTTCGCCGCGATGTCGCTCTTCGGCTACGGCTGGGTCGCCCGCCGGGAGGCCCGGCGCGCGGCGGGGCTGGACGCGCCGAAGGGGCCGGTCGACCGGGCCGCCGAACCGGTCACCCCGGCCTGATCGCCCGCTCGGCGCGCTGCCCGGCCGAGCGGAACCGGACACTCGGGCGGCTCCCGGGACAGCGGGGGACGTTGTAGTGTCCGCCCGTGATCGACGAGCCGGTGAACCCTGATCCCACGATGCCCACGGCGGAGCCGGTGACGGCGACGTCCCCGGCCTACGACCCGTGGGGCGCCATGCCGCCGGCACCGCCCACCGCGCCGTTCCCCGCACAGTCACCGCCCACCGCGCAGTTTCCCCGCACTCGCCGCCCACCGCGCCGCTGCCGGCGGTGCCGCCGGTTCCGCACTCCGCGCCGCCCGTGACGGCGCAGTTTCCCGCCCCGCCGGTTCCGCACTCCGCGCCGCCCGTGACGGCGCAGTTCTCCGCGCCGCCGGTCCACTTCTCGCCGCCGCCGGCCCCGTTCTCCGCGCCGCCCGGGGCGATCCGGCCAGGGCCGTACCCGCCGGTGTCCGCGCCGGCGCTGCCGCCCGCCGGCTACCACCCGGCCCGGCCGGAGGTGGTGGCGGTGCAGATCGCCGAGATCGTGGTGACCCCGCCGGTGATCCGGACGCCGGCCGGGGTGCTGCCGCTGGCCGGCGCGTCCTGGCACGTGGCGGACTACTGGCAGAAGGAGGAGAAGATCGCCACCTGGGCGCTGGTCTGCGCCATCGTGGGCTTCTTCTGCCTCACCTTCTTCAGCCTGTTCTTCCTGCTGATCAAGGAGACCCGCCACCACGGCACGGTGCAGGTGACGGTGGTCAACGGCGCCCACCAGTACGTGGCCCGCATCCCGGTGGTGGACCAGGGCCAGGTGCAGCACATCAACAACCAGGTCAACTACGCCCGGTCGCTGTCGACGTCCTGATCCCGGCTCGCCCGGGGACCGTCACCGGCGGGCGGGCTCAGCCGCCGGCCCGCCCGGCGTGGATCGCCCGCACCATGTCGATGGTGTCCGCCTCGGCGGCGGTCTTGTCCTCCCGGTAGCGCACCACCCGGGCGAAGCGCAGGGCCATCCCGCCCGGGTAGCGGGAACTGGTCTGCACCCCGTCGAAGGCGATCTCGACCACCTGCTCGGGGCGTACCCGGACCACCCAGTCGCCGCGCTCGACGGCCAGCGACAGGAACCGCTCGGTCTGCCAGCGCAGCAGCTCGTCGGTGAGGCCCTTGAACGTCTTGCCGAGCATGACGAAGTCGCCGGTGTGCGGGTCCCGCGCGCCGAGGTGCAGGTTGGAGAGCCAGCCCTGCCGCCGGCCGCTGCCCCACTCCACGGCCAGCACCACCAGGTCCAGGGTGTGCCGGGGCTTGACCTTCACCCATGCCGCGCCGCGCCGGCCCGCGTCGTAGGGCGCGTCCGGCGCCTTCACCACGACGCCTTCCTGGCCCGCGTCGAGCGCGGCGGCGAAGGCCGCGCCGGCCTGCTCGGCGTCGTCCACCGTCATCCGCCCGACCAGCAGGGACTCGTCGACCGCGCCGGCCAGCGCCGCCCACCGCTCCCGACCGGGCTGGTCGATCAGGTCCTCACCGTCGAGGTGCAGCAGGTCGAAGAAGTACGGCGTCAGCACGGTCTGGCCGGTCGTCTCGGCGGCGGCGAGCACCGCCGGGGCGACCGGGGCCGCGCCGGTGGTGCTGGGCGTGGTGCGGCGGGCGGCGCGGCTGGAGGTCTGCTGGAACGGCAGCGGCCGACCGGTGGCGTCCAGCCCGATCGCCTCGCCGTCGAGCACCAGCTCGCGGGCGGGCAGCGCGCGCACGGCGGCGACCACCTCGGGCACCCGGGAGGTGATCTCGTCGAGGCTGCGGGTGAAGACGGCGATGTCACCGCCGGAGCGGTGCACCTGGATCCGGATGCCGTCGAGCTTGACGTCCACCACCGCCGGCACGCCGGTGGCGTCGAGCGCCGCGTCCACCGACGGGGCGCTCTGCGCCAGCATCGGGGCGAGCGGGCGCCCTACCTGGAGCCCGAAGCCGGCCAGCGCGGCGGCGCCCCCGGAGAGCGCGGCGACCGCCACCGCGCGCAGGTCGCCGGCGAGCAGCAGGGCCCGGCGGACGGCGGCGACCGGCACCTCGGCGGCCCGGGCGATGGCGTCGGCGAGCAGCCCCGCCTGGGCGCCCTGGCGCAGCTCGCCGCTGAACAGTCCGACCAACAGCCGCTGCTCCTCGGCGGTGGCGGCGGCGAAGAGCGCGCCCAGCAACTCCCGCCGGCGGGCCTGCGAGCCGGGCCCGCGTACCGCCGCGATCCGGTCGATCGCCGCGTCCACGTCGGCCACGGTCAGCGTCGGCTCGGCGGCCGGGGCGGGCAGGTCGCGCAGGGCGGCCCAGCCGACGCCGGTCTGCCGCTGGCGCAGCTCACCGGCGAGGTAACCGGAGCCGGCCGGCACCTCGGACTCGTCGAGCGACCGCAGCGCGGCGGCGAGCAGCTCCACCTTGGCCCGTCGGCCGCTGGTGGCGCCGACGGCCGCGGAGGTGGCTGCCAGGTCGAGGAACCGCACGGCCCCATCCTGCCAGCCACCCCCGACACCACCCGGGCATTGCCGTGCCCGGGCCGTCGGCTGGGCCCGCCGCAGCCGCTGCGAGGTTTCCCGACCGCCTCTCAGGCCGAGACGGGTTCCTCGATGCGCAGGCCCCGGGCGCGGACCTCGTCGGCGACCCGGGAGAGGACCCCGTCGAGGGCGACCAGCGCGGCCGAGAGCTCGCCGAGCTGGTCCTTGAGCGTGTCCTCGGGCCACGCGGAGACGTCGACGTCCCCCAGAGCACTCACGGCGGCTTCCAGCCGTGCCATCACGTCGTTCGTACGCATGTTCGAAAGGCTATAACAGCCCTGCGCCCGACACACCGCAAACTCCGACATCGACCCCGAAGTTACGGTTCCGTCACCTAACCGACCTGGCGCCCCGCCTCCGCGACCCGGGCCAGCAGCAGCGCCTCGGCCAGGCAGACCCGGGCGAACTCGCCGAGGTGCAGGCTCTCGTTCGGGCCGTGCGCACACGCGTGCGGGTCCTCCACACCGGTGACCAGGATCGCGGCCTGCGGGAACATCTCCTGGAAGGTGGCGATGAACGGGATGGAGCCGCCGACGCCGATGTCCACCGGGTCGGTGCCGTCCCAGGCGCTACGGAAGGCTCCCCGGGCGGCGTCGAACATCGGCCCGGAGGCGTCGATGACGCAGGGGTCGCCGTCGTGCTCGAAGGTGACCGTCACCTGGGCGCCCCACGGGGCGTGCTTCTCCAGGTGGGTGCGGAGCGTCTCGTACGCCCGCTTCGGGTCGTCGCCCGGCGCCAGCCGGACGCTGAGCTTGGCCTTGGCGGACGGGACCAGCGCGTTCGGCGCCTCGCCGGTGGCCGGGGCGTCGACGCCGAGCACCGCCAGGGCGGGCTTGGTCCAGAGCCGGTCGGTGATCCGGCCGGTGCCGAAGAGCGCGGCGCCCTCGACCAGCCCGGCCTCGGCGCGGAACCGGTCCTCCGGGTAGTCGACGACGGCGCCCTCCCGACCGACCAGGCCCTCGACGGCCACGTCGCCGGCGTCGTCGTGCAGGGTGGCCAGCAGCCGGACCAGCGCGGTCAGCGCGTCCGGCACCGCGCCGCCGAACATGCCGCTGTGCACCGCGTGGTCGAGGGTGCGCACCTCGACGAAGCAGTTGACGATGCCGCGCAGCGAGGTGGTCAGCGCCGGCACGCCGACGTCCCAGTTGGTGGAGTCGGCGATCACGATCACGTCGGAGGCGATCTCGTCGCGGTGCTCGGCGAGCAGCCGCTCCAGCGAGTCGGAGCCGTACTCCTCCTCGCCCTCGATGAAGAGGACCACGCCGACCGGGAGCCGGTCGCCGAAGGCGCGCAGCGCCGCGATGTGCGCCATGATGCCGGCCTTGTCGTCGGCGGCGCCCCGGCCGTAGAGGCGGCCGTCCCGCTCGACCGGCTCGAACGGGTCGGACTCCCACAGCGACAGGTCGCCGACCGGCTGCACGTCGTGGTGGGCGTACATCAGGACGGTGGGGGCGCCGGGCGGGGCCGGCTTCGTCCCGATCACCGCCGGCTGGCCGCCGGAGCGCACGATCCGGGTGTCGAGGCCGCAGCCGCGCAGCAGCTCCGCGACCGCCTCGGCGGAGCGCTCGACGTGCGAGTGGTCGAAGCCCTCGAAGGCGATGCCGGGGATGCGGACGAGTCGTTCCAGGTCGGCACGGACACCGGGCAGTTCCCGCTCGACGGCGGCCCGCACCTCGGACTCGGACATGATCGGTGTGGTCATGACCGGCATGGTATTCCGCCCTTACCGCGGCGCCCCCTCCGAGGCCGCGTCGCAGCTCCTCGGGTGGCGCACGAAATAGCACGCGGCGTCGTGCGGCAGCGTCGGCGCGCCGTCCACCACCAGGTCGGCGTGCGCGGCGGTGCGGTCGGCGGCGAAGTGCGCCCGCTCGCCGTCGTGCCAGCGGCGCAGCTCGGGCAGGATCTGCGGGCCGTCGCGGTCCAGCGCCCGGGCCCGCCGCAGCGGCGCCGGGGCGGTGACGAACACCGCGAGGCTCAGCTCCGGCCGGATCGCCGCCCGCGCCGCGCTGACCCCCTCCAACAGCAGCACCGGCGCCACCGGCACCGGCAGCACCCGGGGCAGGAAGCCGCGCCGCACCCAGCTGTAGCGCTGGTACCCGCCGGGCCGCCCGGCCCGCAGCGGCGCCAGCACCCGCTCCTCCAGCCGCGACCAGAAGGTGAACTGGTCGTCCCATCCGTCGAGCAGGTCGTCGGTGTGCACGACCGGTGGCCGCGCGCCGCCGGGCAGCGCGGCGAGGGCGTCCGCGAGCCGCGCGGCGAAGACGCTCTTGCCCGCGCCGCTCGGTCCGTCGACGGCCACCAGCCGGGTACGCCCCAGCCGCGCCGGCCGGGCCAGCACCCGCCGGGCCACCGTCGCGTACGCCTCGACGACCGCCACCCGCGGCCGGCCGGGCCCGTCGCCGGCGTCCTCCCGCTCCCCCGTCACCCGGCCGACGCTAGCGCCGCCCGGACGGCCGCCGACGCCCGGCCCGGTGGCCGCCGGCCCTGGTCGCGTCGGGCAATCGCGGTGTTGTCCCCCGTGAGCCTGGTTCCGTCCCCCGCCGGACCGTTCGCCCGCCGGTCGCTCCGGGTGACCGGCATGATCTGGATGTGCTGCATGACGTGATGAGTCCGGGCGTGGACGCCCTGCTGGAACAGGCCCGTGCCGGGCTGCGCCGGCTGAGTCCGCAGGAGACGGTCGAGGCGGTACGGGCCGGGGCCCTGCTGGTCGACATCCGCACCGAGCCGCAGCGCCGCGAGCAGGGTGAGCTGCCCGGCGCGATCGTCATCGAGCGGACGGTGCTGGAGTGGCGGCTGGACCCGGCGAGCGAGTGGCGCATCCCCGAGGCGACCGGGTACGACCGGGAGATCGTCGTGGTGTGCCGGCACGGCTACGGCTCCAGCCTCGCGGCGGCGAGCCTGCAGGCGCTGGGGCTGCGCAACGCGACCGACATGATCGGCGGGGTGCAGGCGTGGCGGGAGGCGGGGCTGCCGCTCTCCGACGAGCCCGCCGACGTACGCCCCTGACGGTGCCGCCTCAGGCGATTGGCGGGGCGCCGGGCGGGATGAACGGCAGGCCCGCCGGCGGGCCGGTCTCGATCAGCCGCCAGAGCGCGTCGGTGTCGAGGTGTTCGGCGACCAGGTCGCCGAGCAGGTCGAGGGAGCGCTCGCGGGCGGCGGCGAAGGCGGTGTCCGGCGCCACCTGGAAGCCGTGCCGCCCGGCCGCCCGGGCCACCTCGGTGAGGAACCGGCGGCGGAACTCGTCGGACTCGAACGCGCCGTGCCAGTGGGTGCCGTACACCGCCCCGAGCCGCGCGCCCTCGCCCTGGCCGTCGGCGTACGTGAGCAGCGGGGGCAGGGTCTCCTCGGCGGTGGAGACGTACCCGTGGTGGATCTCGTAGCCGCGTACCGGGACGCCCCCGGCGGCCGTGCCGACGGCCTGCCGGACGGTCTTGCGCCGGTCGAAGGTGATCTCGACGGGCAGCAGGCCCAGCCCGGGGACGCTGCCCCGGCGGCTCTCCACCGGGTCGTGGATGGCCCGGCCGAGCATCTGGAAGCCGCCGCAGATGCCGAGCACTGGCCGGCCGGCGGCGGCGTGCGCGGTGACGGCGTCGGCCAGGCCGGTCTCGCGCAGCCAGGCCAGGTCGGCGACGGTGGACTTGGAACCGGGCAGCACGACGAGGTCGGCGGCGGCCAGCTCGGCGGGCTCGACGGTCAGCCGGACCCGCACGCCGGGCTCGGTGGCGAGCGCCTCGACGTCGGTGGCGTTGCTGATCCGGGGCAGCCGGACCACGGCGACGTCCAGCCAGTCGGTGCCGCGCGGCGCGGCCGGCCGGCCCAGCACCCGCCCGTACGCCAGGGAGTCCTCGGCGTCGAGCCAGAGGTCGAGGTGCCAGGGCAGCACCCCGTACGTCGGGCGGCCGGTGACCCCGCGCAGCATGTCCAGCCCGGGCTGGAGCAGGCCCAGGTCGCCCCGGAACTTGTTGATCACGAAGCCGGCGACCAGGGCCTGGTCGGCCGGGTCGAGCAGGGCGACCGTGCCGAACATCGAGGCGAACACCCCGCCCCGGTCGATGTCGCCCACCACGATGGTGGGCAGGCCGGCGTGCCGGGCCAGCCCCATGTTCACGTAGTCGCCGGCCCGCAGGTTGATCTCGGCCGGGCTGCCGGCGCCCTCGCAGATCACCACGTCGTACGCCTCGCGCAGCTCGGCCAGGGCCGCGTACGCGGTCTCGGCGAGCTTCGGCCGCAGCTCGCGGAAGTTGCCGGCGGTGACGGTGTCGACGGCCTCGCCGAGCAGGACCACCTGGCTGGCCAGGTCGCTGCCGGGCTTGAGCAGGACCGGGTTGAAGCGCAGGTCGGGGGCGAGCCCGCAGGCCGCGGCCTGCATCGCCTGGGCGCGGCCGATCTCCCCGCCCCGGCCGTCGGGGCCGACGACCACGGCGGAGTTGTTGGACATGTTCTGCGCCTTGAACGGCGCCACCGCGACCCCCTGGCGGTGCAGCCACCGGCAGATGCCGGCGGTGAGCACGCTCTTGCCGGCGTCGGAGGTGGTGCCGGCGACCAGCAGCCCGCCGCTCACCGCCCGCTCCCCAAGCCCGCCCCGGCGTCGACCACGCGCCGGGCGGCGACCGCGGGGCTGACCGGTCGCCGGGCCGTGGTGGAGGCGAACCGTGGACGCAGTGCGCGCAGCGTCCGCCGGCCGGCGGCGTCCACCAGCCGGCCGACGGTCAGCGGGTAGGTCGCGGCGACGGCGAGCGCGGCGAGGCCGACGGCACCGGAGATCCGGGCGGCCCGCTTGAGGTGCCGCGCCTCGGGGCGGGGGCCGTCGCCGAGGAACGGCCGCACCTCGGAGCGGCCGAAGTACACGTTGCGCCCGCCAAGCCGGACGCCGAGGGCGCCGGCCATCGCCGCCTCGCACTGGCCGGCGTTCGGGCTGGGGTGGTCGGCGCGGTCGCGCCGCCACACGTGCCAGGCGCGGGCCCGGTCGCCGTGCGCGGTCGGCGCGACGGCGATGGTGAGCAGCCCGGTCAGTCGCGCCGGGACGAGGTTGAGCACGTCGTCGAGGCGGGCCGACGGGGTGCCGAAGCGGGCGTAGCGCGTCGAGCGGTGGCCGACCATGGCGTCGAGCGTGTTGGCGGCGCGGTAGCCGAGCAGGCCGGGGAGCCCGGCGACCGCTCCCCAGAGCAGCGGGGCGACCACCGCGTCGCAGGTGTTCTCGGCGACCGACTCGACGGTGGCCCGGGCCAGCTCGGACTCGTCGAGCGCGGACGGGTCCCGCCCGCAGAGGTGACCCAGGCGGCTCCGGGCGGCCGGCAGGTCGCCGCCGCGCAGCGCGGAGCCCATCACGCCGGCCTCGTGCCGCAGCGTGCGTCCACCCAGCACCGTCCAGGTGCCGGCGGCCACGAGCAGGCCGCGCAGCACCGGGTGCCGCCGGGTCGCCACGGTGGCGGCGGCGCCGAGCAGCACCGGCGCGCCGACGGCGAGCGTCGTGAAGACCGCTCCGGCGGCCCGGTCGGGGCGGTAGACCCGCCGTTCGAGGGCGCCGGCCGCGCGGCCGAAGCCGGCCACCGGGTGCCAGCGACGCGGGTCGCCGAGCAGGGAGTCCAGGGCGTACCCCGCCACCAGCCCAGCCGCGTTCGCCACGGCGGTCGCCTGACGCACCTCGCACCACCTCCGGCCGGCCAGCCTAGCCGTACGGCGGGGCGGCCGACGCCGCCGCGTCACCACCCCGCCCCCGTCCGTACGCCCCCGTCGGGCCGGAGCCGGGACCACCCCGCCGCTCACCGGCTCCGGCCCGTCGGCTCAGGCCGGCACCGGCACCCGGCCGCGCCCCCGTCGGCCCCGCCCGGCCGGCGCGACGGCGCTCTCCTCCGACGCGGCGTCCAGCTCACCCTCCCCGGCGGCCTCCCCGCCCTCCCCGGCGGCCTCCCCGCCCTCCCCGGCGGCCGGTTCGCCGTCCCCCGGCACCGGGGCCAGCTCGTCGTCGGAGGCCGGGGGGTCGCCGGTCTCCTCGTCGAACGGGTCGGTCAGCCCCTCGAAGCCGGTGCCGGGCAGTTCCACACCGGCCCGGGACGCGGCGAACCCGGAGAACTCGAAGTCGTCGTCGAACGGCCGGTCGTCCGGCGCGGCCGGGGCCTGCTCGTACGGCACCGGCTCGGTCGGCTCGCCCTGGACCCGACCGGCCGCGTCGGCGTCCTCGACGGTGCTGGTGGCCATGGTCGGCTTGTTGCGCAGGAAACGGGCCCGTCCCCGGGACAGGTCGTGCCCGACGGCGATCGCCTCCAGCTCGTAGAGGGTGCGGTGGTTGCCGGCGTCGTCGGTCCAGTCGCGGGTGTAGAGGCGGCCGGCCACCACCACCGGGTCGCCGACCATCACCGAGGCGGCCACCCCCTCGGCCAGCTTGCGCCAGCAGTTGACCCGGACGCGGAGGCTGTTGCCGTCCACCCACCGGCCGCTGTCCCGGTCGAGCCGGCGGGCGGTCGAGGCGACCTTGAAGTTGGCGACCAGGGTGTTGCTCTGCGTGGTGCGGCGCCACTCGGGGGCCGTCAGCACGTTGCCGACGATCGTGACGTAGGTATCGAACATCGTCCCCTCCCAGGGGTTCCAGGGCCTGCCGTGGCGAGTCGACTCGGTGCCGAGCCTGGCCGGGTGGGCGCCGCGGGGCGAGCGCGAGAGGTCCCGGCTGTGGACGACGGAACGGCCTGTGGACAACGACCTGATCAAGGTCCCGGTCTGCTAGGGCCGCTCGGCCCTGGGTGGCCGTACCGGGGGTGACCAGGATCGGAAGGCGGGTTCACGGCGTGGGAACGACCGGATCTGGGTATGGATTTGATCAACCGAGAGCCAGCACGGCACGAGGTCCGATGGGAGAAAGGTCAGTGACGATGATTCTCAGCCCGCGTACCACCGGCTCCGTCCGCACCGAGCGGGAGGTGCGGCGATGAGCGCGGTGACCAACCCGGCGACCGTGGCCGAGTGCCTGCGCGTCGGCGCCGGCTTCTCGCAGGGTGACCGGAACTGGATCGTGGAGCAGTTCGCGACCCTGGACGCGCGGCTCGCCGCGTTCCACGCCGACGCCACCGAGCTGGAGGTGTCGGTCAAGGACCGCGAGGCGCGCGGGCAGAAGGTCACCCTGGAGTGCTGGATCGCCGGTCGGCAGAAGATCGTGACCACCTCCAGCGAGGAGGACCTGCGCGCGGCGCTGCACGACGCCCGCGACGACCTGCGCCGGCGGCTCAACGACGCCAAGACGCGGCAGGAGCCCCGGCACAACAAGCACATCCGGGAGATGGGTCAGCCCGGCCCCGACCAGGTGGCCGACGCCGACGTCGACCTCCCCCGGGCCGACGCCGAAACGGCCTGAGCGGCGCACCGGCCGTCCCCGTCCGACCGGTGCGACCGGACGGGGACGGCAACGGGGGCTACCGCCCGGTAGCTTCCGGGCGTACCGTCGCCTTCGTGGAACCGGACGTGCTGGGGCCGCCGTACGAGCGGCAGACGATCGACCTGGGCACCGACGACGAGGGACCGGTGGTCGCCACCCTGGTCCGGCGGCGCGCGGAGCGCCCCACCGGGCGGGCCGTGCTCTACGTGCACGGTTTCGTCGACTACTTCTTCCAGACCCACGTCGCCGACTTCTTCGCCGAGCGCGGCTGGGACTTCTACGCACTCGACCTGCGCAAGTACGGTCGCAGCCTGCTGCCGCACCAGACCCCGAACTTCTGCCACGACCTCGGTGACTACTTCCCCGAGCTGGACGCCGCCGCAAAGATCATCCGCGAGGACGACGGGCACGACACCCTGCTCGCCATGGGCCACTCCACCGGCGGCCTGATCCTCTCGCTCTGGGCGCATGCCCGACGCGACGCCGGCCTGGTCGACGGGCTCTTCCTGAACAGCCCGTTCTTCGACATCAACGCCCCCTGGGTCATCCGTCGACCCCTCGCGGCCGCCGTCTCCCGGCTGGGCCGCCGCGCGCCGCAGCGCGTCCTCCCCTTCGGCCTGGGCACCGTGTACGGCGAGAGCCTGCACGCCGAGCACCGCGGCGAGTGGACGTACGACCTGGCCTGGAAGCCGCTCGCCGGGTTCCCCGTCCGGGCCGGCTGGATCAACGCCATCCGCACCGCCCAGCGGCAACTGCGCGCCGGGCTGGAGATCCCGGTACCGGTGCTCCTGGCCTGCTCGACCCGCAGCTTCAAGGGCACCAAGTGGCAGGATGCCGCGGCCCTGGCCGACGCCGTCCTGGACGTCGAGCACATGGTCCGCTGGGCGCCCCGGCTCGGCCGCCACGTCACCCTGGCCCGCTTCGACGGCGGCATGCACGACCTGACGCTCTCCGGCCCCGCCGTACGCGAGAAGGTCTTCGCCGAGGTCGGGCGGTGGGCCGAGGCGTTCCTCGGCGCGGGTCCGACGGACGCCGGCCCCGCCGCGACGGAGTCCGGCGCGACCACGGTCCCGGGCAGCCGGGAGCCGGCCGGGGAGAGCGAGCCCGCGGAAGCGACGCAGGCCGGCTGACCGGTGCTCAGCCGCCGGTCGGCAGCTCGGCGGTGATCCGGTCGAAGGTGGCGACCGGGTGGCCGCCCTCGCCCGGCAGCACCAGGCCCAGGCAGCGCAGCCCGACCTCGCCCGTCGCGTCGGCCCGCACGCCGAACACGGGCGCGCCGACGTACCCGGCGGGCAGCTCGCCGGTGATCCGCAGGCCGTCGTCCGCGCGGACCGCCCGCTCGACGGCGACCTCCAGCGGGCGTGAGCCGTCGTCGCGGACACCGAGCGCCAGCACGATGGCGGAGACCGGCTCCGCGCCGATCCCGGCCACGTCGTCCGCGCCGGCCGCGACCGCGTCGGGCACCGGTTGGGTACGCCAGCGCCAGCCCTGCCCGGCCGCCCGCTCGTGCAGCTCACCGGTCGGCAGCACCGCCACCCCGAGATCGGGCCGGTGCGTCCACCGGTCGGCGAAGTGCGGCAGCACCAGCGCGTCCGGCGCCACCCCGGCCGGCTCGGTGACGCTCGGCCGCAGCCCGACCTCCCCGGCCTCGACCCGGGTCACGACGTCGGCGGTCAGCAGGTACTCCCCCGTGCGATGCGCGAAGAGGAACGCGGTCCCAGCGGGCCCGTCGTCGGTCGGCCCGGCCGGGCGGATCGGCAGGATGGCCCGCCCCAGGAGCTGGCACAGCTCGTAGGCGACCTCGTTCTCGGCGTCGGGTTCCAGCAGCACGAAGCCGAGGGTACGGGGCGCGCCTGCCCGTAACCGGGATGACCGCGGCGGCGGTGGCGTGCGACGCTGATCACCGCGCCGCCGCGGGCACCCGTTCCCCCGCGGCCCGGGGGTGCGGCGGTACCCTCTTGGCGCGACACGCACGCCGCGCGCCCGTAGCTCAGCGGATAGAGCAGGGGACTTCTAATCCCAAGGCCGCAGGTTCGAATCCTGCCGGGCGCACCACCGTCACCGCAGGTCAGCGGCTTTCCGCTCCCGGTCGAGACGATCACCGCGGCCTCCGTACCGCCATTCGTACAGCCAAGTCAGCCGAAGAGGTGCCTCGCGGCCTCGTCCACGGCGGCCCGTTCGATCTCGGGCAGGACGTGGGCGTAGGTGTTCATCGTCAGCCGATTTGACTGTGCCCGAGCACCTTCATCACCGTCCGGGGCGAGGCACCGGAGACGAGCAGGAACGTCGCGCAGGCGTGCCGCAGGTCATGCAGCCGCAGCCAGTCGAGGCCGGCCGCCGCCCGGATCTTGTGCCACGTCCGGTCGATGTGGTCCGGGTCCATCGGCGTACCGACCTTAGACGGGAAGACCAGGCCGTGATCCTGCCAGCGCTCCCCCGCCGCCAACCGGTCGGCGGCTTGCTGACGGCAGCGACCAGAAGCTACCCGCCATCCTCGCCGAGGCGATCAGGCAGACAGCCGCCCTACACGAAGACACCTGCCATCTTGACGAGCCCGGCACCCCGTCCGCGACGGTCATCATGCTCCGGACCAATCGTGACCACCTTGAGCACCTGGTGCTCGCCGACTCCGTGCTCGTACTCGACCAGGCCGACGACGCACCGCTCGTCATCAGCGACGACCGCGAGGCAGAGATTGGACGGCACTATCGGGCCACAATGGACATTCTCCCCAACGGCACACCGGAACACGACCAGGCCCGCCGCGACTACGTGCAGGCCCTGCGCGCCCACCGCAACAAGCCCCGCGGATTCTGGGTTGCCGCCGCCGACTCAAGAGCCGCCGACGAGGCGGTGATGGGAAGCCGACCGATCAAGGACGTGACAGCCGCAGCGCTGCTCAGTGACGGAGCCGGCCCGGCTTACCGACCGCTTCGGCCTCACCGACTGGACCGGCCTCCTGACGATCCTGCACGACCACGGCCCAGCCGAGCTGATCCGCCGCGTTCGTGCCGCAGAAGACTCCGACCTACAGGGCGAGCGCTGGCCCCGTGGCAAGGTTCATGACGAGGCCACCGCCGCCTACTGCACGCAACTGCTCGACGCATAGCGTCGCGGTCCTGTCTAGTTCCACCTGATGCTTGACGAATCCGTCCCAGCACATGCACGACAGTCAGCCTTGGTTCCTCGGTCGTCCTGGTTACGGTCGGTGACATCTGAGTGCCTGCGGGCGCACTCAAACTCAGGCAGAGAACGAACCATTGCCGCCAAGACGCCATGCACGAGGGGAAGGCCGCCCAGCTCGCTGATCCCGACCCATGCGATGTCGTCATGCTCGTCAGGTGCACGGTTGGTCGGAGAGCCAACCCAGTCTTCAATTTGCCAGACGCCCACGTGAACCGCGTCCTCGCCATTGCCGGCATGCAAGACGCCCAACCGTGAAGCGGACTCCGCCACAATGTGAACACCGAGCTCCTCGTGCATCTCACGCGCGAGGGCTTGTAGTTCCGACTCACCCGCTTCGACCTGCCCCCCGGGCAGATCCCAGACATCTGGGTATGCCCGTTTGGTCGGCCTGCGGTGTACTAGCAGGACCGCGCCGTTTTCAACGAGTGCGCCTGTGACGACGACATGCATGGCGGGATTAGAGCACAGGGATAGGACAAGCTCGTTCCAGCCAAAGGGGACGCGGCCATGCCGCGATTCGCGCCCGGGTCGCGGACCGGACGTGAGCGTCAAGCTGTCCCGTGACGGGACACATAGCGTCGCGGTCCAGACTGCCGAATTGCGCTCTATCAGATCAAGGCGGCCCGCAAGCGGGCCGCGCCGGCCCGGCCCCGGCCTGCTGGCGACCTCCGGCCGGCATCGGCCGGGCCGGTCGGCCACGCTTGAGAGTCACAGGATCGGAAGACCTCGGGGCTCCGCCCCGAACCCCGGCCCTCCTCAGAGATCGGCCGCGGATCACCTCGCCGGGCACCACAAGGGCTACCAGCCTCCCCGGAAGGGGAGATCCGCTCTATGACTCCCCATCCCAACCCAGCGCACCGGGCAAGCTGTGGATGAAGTCAGCGCGTTTGGTCTCCAGTGCCGCTACACGCTCCAGCAGGTCACGGAAGTCCTGACGTTCGTCGGAGTTCATCTGGCCGAGCAGGTAGGCGATCTCTTCCAAGGTATTCAGAGCAGTGCGCTCTGCATCCCGGCCTGACTCAACGGACTCGACCAAGGTGACCATTGCTGCTACGAGGGCCCTGACAAGGTGGTCGACGATCACGCGTCCCCCTCCGCGTTCGGGTGCAATGCTGGCGTCGCTGGGCCCTACAACTGGTCATCAGCGCCGAGGTTCGGCATGAACGGCGAGCCGGGGCGCTCCGGCTGCCATCCCCGCTCAAGCGCCTGCCGGATGGCGCTTGCGACCACCGAAGGGAGTACCGGAGAGGCCGCAGCGTTTATCCAGTTGTCCGGACGAGGTGATGCGAGCTGGACGACAAGGGTGGCGCAGTCAGGCAAATCCGCCCGCTCAACGGCGAAGCTCAGCGGTGACCAGGTCAAGCCCTGGCTGTATGTCGGCTTCCGGCGGACGAGCCAGCGATAGCGGTTGCCATCGACAACGATGGGCCGACTGCCCCGCTTGTTCAGCGCCACTGATCCTCCAGCCATGCCCACGCGGTTCCCTGCGCCGTACAGCCATTCGTACAGCCAAGACCCCCGGCCCACGCCGACCAGAACCGACACCAGCGGACCAGACCAGCAGCGGCACCGTACCCCGACCAGCCATCCGCGATCTTCTTCTAATCCCAAGGCCGCAGGTTCGAATCCTGCCGGGTGCACCCATGTCACCGCAGGTCAGCGGCTTCCCGCTCCCGCAGAGGTTGTACCCCCCGAAGCGGCTCGACAGGTCCGAGAGCGGCCAGCGCACATTGCGGAGTGTGCCTAGTCCCACCAAACGCTTGACGGTTGGCCTAGATTCACGTCCACGAAAAACCCCCGGTGACAGGCCCGCGGCCCGCGCGGGCTATCACGATCGGCTGGATCGAGACGGGCGTTGGGGAGGACGGGGATGCAGGTCACGGTACGTGCGGCGACGGCGGCCGACGCTGCGGCGTTAGGCGGCCTCCGGTGGCGCCGGCTGACCGAGGAACGCGGCTATACCGGAACAGACCGCGCCGCCTTCATGGAGCTGTTCTCCGCTTGGGTCACAGACCATCTCTCGACCCACTTGCCCTTCCTGGCTGAGACAGACGGTGACGTGGTCGGGATGGCCTGGCTGATGGTCGCCGACCGGGTACCGACTCCCGCACGTCGACGTCGTCAAAGCGGTGACGTCCAGTCGGTGTATGTGGTCCCTGAGCTGCGTGACAGCGGGATCGGTGCGGTGCTGCTGAAGGCCGTGTTGGCCGAGGCGCGCAAGCTGGACCTGGAGCACGTGACCGTCCACTCCAGCAAACGCGCAGTGCCCTTCTACCAGCGGGTGGGCTTCCAGCACGACCAGCGCTGGCTCCGCTGGCAACCGGAGTGAAGGTACCTCGCCAAAGGCGGCCCGCAAGCGGGCCAGGGAGAACCGTTGGCAGCCCTGGCGGCAGGCGGCGCCTTCGCCCTCGGGCGTACGAGGTGGCGCATCGTCACGTCCTACTCATCCGGGTCCCACGCCAGGAGCAGGTCGAAGAGACGTCGGTCGGTCGCCGTGCAGCTTCAGCGAGTCCACCGGAATACGGCCGTAAAAGGCCAGGACCAGCTCACTGGCGGTGCCCCGGAGGGAGGCGTCGGCCGCGTCCGGGTCCTCGCCGGCAGCGGTGGCGGGCATTGTGCCGGGCGTGGGCAGGCGGGCGGCCCGTGCGCCGTCGGCGGAGAGCCAGTTGCGCCAGGAGCGGCCCTCGGTGGCGTGGTAGTCGACGGCAGCGGGCTCGTGCGGCCAGGCGGCCGTCGTTGCGCAGCAGGTGGACAGGAACTCGTCGACACCGTCGAGTGCCACCTCGTCCGGCAGCGGCTGCGGGGCGCCCAGGGTGACCTGAGCGTCGTAGGTGTGCACCGCGATCTCCTGGAGCTGGTGCCGGGCGACGGCACCGCAGGTCTGCGGCGACTGCGACGTACCCCACCACGTCCAGCAACCGCGATCCGGGCCGGCCTCCCGCAGTGCGTCCAGTAGCTGCTGCGTCGATGCGGCCGACCAGGCCAGCAGAGCCTCGCGCTCCCGAGGCGCAGCCGGACCCTCCGATGAGGACTTGGCCGAGGCGGTAGGCCCTGCGGCGATGGTGGCGGCCCAGGAGCGGCGCCCCTCGCCCAGGTGCTGCACCAGATCGAACAGCGTCCACTCGGGGCAGGTCGGCACCTGCACGTCGAGGCTGGGCGCGGAGGCGACCGCGGCGCGGAAGGCCGTCGATCGTTCGTCGATCAACCGCAGCAGAGCGGGGAACTCCAGAGTCTTTTCCACTCCGGCTGTCTAGCACCGTGCTCCGGCAACCGGACAGCGATTTTGAGCCGCTCTTCACCTTCTCGGCCGAGCGTCAGCCGGCTGCCGCTTCCGACCCGCCTCAGGCCGATTCCGAGCTCGGCGGCAAGGAGCGACCCAAGCGTCAGGCGCAGTCAAGCCTGCCAACCCCCGGTCCAGACGATCACCACGGCCCTGTACAGCCACTGGTGCACCTACTCCTTCAGGTATCCGGTGGCGGGGTCGATCTCAGCGAGGAAGTCGCGGATGGCCTCCTCCATCTCAGGCACGGTCATTGCGCCGCCGTCAGCTCTGCTGATGCCGAAGCCGTAGTCGTGCGGCCCGCTGAGCCAGTCGAAGTCGTACTCGCCGGGCTCTTCAGCACGCTCACGAATGCGAAAGTCCTGCCCGTCGACCGTCATCAGGACCGGATCCTTGGCGTAACGGGGTCGGGTGTGCTCGGGCGCGAGGCCGGGCTCCGGTTCGGTTGACATGCCTGCTCCTTCCTCCGCCACCCGCTGCACGCTTGAATCCTGCCGGGCGCACCACCGTCGCGGCAGGTCAACAGCTTGCCTCTCCCGGCCGAGATGATCATCGCGGTACCGTACCGCCATTCGTGCAGCCAGGTCATCCGAAGAGGTACTTTGCGGCCTCGTCCGCGGCCGCCCGAGCCACCAGGTCGGCAGACTCCTCTCTCATCCGGGGTTCCCTGGGGCGGGCGATCAGCACGAAACGGCCTAGAAAGGGCCAGCATCGGGCGGTTCACCCAAAGAGCGCAAGCGGCCCACTTATCGCACCAGCGCCCCAGACGTCTCAAAACCCGGAAAACCTTCCGATACGGCATGAGTCGTCCTAACGTTTCGTCGTGGCTCGCCTCCTGAGCCGCCCAGAAGGGAGTGAGGGATCATGTCGATGAGCTTTCTGACCAAGATCGCCGGTGGGGTGGCACTGGGCAGCGCCGCCCTGCTGCTCAGTGCGCCGGCCGCCGCGCTCGCCGCGCCCGACGAGACACCCAAGGAGCCCAAGGCCACGAGCGAGGGGCAAAAGACGAAGAGCCAGGGGCAGACGTCGAAGAAGAAGAAGCCAGACGACAAGCCCCAGACGTTCAGCCTGCGCGACAAGGAGGGGAACGGCGTCACCTGTGCCACCAGCAGGCAGGTCAACAAGCTGAACGTCTCCAACATCATCAGTGACAACACCATCACTGACAGCGTCGTCGTGTTCAATCAGGCCGCAGCTGGTGCGACGTCGAACACAGGCGGCCAGCTCCTCATCGTCTGCATCCGCGACCTCGACGTGGAAGCGGATGTGGAGACCGACCTCCTGGGCGACCTTCTCAAGATGGTCGAGACCGGCATCGGCGGGGTCGGCGCGCCGGCAGGTCAGCGTGCCGGCAGCCTTCCCGCGACGGGCGGCGCGTACGCGGGTCCGGAGGGGGCCTGGGCGCTCCCGAGAACGGGCGGCGTCGCTGCCGGTGACGGTGGCGCGCTCTCCGGCACCAACACCGGTGCTCTGACGGCGACCGGTGCCGGCATGCTGGGCGTGGCCGCACTCGGTGGCATCGCGCTGCTGCGTCGGCGGTCCGCCAATGGCACCCCCGCCTGAGGCGGCCAGAGGCGCCAGCGGCCGCCACGGTTTTCCGTGGCGGGCCGCCGGCCTCGTCCTGGTCGTCCTTCTCACGCTCACCGGGGCAGGGCTGATCGGGCTCGCGGCCATGGCTCCTGAGCCGGTCCGACCACCACAGCCCGACTCCGCCGCCGCACCGCCGTTCCTGCTCTCACCGGTGGCGGGGGAAACCACCGCACCGGAACCGGCCCCGAGCGCGGCCGGCGCGTCGCCGGCCGCCAGCCTGGCGGGCGAGGCCCGCGGCCGCCCCGTCGAGGGTCGCGGGTCCGCCGCGACCCCTCCGTCTCCTGCACCGGCAGGGGCCGGAATGCCGCCCTCACCACCGACCCGAATCAAGATCCCGCGAATCGGCGTTGACGCACCAACGACTCCGCTCGGGCTGGATCGCAACCAGCAGATCGCGGTCCCGCCGCTCCAGCAAGCCAACGCAGCCGGGTGGTACAAGCTGGGACCCAGCCCCGGCGAGGCCGGAACCGCGGTGGTGGTGGGCCACGTCGACTCCCGCGCCACCGGGCGTGCGGTCTTCTTCCGGCTGGGTGCGCTCAAGCCGGGAGACACCATCGAGGTGCTTCGCAAAGACGGCAAGAAGGCCCGGTTCACCGTCGACGGGGTGGTCCGCTACCCGAAGAAGAAGTTCCCCTCCGCGCTGGTCTACGGCCACACCGGCAAGGCACAGCTCCGGTTGATCACCTGTGGTGGCGACTACGACAAGGCGGCGAAATCGTACAAGGACAACATCGTGGTGTTCGCGAGTCTGGCCACGGGCCGCACCGCCTGAGGCCGGCACCGCTTCACGCGAGAAGGACGACCAGAACGGGGCCAGCGGCCGCCACGGGGAAACCGTGACGGCCGCTGGCGCTCCTGGTGGCCTCAGGCGGCCAGCCCACCGGCTAGCCGACGCTGTGGAGCAGATCAGTCCTCCAGCTCCAGCTCCAGGTCCACGTCGCCGATGCAGACGTTGGTGCGCGGTCCACCGCCCTGCTGGTTTTCGTTCGTCGCGTCAACGTCTGCGTCCTGGTCGATGTCGACATCGCTGTCCTCGATGTCGTTGCCGACGACGAAGTTGCCGACGAACACCTCGTTGGACTGCTTGTTGTTCCCGCAGAAGACGCTGCCGCGGTCCCGGTCCTTGGAGTCCCCGTACCCGTCGGACGCGAACGCGGCGGCGGGCGTACCGAGCAGCAGGGCGGCGCTCCCCAGCGCCACCCCACCAGCGAGCCTGGTCAGAAACTTCTTCGACACGTCCCTCACTCCCTCCTCTGGCTTGGCTCTGGAAGGCGAGCCACGACAAACGTTAGGAACACTCATGTTCGTTTGAGAGGGTTTCCGCGTTTTTGGAACAAGCACACTTCCGGATGGTATGTCTAGTTGTTGGCGACCTCAGGCCATCCGCCGGGTGATGTGTTGTCTGAGCCGACCTGTACCGCGTGCACCCGAAACGGCTTCCTGGGAGAGCCGCTGGTGCAGTCATCGACATCCGCTTGACGCAGGGCGATGAAGGCGAGGCGCTGGCTCGATCGCCGATCTTGACCGGGGCTCGGCTGCCGTCTACCACCACCCGGGCCATCGCCATGTTCGACGGACCATGGTGGCCCGGTGGAACGCCGGGAAGGCGAGCACGGACGGATGAGCACCGGACGAGCACCCGGGATCCGAAGTGGAGCCGGACCCCGGCATGGCCGAGCTTGCGGAGCAGTTGGCTGTCAGCGTTGCCACCGCGTACCGCGGTCTCGCTCTGCATGACCCGGGTCTGGTCATCGGCCAAACTGGACGCGGGGCCTAGTAGTGCTTTGTTAGGTTCGGTGGCGTTTGTTGCGGTGTAACGGTTTCACGGGTTGGT